>JBKPEE010000212.1:0-37086 GCA_046728235.1 Acidobacteriota bacterium
GAAAGTTTTGCCGGAAACGACTGGGGATGTTGGCCAGGAAATCGCCCGCGCTGTCAAAGTTCCAGGTTCCCCTCGCATCCGACAGATCGATGAACGTTGATTTAATTCGCTGAAGGTCGCCACCGAACTTCAACGAATGCGCCGCGTGAACGTAAGCAAAGATCTCCTGAAACTGAAATCGACCCTCGCGCCGATCGGTAGCACCAGTCGTCGACGTTCCGGCGATGAGCGTCCCCGAATTCAACGCGTCGGAATCTTTAATTGTGATTAGCACCACCGGCCTTTGGGTGCCGCCCACGGCTGCCACTGCCGGCGTCAGGCGGGATAATTGCAGGCGAGTTTGCGCCACGGCCTTTGCTGAAAGTACGAAATTATCAGAATAAGCGAGCGCCTCAGTGTTACGCGTCTTGCCGATCAGCGCCTCGGCCAAACGATCCCCGCCGCCAAATTGTCGCAGATTCTTCAAGCGGCCAAACTGGAACAGAAATGAGCTGTCATGCCGGCCGGTCCATTCATGATCTACACGCGTCGTGAACGTGTGGTTTCGCTGCGGCGTGCTGACCGATGAAATAAATGGCGCCACTCCATTGACGGCTGCCAGCGCCGGCAACGAAGGATTCTCAGCGCGCTTCGCTGCGAGACTGGTTGGGGCCGGCAGAGGGAACAAAGAATTCTGATCGACTGGCACGAGCATCTCGATCAAAGTCGATTCAAGAAACGTGTCGTATTCATAAGAGGTGAAGAAGAAAGTGCGACTGTTCCCGCCGTCAAGGTGATAAATTGGCCCACTCAAAGTAAATCCCGGGTCGTGCTCCTGCAGCGGCAGCCGTTTTCTCCCCACTGTGTTGTTCTTCCAACTGTTCGCGTCAAGTGATTCATCGCGAAAAAAATAGAAAGCGCGACCGCGAAAATTGTTGGTCCCGCCACGGGTGCGCAGATTGATGCGACCGCCCGACGCGCGCCCATATTCTGCCGCGAACTGATTGCGAATCAGCTGCACCTCTGCGACAGCTTCGATTGATGGCGTAAAGCGTTCCTGCGCCGAGCGATCGTCATTATTATCGAGTCCGTCAATCGTAAGGTTGTTTGAATAGGCTGTGCCGCCTGATATCGAAAAGTTACCGGCTTCTTCCGGGGTTGTTCGGGCTGAGGGATCGGTCGCGAGATCGCGTACCGAAAGCGGCTCTTCGGCTACGCCGCCCATGGTGAAGATCAGGTCAATAGGCGAGCGTGAAGCGACCGGCAAGGTCTCGATCTCGCGCGCTGTGACCGTGCCGCCGACCACGGTGCGAGCTGTATCGACCTGATTGGAATTCTCTGAAACTACGACCACTCCCTCAGCTGTCACGGTCGCGGGTTCGAGCATGAAATTCAGCTCGACGTTTTGCGCCGCCACGGTAGTGAGGTTGGTCCTTTCTTCCGGCTTAAAGCCACCGTGCGAGGCTTTGACGTCATAGACTCCGGGAGGAAGTTGGATCAGCTTATAGTCCCCGTTACTATCGGTAACGACGGTGCGTTGAGCTTTGATTGAAACCAGGGTGGCCGTAACTGTCGCGCCGGCAATAACCGCGCCATTTTGATCGATTACTCTGCCGCCAATCGTGATATTGTCAAGATCCTGCGCCGCAACTGTTCGAGTTAACGAAACAAAAATTGCGATCACGAAGAGAAGGGTTTCTGCTTTGGCGGTTCGCAGGCGCACGGGCATTTGTGTGGCAAAGCGAGGTGGCGAAATCGTTGACGCACGTCAGATCGTATTAGCGTTGTCAACGATGTTCGCGAATCCTCGATGAGAGCATCGGTGATCGGGTTGTAAGTTCGTCGGCTTGATGAAGATCGATTTACTTGCGAATTTATTAGGCAAATGAGGATGCAAGAAAAGAAGCAACGAAAGTCGGGGCGATTGTGGTAATCGCGCGGGCTGGCTTTGCCTCAAAAGCCTTTGCGACCCGATGTTGATTTTCGGACCGCTACGCGGCAAATGAGTTTAGCCGGGCCTTTCAAGGCCCGGTCACGGATCGACAATCGAACCGCGTCGCGTTAGCGACGCATGAAAATCGCGCGTTCAGGCGTCGCTAAAGCGACGCGGGTCCGCTGATGTCACTAGTCCCGGCCTTGAAAGGCCGGGCTAAATTCAATTCGCCGCTACGCGGCGACAAAGCAGTCCGGCTCCAAGCGTTCAGTGCATAGACTTTTGAGGCAAAGCCCGCGGCCTAATAAAAGTTACGCGTCCGGAAATAAATTCATCGCCAAGGGCTGGCCGCATCACACACCATGTCGCTTTAAGATTCATGTCGATCGACTTTCCTGAACACTTCAACATGGCCGATTACTTCCTCTATCACAATCTGGAGGAAGGTCGCGAAAACAAAGTCTGTCTTCATTTCAACGATCAGACATACACGTATGGCGAAGCAGCCCGCATGTCGAATCGCGCAGGCAATGCTTTGCGCGCGGTAGGCGTGCGCGTCGAAGATCGGGTGCTAATCGTCTTGCCCGACTGTCCGGAATTTGTCTGGACGTGGTTCGGCGCGGCGCGTATCGGCGCCGTGATCACGATGGTGAATCCGCTGCTCACCTGCCGTGACTATCGCTACTACCTTGATTACACTCGCGCGCGCGCCGCGGTGGTCCACGAAGCATTCCTGGAAACCTTCGCGGAGGCGGCGGCTGACGCTGAGTACCTGCGAACCATGCTGGTGGTGCGCAATGAAGCCCCGATCGACATTGACGCGATCGACTCTCGCAGCAGGGTTGAAACCGTCTCGTTTCGCGATATTATTTCCCAGCAAACGGTCGCTTGCCGCCCGGCGGATACACATCGTGATGACATGGCCATCTGGCTGTTCACCTCCGGATCGACTGGCCATCCCAAAGGCGCCGTGCATCTGCAGCACGACCTGCCTTACAACACTGAGGTGTTCGCCAAGCGGACCATGGGCCTGAATGAAAGTGATCTGACAGTGTCAGTGCCCAAACTGTTCTTTGGGTATGCGACCGGCACCAATCTGTTATTTCCATTCGCAGTTGGCGGTGCGACCATGCTGTTTGCTGAACGTTCGACGCCGGAAAAGATGTTTGAGGTAATCGAGCGCCACGCGCCGACCATCCTCACAACCGTGCCGACAATGATCAATGCCATGCTGAATGTGGAAGATGCGGCCAGCCGGGACCTGTCTAGTATTCGCTTCTGCTATTCAGCCGGCGAAGCGTTGCCGGTTGAGCTCTATCATCGCTGGAAGCAAACCTTCGGAGTCGAGATCTGTGACGGCATCGGATCAGCTGAGATGTTTCATATCTACATTACGAATCGCCCGGGTGATGTAAAACCTGGAAGTCTCGGAAAGATCGTTGCCGGATATGAAGCAAAGATTACCGATTCGGCCGGGCACGAGGTGCCTACCGGCGAGATGGGCACGCTCAGGATCAAAGGCGACTCAGCCGCGCTTTGCTATTGGAACGCGCACGAAAAATCAAAAGCGACATTTGCCGGCGATTGGTGCACGACGGGTGACCAATTTCACGTCGACACCCAAGGTTACTACTGGTATCACGGTCGCACCGATGAAATGTTGAAAGTCGGCGGCATCTTTGTGGCGCCGGCAGAGATTGAAAACTGTCTGTTGCAACACGAAGCGGTGCTGGAATGCGCGGTGGTGGGGCACGATGCGGGCGACGGTTTAGTAAAACCAAAAGCCTTCGTCGTTGCGCGCGAGGGCCACACGGCGGATCAGGCGCTGGCCGAAGAGATTAAGCAGTTCGTGAAGGCGAAGCTGGCGGCGTATAAGTATCCGCGCTGGATCGAGTTCGTGGGGTCTTTGCCGAAGAATGATCGAGGAAAAGTGGATCGGAAGCTGCTGAAGAGCTAGTTGGGACTACCGCCAGTTTGGTGTAGCGTCTTCAGTCCCGGCTTCTCTTTTGCTTTGCTGTCTCTCACTTAGGGAGAGGACAAGGTGAACGTTTAGCGGCGACAGTCAAGTAAGTCGCCTCTTCCAAGGTAGAGGGAACTCTTTCTTATTATGGTCAGAAATCAAATTTGACCGCTAACTGAACTTGTCGCGGCGTGGCGAAAGTCGTCGTACCCGAAGCCGGCGAGCCGAACGTGCGTGGGGTGCCGAACGCACTAGATGCTGACGGGAAGCTCAATATGCCTGCTGGCCCGCCAGAGTAAACGAAGTAAGTATTGTTAACGGTCGCTACATTCGCACGATTAAAGAGATTAAAAGCTTCCGCGATCAAACGCAGGCGCATGTTCTCTTTGAACTTGATAGAGCGAGTCAAACGCACATCGAATTGATAGATCGCGGGGGTTGTGTATTGGTTACGCGCCGTTCCAGGCAGACGATCAGTCGCGCGATTACCGTCATTGTTAGGATCGCCGCTCACCAACGCTGAGTAAGGCGTGCCAGACTGGAACTGAATGATGGACGAGATTGTGTAGTCGCTGAACAGCGCAAGTGCGACGGGATTGTCTGACCAATGGATCCTACCCCACTCGTACACCGGACTGAACACGAATCGGTGCGGAATGTCGGTATCGGAGCGCGCATAATCTGCTCCCGCACTAAGTTGATTCTCGATGATCTTTGCGTCGTCAGCTCCTACGACCACGATCGTTTGATCCGGCCGATCATCTTTGGCGCGCGAGTAAGTATAGGAAGCCATGAACTGAAATCCGTGCGTGAGTCTTTGCGTTACCTGAAGTGCCAGACCGTTGTAGACCGACCGCGCCGCACTTTCGAAAATGCTGATGCGGTTGTACTGCTGACCCGTCGGACGCGCAACGGTCGTCGGACGCGTGCTGGGAAAGCGTAAGAATGTATAGGTAATGCCATCGGGCCCCACGCGCGGAAAAGGAACGGGCGGCTGAAGGTTGATGTCGCGCGTCCGCGTCAGGTGAAGACCGTGATAGTAGAGATAGGTCGCCGAGACACTGAAGTTCTTGCCGAACTGACGTTCTAAGCCGGCTCGTCCCTGCTCGACGTACGGCTGAACATAATCGCGCGCGAAGACGAACATGTTGGGATTGGCAGTCGTGCCGGCCGGAGGAGCTGAAAGGATTGTCGGGTAGCTCAAGCCGACAGCCACGATCTGCGCGGCATTGAGATTAATGCCCGTAACCTGAATGCCGTTTTGCGAATGTGCCGTGCCGAGTACAATCGCCGGTGTGCGATTGTAGAAGATTCCAAAACCGGCGCGAATCACAGTCTTGTCGTCAAGTGCATAGCTGAACCCGGTGCGTGGTGCGAAATTGTTCTGGTCTTTCGGACACGTGCTGGTGTCAATGCCAAACGTCGCCAGCAATGGATCGGGATTCTTAATTTGTGGGCAAGCCAATGCCTGATAGTCGTAACGCAAACCAAGGTTAAGCGTCAGCTTTGAATTAAACCGAAAATCGTCTTGCCCATAGACCGCATATTCCGAACTATTCGGATGAGTTGTTCCACCGGTTGTGCCCGGTCCGGGAAAGTTCTGCGTGTAAGCAGTTGGCGCATTGTTCGCAAAGGCGGTGTAACTCGGAAAAGTGTACGAGCCGCTAAAGAGGCCTGGGAAAAAGTTGAAGATGCGATCGAAGTTGAAATCCAGGCCGAACTTCCAATTGCTGCGTCCCTGCAAATACGAAATGTTGTCGATGAACTGAACGCGTTTTATCGTCGTTTCGCGCGGACTGAAATTATTGCGTCCGATGTTTAGGTTTGTGCCCGCTCCTGTGCCGATCACGGCCTCCGGACTGGCGCTATTCGCGAGACCAGGCTCTTTGTCACGCGCCAGTTGAAACCTGAACTCATTGACAAGGCTGTTGGTTAGCGTCGAAGTCAGCGTGGTCGAGAAGGTGTCGCTCTTGACGTTGCTGTCGCCCGAGTGCTCTTCCGCGCTCAACGGTCCATTGTTTTCGTTGTTCTTGCCGTTGAAGTTCTGATGATTGAAGCGAAACACGAGCTGATTTCGATTGTTAAGCTTAATGTCGCTCTTGCCGAGAAACACGTCCTGCCTGCGTCCGATGGCGTAGGTATGAATCAGCGGCATGAGCACGTTCTGTGCTGCGGGTGGCGCGCTGGCAAGATTCGGCACGTCCATCACTTGCGGTACGTTTGCGCGTTGACCGTCGTAGGTGAAAAAGAAGAACGCGCGGTTCTGTTTAATCGGACCGCCGAGCCGGCCGCCGAACTGATTAATTTGAAGTGGCGCCCGCTTGTTCGGCAAACCGGCGCGAGCCTGGTTCGCCTTCACGATTGGGTCGTTGGCGTTCAGCGACTCATCACGAAAATATTCGAATCCCCCGCCGTGAAATTCGTTCGTTCCCGACTTCGTGACTACATTTATTACCGCCCCGCCGGCGCGGCCGAACTCAGCCGAGAATCCATTCTGGTTTACTTGAAATTCCTGGACCGATTCTTCCGAGAACTGATATGGAGGCCGCACGCCGCCGCGCCCGAAAGCCTGGCCAAAGAAAGTATTGTTGTTGTCAACGCCATCAACCTGAAGGCTGTTGTATGTTCCGCGTTGGCCACCAACCGAAAGATCTCCGCCTCGCGGATCGCGAACCACGCCCGGCGAAAGCGTCGCGAAGTCCTGAAAATTGCGCCCATTGATCGGCAGATTGTCGATCGATTTCTGATTGATGGTGGTGGCAACCGACGTGCGCGTGGTTTCGACTAACTCACCTGCCGTCGAGACATCTACCGTAACTGTATCGGCGCCGCCGACTACTAACTGAATGTCCAGTGGCGTGAAGGCACCGACGGTAACGGTCACATTCGTGTAGGGCGCGGATTTGAAACCGGCCGGGGGCCGCGTGTTGACGTTATATTTCCCCGGTGGAAGCAAAATGATCCGATAAGCACCTTCGCTGTCCGATCCGACGCTCTTTGAAAAGCCGGTTTCCTGGTTCGTCGCTGTTACCAGGACGCCGGGCACCGCGGCGCCATTTGGATCAAGCACCCGACCTTCGATGTTTCCGCTGTTAGCCTGCGATTGCGCGAAGGAAGCGATTGAAACTGACGTAATAAGAGCAAAAAGTACAAGAAGCCTCTTCGAGGACCCAAAGCTTGTTTCCATTTCTTTTCCTCTTTTTGATCTGTTGAAGGGTCCGTGAATTGTGGCGGACCTAAACCGCTATGAATTATGGATGCTGAATGTTGTCGCAGCTACGATGTTAGGTTAGTGGTCGCAGTCAAAGCAAGAGAGCTAAGAGAAAAAAACATTAAATCGTTCTTAAAATTGGAAAGCCGCAAACAGCCTGTGCTGATTGCGGCTCGTTCTGAGGACCGATTTAGTCGTTGGCTACGCAAACGATTCTGGATCAGCGTAATCTCCCCTCCAAATTGTAATCACGCAACCGGCGATAAAGGGTCGATGGCGAGATGCCCAGCATCTCTGCGGCCTTGCCGCGATGCCATCCGGTTTTCTCCAGCGCCGCGATGATCTGCTGTTTCTCAATATCGCGAAGCGATCCGGTGTTGGCACCCATCGTGGTATCGCCTGGCAACGCTGCGCCCGGCACCGAGAGCGCCGGCACGGGGACGAGCGGCACCGATCCGTTAAGGCGGGCAATTTCAGGCGGCAGCTCACTTGCGGTAATCACGCCTTCATTCGAAAGTAACACCGCGCGCTCCAGACAATTGCGAAGCTGTCGCACGTTGCCGGGCCATTGATACGAACTTAGCCTCTCAAGCACGTCGGCCGTCACGTGGGGCGGATGCGAGCCGCCGAGTTGTTTCAGCATGTGATGCATCAACGGCTCGATATCTTCGGGCCGCTCGCGCAACGGCGGCAGGTGAATCTGAAAACTGTTGATGCGGTAAAGCAGGTCGGCGCGGAAGGTGCCGTCGCCTACGACCGTGTCGAGATTGCGATTCGTGGCCGCGACGATACGCACGTTGACCTCGACCTTGCGAACGCCGCCAACGCGGAAGAAGGTGCGCGTTTCAATGGCGCGTAGCAGTTTTGCCTGTAAGCCGGCCGGCAACTCAGTCACTTCATCAAGAAACAACGTGCCTCCGTCAGCCAGTTCGATTAATCCGAGCTTGCGCGCCTTGGCGCCTGAGAACGCGCCGGCTTCGTAACCAAACAACTCCGACTCGAGCAACGATTCCTGAAACGCAGCGCAGTTCAAATCGATAAAGGCTCCGTTCGCCCGGCTGGATAAACGATGAATTGCCTGCGCAATCAATTCTTTGCCGGTACCCGATTCGCCGCTGATCAAAACTGACGCTTCAGACGGCGCGACTCGCTCAACCAAACGAATCGCTTCCGCCATCGCCCTTGATTGACTGACTATTTCCGGCAGCGGTGATTTGCGTTCGATCTGTGCGCGCAGTCGTTGATTGTCCACGCGCAGGTTCCGCTTTTCCGCCGCCTGCCGCACGCGCACATCGAGTTCATTGATACTGTAAGGCTTGGTGAGGTAATCGTAAGCGCCGAGCTTCATGGCCTCGACCGCAGTTTCGATCGTGCCTTGCCCGGTCAGCATGATGACTTCCGGCGGGTTCGGGCGTTCGTGCACGCGGCGCAGCAGCTCCATGCCATTCATGTGCGGCATGTTGATATCGCAGAGCAGAACGTCAACGTTGCTTTCTTCCAGTTTGCGCAACGCTGCCTCGCCGTCGTTAGCGGCCTGAACTCGATAGCCGAGCCTTTGCAGCTCTTTCTGCAAGACGAGTCGGAGGTTTGCTTCGTCTTCGGCGATCAGCAGTCTGGCGTCACGTTGTTCGTTCACTGTTATGACCCCGCACTCGAATGGTATTAATCAGTTGCGATCGGCAACGTTATGGTGAAGGTCGTGCCGACTCCAATACTGGAGCCCACGTCGAGGCGACCCCCATGATCAGATAAAATACCATAACAAACGGCCAGTCCCAGCCCGGTGCCGCGACCAACGTCCTTGGTGGTGAAGAAAGGATCGAAAATCTTGGTCATGTTTTCCGGCGAAATGCCACTGCCGGTGTCGCGTACCTGGACCAGCACGCACGATCCGCCGCGCGTGGCGCGGAACGTTAAGGTGCCGCCATCAGGCATAGCGTCAATGGCATTTGTCGCCAGCGCGACCACGGCCTGCTGGAGCTGGCCGACGTCGCCGAGCACCATCGGCAGGTTGTCTGCGGCCTGGATTTCGATCCTGATGTTGTCGCCGCGGCGTTGATGCGTGACCAGCCGCGCGGCGCCTTTGATAATTTCATTCATATCAACCGGCACGCGTTGGCCGGCGCGCAAGCGACTGAAATCCAGCAGTCCCATGGTGATCGATTTGCAGCGGAAAGCTTCATCGCGAATCAGTCCGAGGTACTCGCGCAAATCATGAGCATCGGGTGAATCGCCGAATGCGCCCTCTTCTATCCGCTTCTCGAGCGATTCAGCACACGCCGCGATCGTGGCCAGGGGATTGTTAATCTCGTGCACCACGCCGGCGGCCAAACGCCCGACAGCGGCGAGTTTCTCGGCGCGCGCCACGGCCTGGTCCGCTTTTTTGCGCGCGGTCACGTTTTCGCCGACAGTAATCACGTGCGAGACTCCATGGTCCTCGCCGGCGCGCATGGGGATTTTGCTAATCAACCAATGATTGGTTTCACCGTCGCGCGTGACCGTCTCCTGCTCGACCCGGTGAATCTCGCCGGTGGCAAAGACCTTACTGAATTCGCGCTCCAGCACCTCGCGCCTCTGTTTCGTCAGCACGTCAAAGATATTTCTGCCCAGCACCAGGCCGCGCGGCAGACCGAGCTCGCCTAACTCGCGATTTCGGTTCCAGGCGACAATCCGGTAATCATGATCGATGGCGTAGAGTGACAAAGGCAGCGTGTCGATGATCGCTTCGGTGAAACGCTGCTGCATCTCAGCCTCAGCCGTACGGCGATCGACCTCTTCGGCCAGAGTGGCGGCCGAGTCGCGCGCCTTTGAGTACAGTCGGGAAATCTGCCCCGCGAATGCTGCCTGTTGTGCGGCCGCATCGATCAGCCGGCAATCGCTGGCAGTGCAATCGTGCAAATTAGCGAAAGCAACCAGCAGCGCGCCGCAATTCTTTTCACCGAACCCAATCGGCACGACATATTCGATCTTATGTTCGCCGTCGCGAAACATGAACTCGCGGCGCGCAGTCAGGCGCAACGGGGTATCCGACCGCGATGAAGCCAACCACTTCTCGAGCCGTTTGAGATTGATCAAAGCAGAGCTGCCGGCACTGCCTTCTTTGTCGAAGACGCCGACCGCAAGGCCTTTGCCGTTCGTGCGAATCGCGCAGGCAGTTTGCGCGGCGTTACTTCCTTCCAGTAGCGCGCCGGCGACGCGTCGCGCGACTTCATCCGGCTCGAGTGCGCGCAACAGCCCACGTCCCAAATCCGCCAGAAAAGCCAGTTCGCGATTGGTGCCGCGCAGTTCTGATTCCCGCTGCGCGATTCCGAGATGAGAAGTTACCCGCGAGAGCAGTTCGCCCGGCGTCGATGGCTTGACGATGTAGTCGTCGGCACCGGCCGTGAAGGCTTCAACTTTGCGGCCCTCGCTGTCGCTGGCCGAGAAGATCACCACCGGAAGCTGCCGCAACGTCGGTTGCGCCCGGACCAGCCGGCAGAGCGCCAGACCGTCGATTTCAGGCAACTCGACGTCGAGCATTACCAGGTCGCATGGCTGCTCGCGCAACAGGCGCAGCGCGGCAGGCGCATCTTTGGCGGTAATTGTTTTGTGACCTGCGCCTTCGAAAATGTTGCGCAAGCCGTCGCATGCCGAACTGTCATCGTCGACTATGAGCAGTGTTGCGGCGCTGCTGGGTTCAATTGATGAAAGATCCATGAATCAGTAATGAGAGCGCACGTAGGGCTCAGATTCCTCGCAGTTTGAGGCGCGCGCGGCTTGAGCGCTCTCAATATTGAGCGACACAAACTAGGACAAGGCGCTGGAATTAGACGGCCGTCAGAACGCCGGCCGGTTGCGGGATAGATGGTTCGTGGTCCCGCTTGCCACTCTTCCAATTTGACTGTTCGAGGGCGTAATTGTCAAGAAATTTAGTTGTTTTTATGAATCTTTGCGGCTAGGTGTGGGTGTGATTCTGGCGGAACCTCGCCGTCGAGGGGCATTCCGGCAGTAGCACCAAAAAAGCCTGCGCCGAAAGCAAAATACCGGAGCAATTCGGCATTCACTTTCGGCGCATGACTGGGCAAGTTAACGGACGCTGGCACGCATCCGTTGCCTGGGGTGTTGGGACAAGTGAGACAGGGATCTCGCGAACTCTCTTGAACTTAGGCGGCTAGCGAGCCCAGTGCGGTGGGCCCGTCCAGCGGTTAACGCCAAGCTAGCCGCGCCCTCCCCCATACAACACGCGTGCCGATGATTTTTCGCCCCACAACTGCGATATTTTGCAGGAAAAACGCTGTCAGCTGATTTTGCGGATCGGTCACTGTTCAATCTGACGCGGTCAAAAAGAAAGTCTGACGCGGCTTTGCCTCAAGCCTTCGCGACCCAATGTTGATTTTCGGACCGCTACGCGGCAAATGAGTTTAGCCGGGCCTTTCAAGGCCCGGTCACGGACCGAAAATCGGAACCGCGTCGCGTTAGCGACGCATGAAAATCGCGTGTTCAGGCGTCGCTAAAGCGACGCGCATCCGCTGATGTCACTAGTCCCGGCCTTGAAGAGCCAGTGTCAAAACTCGAATTCCTCTTCATGTTTTTCTTCGTTTTAGTTCGTGTGATTTCGTGGATCGTCCATTACGCCGCCAAAAAGAACGATCCACGAAATCGCACGAACCATCACGAAACGCAGCAACGTGCAGATCAGACATTCGAGTTTTGACACACTCTCTGAAAGGCGGGGCTAAAGTCAATTCGCCGCTACGCGGCAACAAAGCAGTCCAGTTCCAAGCGTTCAGTGCATAGACTTTTGAGGACAAAGCCGTCTGAGGCTGTTACTTCAGGTTTGGACACTGCCTATAAAGCAGCTTAGGTTGACAAGGTTCAGGTGCGCAGTGCACCTTTCATGAAATTTTGAGTTCACAGATAACTAAGACTCCTGCGAAGAAGAGGCAATCCCGGCAAAGTGTCGGTTACGGCGAGCTGTTGCGCGGCAACCGCGGCTTTCGTCTGCTTTGGCTGGGCCAGGTCGTCAGCCAAATGGGCGATTGGTTCGACACGATCGCCGTTTACACGATCGCCCTGCGGCTAACGGGCTCGAGTCGATCGGTCGCTTTGATTATGGTCGCCCGCTTTTTGCCTACCGTCGTGCTGGGGCCGGGCGCCGGGGTCGTCGCTGACAGATTCAGCCGGCGTTCGATCATGATCACGGCCGACATTGTGAGAGCTATCGTGGTGCTCGGGTTTCTGTTCGTGCGCCGGGCTGATCAGATGTGGCTGGTCTATCTGCTGACGGTTCTGCAGCTTTCCTTTTCGACTTTTTTCGAGCCGGCCAAGACTGCCGTCATTCCGTCGCTTGTCTCTGATCGCGAACTGGTGCCGGCAAATGCGATCGCGGCCGTGACCTGGTCGGTAATGCTCACCCTGGGTGCGGCCCTTGGCGGTTTCGTGGCCGGTCTGTTCGGCACTAACGTGGCCTTTGTGTTGGATTCGCTGACGTTCGTGGTCTCGGCGATCCTGATCGCCAGTGTTCGTTTCCCTGATCGCGCCAGGCGGGCCAAGTCCAAGCTGACGGTGGGAAAGGCGCTGGGCATTACCGAAACCCTCGAAGGCGCGCGTTACGTGAATCATCGCCCACGAGTGTTGGCCTATTTGCTGGTAAAGCCGGCGTGGGGAATGGGCGGCGGTATCCTCACTTTGCTCGCTGTGTTTGGCGAAAGAATTTTTCCAGTAGCGGGCAAGGCAGCGACGGGAATCGGCGTATTGTTCACTGCGCGCGGCATTGGCACTGCCGTGGGCCCGTTTATCGCTCGCCGTTGGGCAGGCGAAACGCGTTCACAAATGCAGACTGCCATTGGGATCGCCTTTTTGATTGGCGGAATTTTCTATATTGCGTTTGGCGTCGGGCACAGTTTCATTTTCGCGCTGTTGTTTCTGGCATTTGCGCATGCGGGCGGCAGTATTCTGTGGGTCTTCTCGACAGTACTTTTGCAACGCGCGACGGAAGACCAATTTCGCGGCCGTGTGTTCGCGGCCGAGCTTGGGTTGGCGACCTTGACCATGGCGGCGTCGAATTACATTGTCGGCGAGCTAATGGATCGGTTTGGGCTGTCTCCGCGCGTGGTTACGGCAGGAGTTGGAACATTCTTTATTATGCCGGGTCTGATTTGGTTCCTGACCCAAAAGTGGTGGGACCGAAAAGAAAAGTTTGTCTCGCCACCCGTCACCACGGACGAAATGACCACGGCCATGGAAACTGAGCATTTCGAGATCTAACGAACCGAGATGAGAACCACGATCGGCATAATGGGATCGGCCGAAGAACCGGCTGTTCCAACGATTCGGGAGCTGGCAATCAAGCTGGGCCAGGCGCTCGCCGCTCATGATCTTGTCCTGTTAACCGGAGCGACAACCGGGGTGATTCATCTGGCCGGCAAAACCGCACACGACGCTGGCGCATTTCATATCGGGATATCTCCGGGTGAAAACGAAGCCGAACATGTTGACGCCTTTGGGCTGCCTACCGACGCGTGTGCCGCTATCGTCTACACGGGTTTTGGCCTGAAAGGCCGCAACGTGGTGCTCGTGCGATCGTGTGAAATTGTCGTCTTTATCGCCGGCTCCATCGGATCGTTCAATGAATTTACGATCGCCTATGACGAGGGAAAGATCATTGGATGTTTGACCGGCAGCGGCGGAGTTGCGGATGAAATCAAACGCGTAGCAGAAACCTTTCGCAAGCAGACAAAAGCCCGGATCGTTTATGACGATGATCCGGCGCGACTGATTGAACGATGTCTGGACGTTTATAAAGCCGGGCAGTAACCCGTTTACACGTGGGCCACTGACACCGCCTGAAGATTGTCAGAACCGCCTGCGGTAGCGGGCGGGCATGGAGAACCGATATGGATCTTGGGTTAACGAAGCGGGTTGCCATTGTCGCCGCCGCCACACGCGGCATCGGGTTCGCCTGCGCGCGAGAACTGGCGCGCGAGGGCGCGCGCGTGTTCCTGTGCTCACGCCATGCGTCAGGCGCTGCGGATGCGGCGCAGAAAATTCATGAAGAGACTGGAGCGGACGTCGCCGGATTCGCCTGTGATGTCACCAGCGATGCGGACGTGCAGGCGTTCGTAAACCTCGTGCGCGAACGCGGCGGTCGAATCGATATCTGCGTCACTAATGCCGGGGGGCCACCGGCAAAGACCTTCGCGGAAACTGATCTCGATCTGTTTCGCCAGGCTTTTGAACAGAATGCGTTGTCGGCGGTCAGGTTCGCCAAACTCGTTCTGCCTGGGATGATTGAGCGAAAGTGGGGACGCCTCATCAACATCACTTCAGTTTCCGTCAAGCAGCCAATCGACGGTTTGTTGTTATCGAACACCGTCCGCGCCGGACTGACCGGTTGGGCCAAGACAGTTTCCAATGAGGTCGCTGCCCAGGGCGTCACCGTAAACAACGTGGCGCCGGGCTACACGTTGACTGAGCGGCAGGATGAACTTGCCGAAGTGCGAGGCAAAGCCGCCGGTAAATCGAAACAGGAAGTAATCGATTCGTGGGCCTTGCAAGCGCCGATGCGGCGCATGGCCCAGCCGGAAGAGATCGCCGCGGCCGTGGCGTTTCTGGCGTCGGACCGCGCGTCCTACATCACGGGCGTGACCCTGGCGGTCGACGGCGGCTGGGTTAAGAGTTTGCTCTGACGAGCGATATGTTTCTTTGCGGTTTTTTGGCGTCTGCGCGGTTTTGTTGAGAAAACCTCGCAAAAATCGGCATTATCTTTCTGCATCGCTAATCTGCGTTCAGCGCTATACTACCTGCTATGGCGCGAGGGTGGGAGAGCAAGTCAGTCGAAGATCAAATCGGGGCGGCCGAAGCCGAACGAGAAATCCGCGCCGCTCACCAGCTTTCCGCCGAGCAAAGCGAACGGAAACACTCGCTCTTACTTTCACGCGCCCTCATCCTCAGCCGCATGAAGGCTGCCAGAGATCCGCGTTATCGCGCGCAACTTAAAGTGGCACTCGATCAACTCGACGAGCAGTTACGCGAAATCCAGGGCGAATGAACATGCCTTCTAAGGATTCGCCGGCGGCGTCGCTGCGGGCATCTTGAATTTCGCATCATCGACCGCCGGGTTCAATTTGATCTCATCCAACTTTGTCGTAGAGATCGGGCTGCCGACGTTTATCGAAGACGTCACGATCGTAAATGGAAACTTCACCCCGTCCACGTCGCGATAATCAAGGAAATCAGCCTGCTGCGGAATTACGCCAACCATCGTGCGCAGGAAGGTGGTCCGACGTAAGAGCAAGCCGTTCTCGGCATCAAAATAGAGTCGTTCCTGATTGTCAGGAGTCGCCGCAACTATGATGATCGCGTCTCGATCGCCGACTTTATCACGGCCCACCACGCGCATGCGCGTGTATTGCTCTTTCAGTCTCAGGTTTCTAAAGAGTGTCGATTGTTGTTTGATCAGCGCGAATTGTCCGCCCGCCAGCTCATGCACGCCTTGCGGATTTTTCTCCCAAGCCGTGCTGCCGTTAATGGCACGCTCCATCGTACCCTGGCCGCCCTTGAACATCTCGTAAGCTCTGTCCGGCCCGCTCTGATCACTTTCATATGTCAGCGTCTGGCCGTTGGCGCCGACGATGGTGCCTTTCATCGTGCGGGTTTTGATCTTATCAATCGCTGCCTGGCCACCGATGGCGGCAATGTATTTGTTGATGATGTCGTCGGCGGGAATTGGCGTCGGTCGCGGAGTAGGCGAACCCTGCGGCTGCGCGCCCGGTGTGGCTCCGCCTCCAGCGCCGCCACCTGGACCACCCGGCGGCGGCGAGGGAAGCGGCAGCGGCAAAGTCGGAATGCTCTGGGGGTTGTTTCGTCCCCGATGACAGGTGTAGCAACCAACTTGCGGTTCGCCCTTGAACGTATTCTTGTTGACGTCAAGCACCAGCTTAATCATCTCGCGAGCGGTATTCTTCTCAGGCTTCGTATCGGCCGCATAATCCCACTGCCCGTTGTTGTTAACGTGACAGAAGTTGCAACGCCGTCCCATCGACGCCGCGAAATAGTTCATCACCGGAATAATTTGTGATGCCGGCATACCGCTGAGCACCTTAATGTTCTTTTCGACTTGCTCAACCGTTTTCTCCTGAGCGCCGGCCGCCGCGCCCTGCGCTGGGAGGGGCATTCCTAAAGCCGAATACAAAGCGGCAAAGTCATCTGCTTTCGTGGACGCCAGGGGTGTGCGCAGGTTGCTCAGGACGACTAAATTGCAGGCGCAAGCCAACGCGACGATGACGAATCTCAGGACAATTAATTTCATTGTTTGCTCCGGTCACGGTGTGAATTCAGCACGATACGAGTCAAAACAAATCTCGTCAGCAAATCAAACAGGCTTGGGAAGACCAACGGCAGGCAGTTATAGACTGAAACGGCTGGTTCATGCAACGCGCGAAAAGAAGAGGTGAACCAGAAAAAGAAAAACACCCGGCGAAGCACCGGGTGTCTGTTGGGAATACGATGAGCCGCCTAAGGGCGGTACTCCGAGCTAATTCTTTTGCGCGTGGTTTGCCTTGGCCTTCATCAGCACGTCGAGCGATTGATAAATCTGCAAATACATTTGCGTCTCGCGCGGTATCAAGGAGCGCCAGCCGTTGCCCCCGCGACGAATATATCCCGGCAGTTTGGCCGCGTTTGAATTGTACCCGGCAGCGATAATCTCTGCCGGCGTCGCCTGGTTGGCGGTGATGGCCGCCTGCACATCTTCATTTGCAGACAAGTCATTCCAGGTATCCTGCATGTAAAGCAGCATTGCCTCGAGGGCGTTGCCATGATTGCGCATGCCAAAGACGAAATCCGGATTCAACCCGACGCCGGGATGGCGCTGGCGCATCAAGTTGTAGGTCCAGGGAATCATCTGAACCATGCCGCCCGCGCCCGCGGAACTGACTGAATAACGATACGTATCCAGTTCGTTCAGCGCGTAAAGGGTGTAAATCTCTTCAAACAGGGCGATCCGGTTTTCGTTACGGAAGCGATCGTGATCGACGTGCTCAACAATGCACAGCCGCTTGGCCACATCGACCAGCATGGGATTAATGGGTGCGCCACGCTCGCGCAGCCGCTTCGCCGCCAGATCTACCATGGTATTGACGTAGGTCTGACCGGCCTTCATTAGATCGGCAGACAGCAGTGCGGGATGCGCGGAGGTGTAATAAGCCATTTCGCGAAATACGCCGCGATGTTCGATAGGAAATTCGACCAGCAGAGGAAGCAGCGATCGATTCTTGTCGTCAAAGATGGTGACTGCAGTATTCACGCCGTTGGCGCGCACGATCCGGAGCTGGACCGGCAGTCCCATTGTGCTTATCGCGGATACTTCGGATCCCCTGGTCAGAAATGTCTGTTTGTCGATGCGAATCAAATGGATTTGTGATGTTTCCGGCAGCAGCGCGGCGACCGTGACGAACTCCAGCGACGGCGTTAGTGCCGTAGGCACCGGGCGTGCCTTCAGCAAACGTTGCGCTTCCGAGATGCGAATGCGCAGGCGGCTCGGCGACAAACGGTGCCCGGATTCCTCTCGCGGAATCGCGCGCGCCACATCCTGTTGAGAGTGATTGGCGGCCTTCTTATCCGTCGCCTGCGGTGCGACAACTGGTGTCGATTGCGGCGTCGCGGTAGTGGTTGCTCCGGTTACCGTTCGAGGACGAGTGATTTCGACCGTGGATTTCGTTTGCGCGGAAACGTCCACGCTGACAGAGAGTCCGAGGGCAATTAGCGAAAGACTGACAAGGGCTTTCATGATGACCGAAGCTTTCTACGGGGAGGTCTTCGCGGGGAGGGGCTCGAAGCCTTTCCCAGATTCGCGTAAACGGCGCGCGCTTGTCAAGCATTTTCTGGAAGCGAGGGTGGTCGATTCCAGTTTCGGCTTTTTCTGGGGGAATCCTGGCAAATTTTCCGGCGGTTTCTTGTCGCTCTCCGTCCCTGTGAGGTCAGGTGAGAATTCGCCATCGGGATAAAAAAGACCAATAGATTGGCTGGGCTTTGCCTCAAAAGTCAGATCTAGCTCTCTGGTCAGAAGTTTTCCGTTCGTGTTGCTTCGTGTGATTTCGTGGACGTCCTTGTTTCCCGAACGAACAGAAACGATCCACGAAATCACACGAACTACACGAAACTCATTACCACGTTTAATCGACTTTTAGGCAAAGCCGATTGGCAGCTTATTCACTCGTCCGCTCGCGGACTGATCACCAGTCACTTTTTGAGGCAGGCCGCTTACTGCTTGCGCTTTCGGAGTTCCGCTTCCAATTCTCGGACACGCTCTTTCAACTCCCGCAACTCTGCTCGCATCTGAGGCACGCGACCGAGATGTGCGTTCAATCGCTTGTATTCCTCGAGCGGCTGAATGGGAATACCCCACCAAACGCCGGGCCGCACGATCTTGCCCGGCAGCACGCCCGCCTTTGACCCAATAATCGCGCCGCTCTGCACCCGAATGTGATCGCCGAAGCCCACTTGTCCGCCGATTACGCAATCATCTTCGATGGTAACGCTGCCACTGATTCCGGTTTGCGCCGCGATGACCACGCGCTCGCCGATGTCGCAGTTGTGGCCCACATGGACCATGTTGTCGAGCTTTGTTCCTTTGCCAATCCGCGTACGACCGAGCGCGCCGCGATCGACAGTTGTATTCGCGCCCAGCTCAACGTCATCTTCGATCATGACGGTGCCGATTTGCGGAAATTTGTGATAGCCCATGTCGCCGCGCACGTAGCCAAACCCGTCGGCGCCAATGACTACCCCGGCGTGAAGAATGACTCGATCACCGATGGTCACGCCGTCTTCCAAAAAGACGTTGGGATGAATCACACAATCACGGCCGACCGTTACCTTGTCGCCAATCTTTGCGCCTGCGCGAATCTGCGTGCGATCGCCTACACTCGAGCCTTCACCGACGCAGACAAATGCGCCGATAAACACGTTGCTGCCGATGTTTGCGTCTTCGGCAATTACCGCAGACGCGTGGATTTGCGGCGCGCGCTGTTTCGGTGGATGCAAGACTTCTGCGATCAAGGCGAAGGCGAGCTTTGGGTTCTTAACTTCGATGCGGCAAGGTACTTCGATCCTGAACATCTCAGGCGTAATGAGGCACGAAGCTTTGCTTTCCGTGGCGGCGGGAAAGAGTTTTTCATCTTCGACGTAAGCAATGTCGCCTTCACCGGCGGAACTCAGATTGGCAACCCGCCGAATCTTAACGGCGCCGTTGCCAACTACTTTTCCTCCGACGTGGGAAGACAGCTCAGCTACACTCGTTTCCATCGCCTTCATGTAGATCTGATTCGAAAATCGGAAGCGCGATATTACAACGCAGGCGCAAAGATGGCGAATACTAGTGGGCATAGCGATTAATCTGATAAGCTCGGGCCGCTCGTGCTGTGAATCCGACATCTGCAGGAATCAACATGGCAAAGAGATCGACGATTCCGTTGGTTTTAGCCTCGATCATACTCCTGACGATCTCGCAAAAGATCGCCGCGCAACCCGCAGCAACGAAGTTCCGGATCAAAGATTCAGGGACCATGGAAGGCGGTGAACTCTACATCACCGTAGGTGGACGAGAGAGAAAAATCTATGATCACGCTCTGGCTGCCTGGATCATCAACCATGGCCAGGGCGTGGTTTTTTCCGGGCCTGACGGTAGCGGAGGGTTTGAAAACGAGGGCCAGTCGCTGCGCATCTACGACATTCCAACTCGAGCCATGCGAAAGATCTTTGCTGAGAGTGTGGCAGTAGTGGCCCTCAAAGCAGTTGAGACCAGCAGCGGCGCCGTTGCGCTACTTGTAAGAATGGAAGATGGCGGCCTCGGCGGCTCCTACTTTGCGGTCGTCGATCCCAAACGGGGAGAAGTCTTTTTCCGGCGCTGGGCAGAATTGAAAGCAATCAAGGGTGACAGCATTACGCTCGCGCTCTATCACGCGGAGGACTTTGACAAGATCAATGAAGAGCGCGACTCGGCAGTCCAGTCTCCGGACCAGGTCATCTCAACAACCAAGTTCCCTCCTTACAAAACAGAACGGCATGACTTGGAGCAGATCTTGAAGAACAAGGTGATCTATAACCGGCCGCCGTCTCCTGAGTCAGGCGAAGGAATGGAAGCGCGCCGAGAGGTCAAAATCTTCCTCTGGGATGTCAACAGTAAAGAAGCTGGCTTTGGATTAGCGCCGGTGACTCGTCGAGTGATTACACCTGCGCCGTTGCGCGCGACACTGCAAATGTTATTTGCGGGTGCGACCGACGAAGAAAAGGCAAAAGGTCTCAGTTCCGCAACGTTCGGGATGCAATTCGAGGATGTGAAACTCCAAAATGGCAATGCCCTGGTCAAGTTTTCCCAACCACGCAATCAAACCAACTATGGCCCACAGGCGCCAATGATTTTTGCCGAAGCGATTGAAAAGACTGCCCGGCAATTCCCCTCCGTCAAAAAGGTTGAGATTTGTGCCGTAGGCGACACGCTTATCGACGCACAACTGGAAAAGCCATTTCCGAAATGCCGACAATAGCTTTATTTCACCCTTAAAGAACTGAAAACAGTAACTTTGCCTTAAAAGGCAGCGGCCTTCCGCGCGGTTTGTTCTTGCCTTTCACTCTCCAGCAAATTATCATGACGAGGTTGCTGCGCAAGCGATTCCGGGGTAATTGCAAGGTGCAGCATTTTTAATTTTCGTGACCATCCACTAGTCAGGGACGTCTATTAGACAGCGCTAACGAGGAGAAGCTCTAATTGTTTAGTGATCAATTCCGCCGCGGCGAGGCTGACACCGGCAAAGCTCCAAATGTAACCGGCTCAAAGATCGTCTCGACACTGTCGGATGTTGCCTGGAAGGCTTTCCAATCCATCAACCGGCGGCTTCCCGAAGGCGAGGCTATTCGACCCAATTGGGCGCCGGGTCCGCTACTCAAATCCTACGAACGAAGCGCGCCGCCGTTAGGTTTTCCCCGCGAGACAGATTCGCTGTGCCCGAGCTGCGTCAAGGAAGTGCGCAACGCCGTGATTAGCGGCGAAACTCCGCTCGAGACTTTGATGCACGAGCATCCCGGCGAACTCAAGGCACAAATTCTGGAAGATAACGGTCGCGTCGTGATGCGCAAGACCTGCGCCAAACACGGCGAGTTTGAGGACGTCATGGCGACGGATCCGGCCTTCCTCGAGAGAATCGAATCGCTTTTCTTTGGACGTGATTTTCGCGCGGCGGAAGATGCGAACGTTCACAAACACGGAACGTCAAACATCAAGTTCGGTCGCGGCGCGGTGCTGACCGTTGATCTCACCAACCGCTGCAACATGATGTGCAATCCGTGCTTCATGGACGCGAACCAGGTTGGTTATGTGCACGAGCCGACTTTCGAAGACACCAGGGCAATCCTCGATCGCGCAGTTTCATTCAAGCCGCGCCGGCAGGTAATCATTCTTTTCTCAGGCGGTGAACCTACACTCTCGCCCTACTATCTCGAAGCGGTCGCGTACGCAAAAAAAATCGGCTTCTATCGCATCCTCGCGGCCACCAACGGAATTCGTTTCGCCGAAGACCTTGAGTTCTGCAAACAGGCCAAGGCCGCCGGCCAGCACGGCGTGTATTTGCAGTTCGACGGCGTAGGCGAAGAGAAGAACAAGCACCGCGGCGTCGGTAACCTCTTCGATGTGAAAGTGCGCGCGATCGAAAATCTGGCTAAGGTCGGCATCAAAGTCACACTCGTGGTTACGATCGTCAATAGCATCAACAACGATGCGATTGGGCAGATCGTCGAATTCGCGGCCAGGAACATCGACAAGGTTCAGACCATCGCCTTTCAACCGGTTTCGTTCACCGGCCGCGACGAAGATATCTCCGACGATTTGCGGACCAAATGGCGCTACACACTTTCAGGCATGACGCATGACCTGAAAGACCAACTGGGTGGGCGCCTGCAACCTCTGCGCGATTGGTTTCCGCTGTCGTCGTACTCGGCATTCACCAGCGTGATGGATATGCTGCAGGGAGCGGATGCGCCCTGGGGCTGGTCCTCGTGCAATTGCCACCCGAACTGCGGGATCTTCACACTGGCCGTAGTCAACAAACAGACCGGTGATTTCCGCTCGCTGTTCGAATTCTTCAACTACGAACAGTTCATGAAGGATGTTGCGGTGATTACCGACACCGCCCGCGGCAAGAAGCTTTCATATGCGCAGCTGGGCATGGCTATCATGCGCAATTTCGATGCGAGCAAGGCACCGGAAGGCTTTCCAATCTCACAGATCATCAATCTTTTCAAACCGTCTTCCACCAACTCGAACTCCGATCGCAACGATCGCATGACGAGCGCCGGCCAGGACAGCCTGAGCGACAACTGGCGCGTGCTGTGCGTCGAAGGCATGTGGTTCCAGGACCTCTTCAATTACGATTTCCGCCGCACTGAGATGTGCGTCATCCCCTACGGCACCCAGGAAGGCGAAATCTCATTCTGCGCCTACAATACCGGCGTCGGCTGGCGGCAAATCATCGAGAACATGCACAAGACCGCAAACCTCGCCGACTGGTACAAGGAGCACGAGCGTCACGCAGTCTACGCGGCGGGCCACGACGTGCCGAACATTCCCAAAAAGCATTCATTGAGCCTGCCGATCGTGAACGCAATCATTGCTGAAGATAATCAATCATCACCACGCGTGAGTCCTTACATCGTTGGGGAAAACGAACAAGAAGCAATTGTCGCTTGACTAGTATTTGTGTTGCCGCGTCGAGCGCGGCGGTCGCCCACTTCCGAATCGTTCGCCTTTAAGAAAGGAAAAATATGAAGCCCCCTAAGCCCCTCGTGTGTATTCTTGCGCTTGCCCTCTTCTACCAATTCGCCTATCCGCAAGATCAAAAATCGAAGCAGAAGGAAAAAAAGACGACTACCCAAACACAGCCCGTCTCTGAGCCGGCTGCAACCGCACCGCGTCCACCACTAGCTTTTGGATTGACTGAGGACACGCCAGTCAAGCTCAAGTTATCCCGCACAATGTCTTCGCATGATGCGAAAGTTGACGAGAAGGTCGATTTTGAGGTGGTAGAAGACGTGAAAGTGGGCGAGGCCGTAGTTATTCAACACGGGGGCACAGCTATCGCCACAGTGACGGAGGCCAAACCAAAAGCACGTATGGGAAAAGCCGGCAAGCTGAACATTAATATTGATTACGTCCAGCTTGTTTCTGGTGAAAAGGTGCCTTTACGCGCCGTTAAGGGTGGCAGCGGAGGAAGTCACACCGCTGCTATGACGGGCGCGATCGTAGCGACCAGCATTGTCTTCTTCCCGGCCGCGCCGTTCTTTCTGTTTATGCATGGAAAGGACATAACTATTCCCAAGGGGACTGAAATTACCGCCTACGTCGCTGGCGATACTCCGCTTGATCCGGGAAAGTTTGGTCAAGCTGATACGTCGGCTGCTAACGGACCCAAATCAACAAATGCGGACTCGACGTCAGCGGTGACAATCACATCTGTTCCAGAAGGGGCGGAGATCACCATCGACGGCAAGTTTGTGGGCTCGACACCGTCCACTATTCAACTAATTCCAGGAGAACACAAGATTGTCGTGTCCAAATCCGGATTCAAAGCGTGGGAGCGGACGATGTCGGTGAATCCCAATGGCAACATCAAGCTAAACGCTGAGCTTGATCAAATCCCTTAGTCCGCCTTTCGTGCGGCCTGGGCACTGTTATTGCTCTTCCTGACTTCAGCTTCCGAATAAAAGGAGTGCTGTGTCATGAAGACTACGCTTTCCCTCTTACTATCGTGTTTAGTCGTGGTCATGACGGTTCAGGGGCAGTCGCCTGTGAACCCGACCACAGCAGCAGAACCAATCCAACTGTCGCAATCGGACGAGTCGGCCGCTGCACCTCAATCCCATGAACTGAAGATTCCGGCGGGCACTCCGATCGAGATCGAAACCGCGTACACCGTCAACTCGCAATACGTTCGGCCGGAAGATCTGATCAGTTTTCGCGTTGTCGTGCCGATCAGAATCGACGGCCTGACCGTCGTAGAAAAGTATTCGCTCGTCACCGGGCGGGTGGTCGAAGCAAAGCGCGGCGGTCATTGGGGCAAAGCAGGCAAGCTTTCGTGGATCATGCAGGACGTGGTCGCCGCTGATCTGACGCGGGTTCCGCTAGCAGCTACACACGATGGCGGAAAAAATCGAATGACCGGCACGAGTCGCGGTGGCGAAGTGGCAACGCAAATCGCGCTGACCGCGCCCTTCCTACTCTTCGCTGCGCCGGTCGCCCTGGCGGCGGGTTTTAAGCGCGGCGAAAACGCCGTGCTGCCCGAGGGCAAGCGCTTTATTGTGTTTGTTAAGACTGACACTATCGTGCATGGCATCGAGACGAAGGCCGCCGGTACTCCTGTGCCGTGACAAAAGCACCGGCGCGACTCTTTCAAGCCGCGCCGGAATTAGAGAAAGCCCAGCCGGATCGATCGCTACTGCCCGAACCTGCTGCGATATTCTGACGAACTGAGAAAGGCTTTCACCATCTCAGCCTGTTGGAAATCGCCGCCAAACGCATTTAGCTTGTTGAGCCAGAAGTTATAGCCACTTAAGTCTGAATCCGGCGCCGTGTCGGGATCACGTCGCAGATATCCAAAGTACTGCATCATCACAAACGCGGCACCGGTTTCCTTTTCTCTAAACACTGCATTGGCAGCCACATCGAGTAGCACTGCGGATCGACTTTCTGCGGCGGTATCCAAAGCATTGACCACCGACTGCCGTTCTGCCTGAGTCACAATGATGCCGGCATTCATGTACAAGGCATTTACATAGTCAGCATTCGACATGTTGTCATACATCGCCTTGAAAGCCGGACGGTTGATCCACTCTTCGGCAAAGTGCGCTTGATTGTCCTTGAGCTGTTGCTCCCAATTCGGCGCGCCGACAATCACTCCCCGGCTCACTTCCTGAAGGTCGCGCATGAACTCGGCGTATTTCGGCATTGAGGCGAATGACTCTTTCTGCAGCAGGTAACGCAGGTAACCCGTCTGCTGAAATTCAATCGACAGGAAGAACGCTGCGGAAACATTAATGCGTTTGATCTCGATGCACTGGGCATCATTGCCACATGAAATGATCTCATTGGTCCAGAAAGCCAGTCCGGCCGCATCTGCCTCACGATTCAGAAAGTCGTGATATTGCGTGGCCACAAACGTTTGCGGATCATCGATGGGATTGCCGGCCGATTCGGGTGCGTCATCGACGATAATCACAGAGGCGGTCGCCTGCTGGCCCAGCGCGGCGCCGGAAGGATTGGCAAGGATGATATTAAACGTCTCGTTGCCTTCGACGTAAGCATCCTCATTAATCAATAGCGTCAGGGTCTTGCTCGTTTCTCCTGGTGCAAAGTTAAGCGTACCCGCAGCAATCTCGTAATCGCTCTTTTGCACCGCAGTCCCATCGGCGGTGGCGTAATTAACTGAGGCTGCTGAACTCGTGTCACCACTGCGAGTTACAGTGACCGTAAACGCGCTCAGGTCTTCCTGGACGTTGTAATTCGCCGGCGCGAAGTCGAACGTTGCCGCTACCGCACCATCGTCGTTAATAATCGTGCCGGTCCCGCTGGCTTTGCCGATTATCGCCTGGTCCGGGTTGGACAAATTAACAAAGAAGGTTTCATCAGCTTCCGGCGTGGGGTCGCCGTTTACCAAGACCGTGATGGTGCGCGACGTCTGGCCCGCAGGAATGGTCAGGGTGCCGCTAGTGGCTTGATAATCGGATCCAGCAGCACCAGTGCCGTCTGCCGTTGAATAATTGACATTGACGTTGTTCGTAATGGCGTTCGACGAAGTGACGGTAAACGTGAATGCCGTGGCGCCGTTGTTGCCTTCGACTTGTGAGATGTCATTGATCGACAATGTCGGATAATCATTGTCCTGAATACTCAGCTTTGCCGTAGTGATGTTCCCCAGCACTGCACCTCCCGTCGGATTGCTGAGAGAAATTGTGAGAAAGTGCGAGCCCTCGGGAACGTTGTTGTCTACGATTGGAACGCTTATCGGTTTGCTCGTTTCACCGTCGTTGAAAACCAACGTACCTGACGTTGCGGTGTAATCCAGAGGAGTCGTGGCTGTGCCATCGGTAGTAGCATAGTTAACCGTGACGGTTCCAGCGCTGCCGTTGGTACGGGTCACGTTGAGATTGAAGCTGCCGTTGTTTTCGAACTGCCCGATATAGCCGGTACTGAGCTGCAACGTACCCGGACTGGCCGCTCCTCCCGACGTGCAGGCGGAAAACTCGGAGGTATTGCCATTCGGGTCAGTAGCGGTCGCAGTAAAAAAGCCTCCGACGACATTCGCCGTTGGCATTGTAAAGATGAAGTTGCCCTTGCCGCCGGCATCGGTGGTCACGTTAGTAAACCCGAGGTAATTCTCGCCTTCGCCGAATCCGCTGGAGTGGCAGGCCTGGTTCGCAAACAGTTCAATTCGAAAAGTGGTGCTGAACGCGCTGTCGAGCGTGCCGGTGAAGGTCGTCACACCACCGCTCGACACTACCGAAGTAATTACCGGGAAGTTCTGCAGATTATTGGCCCCGGTGTCAGCGTCACCAGTGTTGTCGTCGTTTGGTGTCACCGCATACGCGCCGCTATAGAGATCGATGCCCAGATAATTTGAAGTATCATGGATCGAATTTCCCAGGATCGCGTTGTTAACGGCAGTTGCACCAACTATCACGCCCAGAATATTCCAGGCGATAAGGTTGGCAGAGCCGGGACTGGTACCGCCCACGGTATTGTTTTTTGACGTACTGGCAAAGCTGACTCCGTAATCATTGCCCGCGCCCTTCGAGCCGTCGGCCAGGGTGCCGATGTAGTTTCCGGCGATCTGGTTGGATGAAGCATTGAAGAGGGTTATTCCGTAAAAACTTCCCACAATCACATTCCTTTCCGCTGCGGTCAGTCCACCGATGGTCGTCTGCGAGCTATCTGAGAGCACAATGCCATTGCCCATAAATCCTTGCGCAACCATACCGGTCGGATCTGTACCTATATAGTTGCCGATCACCTTGTTGCCCTTCGCGTTGATTGTGCTCACGTAAACTCCGGAACTCCCGTTAGCGTTGCGGTCGCCTGCAATCACGTTGCGGTCTGCAGGGGACGAACCGCCGATCACGTTGTTGGCACTGTTCATGAATATTCCAGCGCCGTTGTTGGGCAGGACAGCAATCGCCACACCGGCGGCGTCCGTACCTATGTAATTGCCGGCGATGGTGTTGCCACCATTAGTCTGAATGAGAATGCCATCGAAGTTGAAGCGATTGATGGCCAGGCCGCGAATCGTGCTGTTGCCCGCCGCGATCGTCAGACCAGCAGCAGAGTTCGCCGCCGCGCCGGTCAACTCGATCTGTAGGACCGCATTTGAGCCGACAGCGAGTGAGTTAGCGCTGGCTCCTGGCTGCGTATAGCCATCAATAGTCACCGGATCGCTGATCTTGGGCAGCGTCGAACTCGGCGCGATGACGTGAACTCCGCTGCCGGGAATGTTGAAGGCGATCGTATCAATGCCGGGATTCGCGTTGGCGTCCAGGATTGCCTTTCTCAAGGAACCCGGAGTTGGATTCAGATTATCGCCGTTATCGGTGGTGGTGGTCACTTCGAAGGTCGCTGCACTCGCCGTCACCGCCAGGCACACGAACACAACTGTCGCCACGATGAGACCAGACAGCAACTGAAAGAATTGCCTCAGGAAGCGTTCTTTCATTTGCCGCTGCTCTCGTTCGCGCGCTTGCCGGATCAAAACCAGCAGCTCGCAGTATTCGTCGTCGGTCATCGCACGAAACGTAGGCTCATCGAGTGTCTGTGAAACGGATTTTTTAAAGCAGGTGGCAAAGACGCGCGCCCCCTGTGGCACTCGGTCGAGGGTTGATGCTATGTCGAACTTGAACTGTCCGGGTTGTCCGGTGGCGTAAACTAATTGCATGGCTTCTCGTTAACTCCTTCTGATTTCAATTTCCCGATCGCCCTGAGCGGCGTGAGAGACATTTGAAATCAAAAGGAAGTGAGCGTCACTACGTCGATCTGTAGGTCTTTTTTTGCCAGAAGCTCGCGGCCCGAGGGAGTTACCAGCAGACTCCGACGATGGAACCCATAGGTCCTATGCGTCCCATAAGACCTATAAGTCCCATCGTCTAATTGTCTGACTCGAAATTTACACCAGGCGGTTCTGAAGTGCCTTGGCGACAGCTTCAGATTTCGAGTGGACCTGCAACTTTTCGTAGATACTGCGCAGGTGAAAGGAGACGGTGTGGACCGTTACCCCGAGTTCGGCGGCCGCGGTCTTGTAGTTATGACCCTGCACCAGGAGCTTTAACAAACGGGTTTCGTGCGGCGTGAGTTCGTAGTCCGAGCGATCTGGGGGACGGATTTCGCGAAATAAGGCAATCACGCGTTTGGCCACTTCGGGCGACATCGGTGCGCCGCCACTGGCTACTTCGCGCAAGCTGTCCAATAAGCGAGCCGGCGGTGTTTTCTTCAGCAGGTAACCGCTGGCGCCGGCGCACATCGCGTCAAAAATCCGTTCGTCATCGTCATACACAGTCAGCATCAGGATGAGCAGATCGGGATAGCGCTCTTTGAGAATTGCGACGCCTTCAGTCCCTGACATGCCCGGCAATCCGATATCGCTGAGCAGCAGATGCGGCTGATGATGCTGCAATTTATCCAGCGCTTCTTCCATCGTGCGATAACTGCCGATGCATTTAAAACCTTCGGTGCCGCCAATCAAGAGCGCGAGACTCTCGCGAATCTCGCGACGATCCTCGACGATAGCAACTTCGATGGTTGATGGCGGCGGCACTTCCATACGGACGTTGTTTGATATCTGATCCAGCATAAGCAAGCGAAGCTTACGCAGGATTTACTTACGACGCACTACGAACGTGCGTAGGCAGATATTTGGAGTGCGGAGGCTTGCCGCCGCAGTTTTGGAGTTCCGCCTGCAGGCGGTCTCCGGTGAAGCCGCGTAAACGCGGAACTCCGAAAGAAAGCGCCGTCAAGACGGCGCACTCCAAATTACCTCCCGGCAGACAGCGGAACGATCAATGACATAGTACTTCCTTTTCCGATGTTCGATTGCAGGTGAAAACTACCACCCATTTCCTCGGCGCGCCCTTTCATGCTTGTGAGGCCATGCCCTTCGCTTTCATGCGTGAGGTCGAATCCCTTACCGTTGTCCGCCACCCGCAAAAATAATTGATCGCCATCGATGCGAAACTCGACATCAGCCTCGGTCGCAGCAGAATGCTTGACGATGTTGTTGATGCTCTCTTTGAAGATCAGGAACACTTCACGACGCAGGTTCGCGCCTAACGGCAAGTCGTCATCCGTTTCAGGTGTGCGGAAATGTACGTTAATGCTGCAGGCCGTCGACACCTCGCTGGTCAGCGTGCGCATGCGCTGGGTCAAATCGCTGAGATGGTCTTTCTGCGGATTGATGGCCCAGACAATGTCACTCATCGCATCCACCAATTCACGGGAAGAGTTGGCAATCATCGCCAGCGGTTGGGCCACTCCTCCGTCACTTGTGGCAACGCGTTGACTGACGACTTCGCTGAGCAGTGAAATCTGGGTCAAACTCGATCCAATGTCGTCATGCAGATCGCTGGCGATGCGTTTACGCACGCGCTCGAGCTCGATTGCGCGCGCCTCGCGGGTGCGACGCAGCTCTTCTTCAGCGCGCTTACGTTCAGTCGCATCGCGCGCGATCCCGGTAAAGTAACGCTGTTCATTGCGCGTGAACTCACCAAAAGAAAGCTCAAGCGGAATCTCATGGCCGTCCTTGTGTAACCCGGGAAGTTCCACCGCGCTCCAGGCTATATGACGCTTTCCTGTTTCCACGTAGCGGTTGAGACCCGCGCGGTGAACATGCCTGAGGTATTCGGGCATCAGCATGGTCAGATCCTGGCCCAGCATCTCGGAAACTGAATAACCAAAAATAGTTTCCGCCGCCCGGTTGATATAGATAATGATGCTGTTTGCGTCGATAGTGATGATCGCGTCAGAGGCCGTTTCAGCCAGAGTGCGAAAACGCGTCTCGCTCTCGCGCAGCGCCTGCTCGCTTTGCTTGCGCAGCAGTAACTGGCCGATTTCGCGACCGATCGGCTGCATCATTTCCTCAATGTTCTGGTCGCGCTCAGTCACCTGACGATTGAAGAATTCGATTACCCCGACGACTTCCGTGCCGACGAGGATTGGGAAACTAAATCCGCTACGTAATCCTTCATACGCGGCCGCCGACAATCGCGGGAAGTTCTTATCTTCACTCAAGTCGCGAATCCACAAAGACGTGGCCGTCGCCCACACGCGTCCCGGCAATCCTTCGCCTGGTTTGAAGATGCGCGCGGAGGTTTGTGCCTCGAACTCGGCCGCGGCGGTCGCCGGCTTGTGCCAGACCGCGACACATCGCAACAGATTCTCCTGAACATCTACGTCCCAAATCACGCCCACGTCCCACGCGAGCGTTTCGCAGATCGCCTGCAGAATGCCCGGAGCAGCTTCTACGTTAGAACCTGCTTCAGCCAGCACGCGCGTAATTTCATATTCGAGTTTCAACCTTCGATTGAGCGCGTCGAGCGCCCGCATCCGCGCTACGCGATAGCGGTCGAGCGTCACCACCGCGGCGGCTAGCAGCAAAATCGCAAGGCCAATGAACCACCAGCGTCGCCAGAACGGAGGCAGGATTTTGAAAGTGATAACGGCCGGGGCGGGACTGGTGACTCCGGCGGAATTGATTGCGCGCACCATGAAGCGATAGGAACCCGGCGCCAGATTTGAAAAGTTTACCGTCCGCTGCGTGGTGGGCTGACTCCATTCACGGTCGGCCCCTTCGAGTTGGTATTGAAATCGCGGCTCTTCACCGGCGGTGAAGTCAATCGCAAAGAAATCGATCTGCAAATTGTTTTGGTTGTGCGTCAATTCGAGATCGGAAATCGATGTACTCCCAATCTCAGCCACGGGACGGCTTTCGCCGGCGATGCGCAGGGCGCTCAAGAGAATTGGCGGTGCGGCTTCAGTGCTTCGGGTTTCAGCCGTCATCCGTGAGAGACCTGATGGTGTTCCGAACCAGAGTGTGCCGCGCGAGTCGCAGAATGCCGCGATGATGAAATCGCCCGCTAAACCGTTAGCGATCGAGTAATGGACCACATTTCCAAGATCGGGAGACAAGCGGTCGACTCCGCGCGCGGTACCGGCATAAATGTTTCCGAATGCGTCTTCCGCCAGTGACCGCACGTTGTTGCTGGCGAGTCCGTTTGAGATTGTGTAATTGACGAAAGCGGGCTCGGCCGCGGACGGATCGTTTATGATTTTCAGTCCCGCTTGTGACGATGCGATCCAAATCCTGCCGGTGCGATCTACATGTACTGCCGTAATCAAACTCGCCGGCAAATCTGTCTGCACTTCGGTGAATCGGCCCGCTGCATATCGCCATATCCCGCCATCGCTCAAACCCAACCACAAAGTTCCGTTTCGATCCTCGGCAAACGCGGACACGGCTTTGCCGGAAGGGAAGCCGTCCCGTTCAGTGAACGTATAAAAACTTCGCGTGGCGCGATCCCATTTGGAAAATCCCCAAAGCTTAGGATCGTTGTCACGCGTACTAATCCACAAAGCGCCTTTGGAGTCTTCGAAGACATGAAAGGCTTGCGTGCTCTTTAGCCCGTTGCGACGGGTATAGACGTCGAGCGGACGCGCTGTTTCAAGCTTTGCCGGATCGTCCACCGCCGCGAAATGGAAGAGTCCTTCGGTAGTTGCGATCCACCATTCCCCAGCACGGTCCTGAAAGGCAGTATTCGAACTCCACAAGATGCCGGCCGTCGGCGGCACGGGCACGCGAATCGATCGAAAGGTACTCCCATCGAACCCGGTTAAAGCGAAATTATCTCCGGCAAAATACAGGCTGCCATTACGCGTTTCACCAATCGTCGTCACCGTCGCGCTTTTCAGCCCGTCGTCCTCGCCATAACTCACCAGGCCACCACGATCTACGCGCATTAAGCCGGTCGAGCCTGCCAACCAGAGATTGCCCCCGGCGTCCTGGGCGATTTTTGTAGCGCCCTTGATTGCAGCTGAGTTGAGCACCTCGAATTTGTTTCCCTCGATGCTTGCCAGTACCGATTCATCGGAAAGCCACAACCGTCCGTCTGACGTCTCGTAAAAAGACTTCGCGTGACGATTGTCTTTGAAGAACGCATATTTAAAGATGTCGCCGGAATTCTGTGGCAGCCTCACCGGTGACTGCGTGGCAGGCTGAGTTTTGGCAAGGGAGTCGAGGCTGCGGACTGTGGGAACCTTTCCGCCGGAGGTCTCTTCTACGGGTTCAGGTTTGATTGCATAGATGCCGGAAACGCGGCCGATCCACATCCGGCCGTCGCGGTCTTCTTGCAATCCGGTGACGGCGTCGCGGCCTGGCGCGAATTCATAATAGTACTCGCCGCCGTCGGGTGTGCGGCGTAATACGCTGTCGTAACTTCCAACCCACAGACTTCCGTCGCGCGATCCCGAGATCGCAGTGACCGTGAGATTGCGGCCCGATCTGAGAGAGACTTCTTCAAACGTAACTTTACCGTCCTTTTCGACGGCGTGATACAGACCTGTTGGCAGACCACCCCAAAGCTCCCCATTATGATCTTCGAATAAGACGAAGCGACTGTCGGTGATGAATTCGGCATTCAATCGTGGCCGATCCGTATTTTCTGCGGCCGGCGGTAAGATGCGTGGATCGAATCGATAGAGCCCTCCCGTGGTGACGATCCAGTAGACGCCTTTGCGGCTTTCAACAATTGATTCAATGCCCGGCGGCGCATTCTTGTCGCCGACTTGATAAGTAACAAAATGCGCGCCATCGAAGCGGCTCAGGCCGTCACGCGTGCAAATCCAAAGAAAGCCACGCGAGTCACGCATGAGTGAATTAACGAAGCTGCTGCCTAAGCCGTCGGCTGAAGTGTAGATCTTGATGGGCAGGCGCTCGGCGTAGAGAGAGGTCGCCGCCAGCGCGAAGACAACTATGATCGTCAGCAGAGAACGCACCGCTGGGGTAAAAAAGCGCCGCATGGTCGAGCGGTACCTTTACCACAAACCCGACTTCGCTGCTAACACAAAAAGGCGCGACCGTTAAGATCGCGCCTTCTCGGAAAGGGGAAACGAAGCAACTATCGCTGCGGTACTGGAGGTGGCGCACCTTCCGGCACGACCCAGAGCTCAGTCATCCAACTCTCCCGCGCTGGTCCGAGGGTAACCACGACCCGGTGTGGATCAACGCCGCGCGTAGTCACCAGATAATCGACGATCCTTTGTGAACGCGCCTGGGCCTGTGACGGGGCGGCTTTACGGCCGGGATAAATGATGACGTAGCCTTGCGACCCCGGATCCTGTTGCAGCTGAATCGCAAAGTTGTCGAGCCGAGCCTTCTCGTCATTGCGCGCGATGTCATAGTACTCGTCGAACTTGCGCGGTTGGTTCATGATCGGAATTGACACTGAGCAGGTCGCCGGACAGGGCACTCCGTAGCCAGTCAGATTCACGTTCGCCCGAATCGTCTGGCCCGCCAGCCCGGTGGTATCGACCGTGATGCTCGGCGTTCCCTGACCTCCGGTGATCTTGCCGGCGGAAACCGTCCATTCATAAGTCGGCGTTATTCCCGGGGCCGGGGTGCCCGCGGTAATCGTGGTCGAGAAGGTTGCGCTCTCGCCTTCCTTCAATGATTCAGGACAAGTGATATTGATCGTCGGACATACCGGTTGTGGCGGGCAATCAAGCACGACTATAGACGTGGATGAAAAGGCGGTGCACGTCAAATCGCGCCCATCATCGACCTCTACATTCGCGCTGTAGACGCCGGGCTGTAACCCCGTAAGGTCCCAGCTGGGATTAGCGCCTTCACCTTTGAGCCTACCGCCATTGACGGTCCATCGATAACGCAACGGCGATCCGTCACTCGAGCGCGCGTTTGCGGTCAGCTGAGCGTGCGCGCCTTCACAGGCTTTGATAACGTTTGGTTCGATCCCCAACGCGAGCGAAGGCGGACCTACAACCACGTGATTTTGTTTTTGCGCTGTTACGGTATGCTGTGTCAGCAAAACAGGGGAGATGAGAAGCAGCGCAGGAGCAAGCCAGAGACTTCTGGGCGACATGGTGGATTTTACCTTTCAAAAATGGGGCGCGACCGGGCAACGGACCGCGCCTGCCTAAGTTATTTCGGGAAGTTTTCACTTCCAGCACTCCGAAATCCAGAGATGATACTGTAGAAAAAGGGCAATTATACGCGGTTTCCATCAATCTCGAGGAAACGCAGGCTTAAGGGATAGCGGATTCTACCACATCCTGCCCTGGCGGTGAGCACCAAGGTCACATTTAAGAGTTGGCACTTGACGCCGCGCCAGCGAAACGCGATACATTCAAGGTCGTGCAGACTCTGCAGGTGCGCGTACCAGCGCCGGAAACCAGCTACGAAATCAAAATTGGCGACGGCTTAATCGCCAACGCCGGTGAGCATTTACGCAGTGTGCTCGGGCCAGCCGCGCACCGCGCGGCCGTGATTTCAAACTCGCGGGTGTTTAAATTGTTTGGTGGTCCACTTGTGCGGGCGCTTCGTTCGTCGCGTTTTGATCCGAGTGTGTGGTTGATGAAAGAGGGTGAACCACACAAATCGATGCGTTCGTACGAGCAGGCAGTCACCTTCCTCAGCGACGAAGGCTTGGAGCGAAGCGACGTAGTGATCGCGCTCGGCGGCGGCGTGGTAGGCGACCTGGCGGGTTTTGCCGCGGCCACTTACTTGCGCGGCGTCGCCTTCATCCAGGTGCCCACGACGCTCCTGGCGCAAGTCGACGCTTCGGTCGGGGGCAAAGTCGGCATCAACATACCAGCGGGAAAAAACATGGTCGGCGCGTTTCATCAACCACAATTGGTCTTGGTTGATATCAATACGCTGCGGACTTTGCCGCGTCGTGAGCTGACCTCTGGCTGGTGCGAAGCGGTAAAGCAGGGTGCGGTGGGCAATCGGAGGTTATTCGACCGAACGGTGCGCCTGCTCAAGATGGGTGGAAACGCCTCTGACGGGCAGCCTGGGGGAGGCAGGTACGCCGAATTGCCAGATCTCGCGGCCACAATCGCCGCGCATTGCCGGTTCAAGGCTGGAATCGTCGCCGGTGACGAACGCGAATCAACCGGGCGGGGCGACGCGCGGTCACGCAAAATATTGAACTTTGGGCATACTACGGCCCATGCCCTGGAAACGGTCACAAACTTTCGCCGCTTTCGTCATGGCGAGGCCGTTGGTTATGGAATGCTCGTGGCGGCCGAAATTTCAAAAAGTCTAGGCATGCTGCCCGTCGACGCGCTACAATTGTTGCGGGGCGGAGTGCGGGCCTGCGGCCCCTTGCCTGCAGCAAACGACCTGGAAATTGATCACCTCATCGCGGCAATGAAGCGGGACAAGAAATCCGTCAGCGGATCGCTGAAATGGGTCTTGCTCGAGGCAATTGGTAAAGCCCGCATCGTCGACGGCCGCGAGATTACGCTGCGCCTCTTGCGTAACGTTCTGCGCGATGGATTACGCCCGCTGCGATGACCTATCCGTCGCCTGACGCAATTAGCCTGCAGGCGGTAACTGGAACACGGTAAAAGGAGGGCTCCTTGGTAGAGCAGGGGCCGACTCGGTTGAGTCCGGCCGTTGCGCTTAACTAGATCAATTATGAATACGTTCAAAGTCAAAACTCTGCGAAACGAATATGGCGGAGCGCGTCTTAAACTGATCGTCTTCATCGTCATTTTCGCGGCTATCCTCTACGTCGGTTACCTTTACATTCCGGTCGCGGTCGACGCGTACTACTATAAGGACATTATGCAGAACCTGGTGAACCAGGCGGCGGCGCAGGGCAGCGACGCCAACTGGGTAAGAGATCAGTTGGCCAAGAACGGTCCTGATTACAACGTGCCGCCGAACGCTACGATTACCGCCGCGCTGCAGAACAAGCGCGTCACGGTGCGCGTACAGTTCACGCGGCCGATTTCAACTCCGGTTTACACTTACAACTACGAATTCGATCACACGGCGCAGAGCACCACATTTCTGACGAAATAAATTGCGTGCGAGCGAAGCCTGAAACTAAATAGGATTCGCGCGATTCACATACAGCGACGGTACGCGATCTGGTTGTGCTAAACTTTCGCCAGCGGAAGTTAGCAAACTTGCGCGCGCACTGACCCGACCCGCAAGGCATGCACAGCGAATCCAAAGAACCAATCGGTGAAGTAGAGACGGCTCTGCTTGATGCTGAGTTGTTCATCAAATATGGCTCACCCGATCGCGCCATGAAGCGCCTAAAGACGGCGCTCGAACGGAGCCCGCGATCTATCGCGCTGCGCGAGCGAATGCGCGAACTTGCTACCTTGCACAAGCATTCTGAAGAAGCCGCGCGACATTGCGTCGCCCTGGCCAGCCTCTACATCGAGCGCGATGATTTCGACGCTGCCCATGATCGATTGCTCGAGGCCAAGCAACTTGATAATCGAATTTCCATCGCGACCGGCCTCGAGGCGATTCGTCGCGCGCGCCACCCGGAAGAGAAATCCACCCAACCCACCCTCAGGTCACTGCCGCGGCGGCTCAGACCGAAAGTTTCATTCGCCGGCGACCTTTCCCTGATTAGCGTCTTCGATGTAGTACAGGCAATTGAGAACTCGCGGCTGACGGGCGTGCTGACTTTGATGAACGAAACTCAAACCGGGCAGGTGCTCTTCAACGACGGTCAGATTGTCGGCGCGGAGAATGGAAAGCAGACCGCATTCGAGGCCTTTCGACAGATCGTTGAGATCACGACCGGCAGTTTTGACTTCCAAAAGTCCGCTCAGAGTTTTCCCATTACAATTGAATCAGCCAGCAATACCAGCCTGATCCTCGACAGTCTCAAGCAGATGGATGAGGCAAGGGCCTGAACAGGCACTCCCAGAGAACCCGTTTGCGCGTTGGCTGACAT
>JBKPEE010000213.1:0-6861 GCA_046728235.1 Acidobacteriota bacterium
CTTCATGAGCGATCGTTTCGGCGGCGAAAATGATGGCGGCGTGGATATTTTCCCGCGTGACCTGTGGATACGCATCGAGCAACTCCTGCTCACGCACCAAGGCGAGTCGTCTCGACGTGCTGGTGACGCTGATCGATCCTACGAGCATTATCGACGCTGCACGGTCGATGTGATGCCCCGGCGCTGTGCACTGCAGTTGCGCGATGTTTCGTGCCGGTGCGGAAATAGTGGTTTACGCGCGGGCTATCCAACGGATATCCGAGTCTTTGAGGCCAGCGGGCGAGGCTGCGCATCGATTCTACGGGTCTGAGCGCCTGTGCTATGATCCAATAGCCGTGCAATCCGGGGGTGGGCACAGCGCTTGCTCCCGTGCATGGGAAGGGAGACAACTGGCCAAACACGTGTTAGCTTCGGAACTCGCATCCGCCTCAGCAACAACAAGCCCCGCCGTTCCGTCACGAGCCTCCGCCGCTGCCGGGACGAGCGCGACGATCGCCATCGACATCCGGGATTTATCCCTGACCTACCCGACCGCGGATACGCCGGTCATCGCACTCGCCGATGTCAGTCTGAGCATACGGTCCGGCGAATTTGTCTCCTTCATCGGCCCCTCCGGGTGCGGCAAGACTACACTCATGCGGGTGATTGCCGATCTCGCCGCGCCGACCGCCGGGCGCATTACGGTTAACGGGGTCAGTCCCCGATCGGCACGCCTCAACCGGGCCTATGGGTATGTCTTTCAGGCACCGGCCCTGTATGCCTGGCGCAACGTGCTGCGCAACGTCATGCTTCCGCTCGAGATCATGGGCATGCCTCGTCCTGCGCGGGTTGCGCGCGCCACGAAATATTTAACGATGGTCGGGTTAGCGGGCTTCGAACGTAAATTTCCCTGGCAGCTTTCGGGGGGCATGCAGCAGCGCGTGTCGATCGCCCGGGCTCTCGCATTCGAGCCCCAACTTCTGCTCATGGACGAGCCTTTCGGCGCGCTCGACGAGATCACCCGCGACCATCTGAACGAGGAGTTGTTGCGGCTCTGGAATCAGACCCGCAAGACGATCGTCTTTGTGACCCACTCCATTTCGGAGGCGGTGTTTCTTTCGAATCGGATCGTCGTGATGAGCCCGCGCCCCGGACGGATTCTGGAGATCATCGACAACGACCTTCCAGCCGAGCGCGGCCTCGACATGCGCGAGACGGCTGGGTTTCTGCAAGTGGCGCATCGCGTGCGCCAGGCGCTGCGCGCTGGCCACAGCTATGACGACTGATGTGCTCGCCCCGTACGCGGCGACCCGCCGCGGCGCGGTAGGCCGGGCCGCAATGCAGGCGATGCCGGTCGCCGTAGTCGTCGCGTTGCTCGTCGCGGGCTGGTATGCGGCTGCGGTGTGGCTCAATGCACCGCAGGTCATCGATCAGTTCGCGCGCAATCAAACTACGTGGAACACGCACGATCTGGTTCAGGGCAGCTGGTCGATGGAGCGGCCGGTCCTGCCCGGGCCGCACCAGATCGCCGCGGATCTTTATGAGACCGTATTCGCTACCCCTATCGGCAGCAAGCGCAGCCTCGTGTATCACGCGAGCGTGACGGTCTCGGCCACGGTACTCGGTTTTTTGTTCGGCTCCGTGCTCGGAATCCTGCTGGCGGTAGGAATTATTCATTTGCGCGTCCTCGATCGCAGTCTGCTTCCCTGGATCATCGCCTCGCAGACCGTGCCGATCCTGGCGATCGCGCCGATGGTCGTAGTCGTCCTCGGGAATCTCGGCCTCGACGGACTGATACCGAAAGCGATCATCTCGATGTATCTGTGCTTCTTTCCGGTGGCGATCGGAATGGTGAAGGGGTTGCGCTCGGCCGACCCGCTGCAACTCGATCTGATGCGCACCTATAGCGCGAGTCCGGCGCAGGTCTTCTGGAAATTGCGCTGGCCCGCGGCCACCGCGTTTCTGTTCGCCAGTCTGAAGGTGGCGATCGCGGCGAGCCTGATCGGGGCCATCGTCGGCGAACTGCCCACAGGCGCGCAGGCGGGCCTGGGCGCGCGCTTGCTGAGCGGCTCGTACTATGGGCAGACGATACAAATCTGGTCGGCGTTGCTGATGGCCGCCTTGGTCGGAGTCGCATTGGTGTTCGCGATCGGCCTCGTGCAGCGCTGGACCGTGAGGCGGATGGGGGCACCTGCGTGATCGGACGCTCTGCCACGATTTTCGCCGGCCTCTTGATGATTGCCGGACTGTTGGCGCCGGCGGGTCCGGGCTGGCTGAACGATCACGCAGGCCTGGCTTGCGCCATTATCGCGATCGCCGGCGCGGGGCTTACGCTGCGGCCCTGGGATACTGCGCTCGAGCAGGGCATCGCGGCGCTCGCCCTGATCGGCGGAGCGGCGGCGCCGCTTCTGTTGCTTAGAGCCTCCGGCCCGTTTGGCGCCACGGCACCGGGGCTCTGGCTGTTTCTGGCCGGATGGACGATCTTTCTGTGGGAACGCCTCGACCGGCTGGCCCGGTTGCCGGCAAGCGGTCTCGGGGCCCTCGCAGCTCCCGTATTATTCGGGATTGCCGTGCTCTACCTCTGGCAAGTTCTGGTCGTCGGCTTTGCGGTACCGCGAGTGCTGCTGCCGGCACCCGCCGAGGTCGGGCATGTCCTGGCGCACCGGCTCGACATCCTTTGGCCGGACTTCCGGCAAACGTTCCTGAAGGCGGTCCTGGCCGGATTCACTGTCGGGTGCGCCTGCGGATTCCTGGTCGGAGTGGTCGTGGACCGCATCGGCTTCCTTAAGCGGGGCTTGCTGCCTCTGTGCAACTTGATGAGCGCGGTGCCGATCGTGGGGCTCGCCCCGATCATGGTGATGTGGTTTGGCTTCGACTGGCAGTCGAAGGCGGCGGTCGCCGCCGTGGTGACGTTTTTCCCGATGCTGGTCAATACGCTGGCAGGCTTGGGCGCGGCCGATTCGATGCAGCGCGATCTTATGCACTCTTACGCCGCAAGCCATCTGCAGACGCTGATCAAGCTGCGCCTGCCGTTCGCCCTGCCCTTCATCTTCAACGCGCTCAAGATCAACTCGACACTGGCGCTGATATCCGCCATCGTTGCCGAATTTTTCGGTTCACCCATTCTCGGGCTGGGCTTCCGCATCAGCGCAGAAGTTGCCCGCCTCAATGTCGACGTCGTCTGGGCGGTGATCGCGATTGCGGCCCTTGCCGGGTCGATGTTCTATGGGGCGATCGCCGCACTGGAACGTGCCTGCACGTTCTGGCACCCGTCGTATCGCACTTGATTGCTCTACCCTCGCAAAGCAGGAGGAGATCATGACGACCAAAAATCTGGCCCTGAACGCGCTAACGCTGTTTGCCCTCGCGACGGGCGGTGCAGCGGCGCAGGACAAACTGACGCTGCAGCTCAAATGGGTCACGCAGGCACAGTTTGCCGGCTATTACGTCGCCAAGGACAAGGGCTTCTATAAAGACGCCGGCCTGGATGTGGCCGTCAAACCCGGTGGTCCGGACATCAATTCGAGCCAGGTGATCGCCGGAGGCGGGGCGGACGTGATCGTCGACTGGATGCCCTCGGCGCTCGCCACGCGCGAGAAAGGCGTGCCCCTCGTCAACATTGCGCAGGTGTTTCAGCGCTCGGGCATGATGCTCACCTGCCGCAAGGATTCCGGCATCAAGGCACCCACCGACTTCAAAGGCCGGACGCTCGGCGTGTGGTTTGCCGGCAACGAGTATCCCTTTCTTTCCTGGATGGACAAGCTCGGTTACAAGACTTCCGGCGACACCAATGCCGTCAAAGTGATGAAGCAAGGGTTCAATGTCGACCCGCTGCTCCAGAAGCAGGCCGATTGCATCTCGACCATGACCTACAACGAGTACTGGCAGCTCATCGAAGCCGGCATGAAGCCCGAACAGCTCATTGTCTTCAAGTACGAGGATCAGGGGGTAGCGACACTCGAAGACGGCCTGTACGCGCTGGAAAAATCAATCGCCGATCCCAAAATGGCCGAGAAGCTGGGCCGCTTCCTGAAGGCGTCGTTCAAGGGATGGGATTATGCCATCAAGCACCAGCCGGAGGCGGTCAAGATCGTGCTTGACAATGACGCCTCGGGCGCCCAGACGAAACAGCATCAGACGACCCAGATGAGCGAGATCGCGAAGCTCGTGGAAGGCGGAAAGCTGGGCTACCTTGAACCGAAGGCATACCAACGCACCGTGGATACGCTCTTGTCGGGCAAGTCCGAGCCGGTCATTACCAAGAAGCCTGAGGGCGCCTGGACCCATACGGTCTGGGAGATGGCGCAGAAATAGGCACCGCGCCTGGTCTAGGTTGCGAAGCCTACGGCGCCATCTTTGCGGAGCGCATGTGATACGAAGCAGATTCCTCGTCAGCGTGGCCCTTGTCGCGCTGCTGGTCGGCTCGCCCGGGCCTCAAGCCTTTCCGGCCGAGCAGCTCCCGTCCTACAACGTCAAGTTGAGCGAGACCTCAGTTTCCGGTATTTCGTCCGGTGCCTTCATGGCGGTTCAGTTCGGAGTCGCGTACTCGTCGATCGTCGCGGGCGTAGGCGCCACAGCCGGGGGCCCTTATTAGTGCGCTTCGGACGAGGCTCCCGCAAAGTTCGATATCGGGACTGTGCTCGGCCGCTGCATGCAGGGCGACCCGAAGTACCCGAAGCAGGCCATCACGACGGCGCAACTGGCACGCATGATCAAGGCCACCGATGCGTGGTCCAGGGCCGGAAAAATAGACGCCGCAGCGAATCTGGCGAAGCAGAGGATCTGGCTATTCCACGGGTACAACGATGGCGTAGTCAAGGCATCCGTGACGGAGGCGCTCTATGCCTATTACGCGCATTACATCAACCCCAGCCAGATCTTCTATAAGGACAATCTCAACGCCGGGCATGCGCAAATCACCGCCAGTTGTCCGGACACCGGGAACGTTTGCAACCTGTGCGACAAGACCGGCGGTAACTTCATGAACCGATGCCCAAGCGATGGGCAGATGGAGTCGGTCTACGATGCCGCCGGGAGTCTATTGCAGCACATCTATGGAACGCTGGCGGCAAAAGCCTCCGGGCCCCTGAGGGGAAGAGTCGTGGAATTTTCGCAAAAGGAGTTTAGCCTCGACTCGCAAGGCAACCAATCTCCCCTGCACCTCTCAATGGCTGATACCGGCTACGCGTACGTGCCGGCCGACTGCGAAGCCATGGCAGCGTGCCGCGTGCACATTGCTTTTCATGGTTGCCAACAGAGCGCGGAGAGAATCAAGGACGCGTTCTACCGGTATGCCGGATACAACGAATGGGCCGATACGAACCGTCTCATCATTCTGTATCCGCAGACCGTCGCCAGCTACCCGGTGCTGCCGAGCCTTCCAGTAAACCCTCAGGGATGCTGGGATTGGTGGGGATACAACGACTACTTCGATTCGAAGGGGAGATACGCGACCAGGGACGGCCTGCAGATTGCCGCGATCCGTCGAATGCTCGATCGGCTTGCGGGCGCTAACGCCGCCACGGCGCAGCCAGCGTCACCGGAGGGCGCATTTGGCCCGCCCTCGCAGGTCGTTGTGGGCGACTCCACCAATACGCAGGTGCTGCTGCGCTGGACGCCTGTGAACGACGCGGCGAGCTACGATGTGTACAGGGCAACCACGGCGGGCGGTCCTTATGCGAAGAAAGTGAATACGGGCCCCGTCGCAAGGACCACTTTCGTTGATCACGGCCTTAGCGCCAGGACCAAATATTTCTACGTGGTAAGAGCCGTGAATCCGTCGGGTGTAGAGAGCGAAATTTCGCCGGAAGTGAGCGTCGTGACTTCCGGTAATCCACCACCGTGCGACCCCTATTTTTCACTCACGCTTGGGCCGGTCACGAAAGCCAACCAGCCAACCACTCGAACCTGTCAGTGACCGGAGAGTTTCAGACGGCCCGGCATGCCGCGCCGGGACTCCTGGCAAAGCGATCAAGTGAAAGACATGCGCCAGGTCGCCTGCTTCTTTAGGCTCATCAGTAATGGCTCTGTCTGTTGTTATTGAAGTTTCGGAAAAATCAAACAGATTTTTTCTTTTAGAGACCGGGCGGACAGAATCCTAGCGCCAGACGTCGGAGAGTCGGATTCTTACTTGAGGAAACGCCAAGGGGGCGATCGTTTCGGAGCGCTGCGGGGTCAGGAGCCTTCGATACCCATTGGGCCACGGATCGCGATAGAGGGAAAGCGTTTCCGCCTGGACGTCGACGAGCCACGCCTCGGCAATCCCGTGGCGCCCATAGATCGGGATCTTGGTGTCCCGATCGTAGGCCAACGTACTATCGGCGACTTCAATCACCAGCAGTACGTCGGCTGCCTGCGGAATTTCCTTTTTGCGCTCGGTCCAATAGCCTCCAGAGAGCAGGCTAAGATCAGGCTGGGGCTCGTTGTCCGGCGGTAGCGAACTCGGATTCTGGATCGAGACGAGTGCCTGGTCTCCGACCTGACGGTCCAACATCCTGGCCAGCAAATTGACCAGCCACATGTGCGGACCGCCGATTGGTGCCATCTCAATGAGTTCTCCCTCGATCAGTTCGACGCGCTCGTCGTGGCGAAAAACCCCGGCTGCGCCCATCTTGTGAAACTCATCCACGTTCAAGGTCCCGGCGAGAAACATTGAGCGGAGCACCCATAGCAGCATTATAGCCGCCAGTCCAAGTGGCCGGCGCACCTGCGACAGATGGAATGCAAACAGTGGATCGTTATCGGAGCAGAGAGGCTGCGGGACGCCTGTTGTGCGGATCGGGAGGATAGTATTTGGCGAGCACACGGCGCACGACGTCTTTGTCAATAGCCACGCCAAAGACGCTGGAAATCAAGAGCGCAATCCGTGGACAGCCCATAGCG
>JBKPEE010000214.1:0-4823 GCA_046728235.1 Acidobacteriota bacterium
TCACTTTGGAGAAGCTGCGGCCCAGCGGTTCAATGGTCAGCTCGACTCATGGAGTCGCGAGTGGCCCAGTATCGTTCATGAACATCTTCAATACGACGACTGACACGGTGAAACAGGGTGGCGTGCGCCGCGGCGCGAACATGGGCATGATGCGCGTGACGCATCCGGACATTCTGCGCTTCATTCACGCAAAGAATGATCAGCACTCGCTGACGAACTTCAATATCTCAGTTAATGTCACCGATAAGTTCCTCGACGCGGTAGACAAAAACGAATGGTTTCAACTCGAATTCAGAGCCGAAGGTTGGAACGAGCCGGTTTTCGATCCGGTCACCGGTCGTAACTATGTCGTCTATCGCCGGCCGGACGGTGCGACCATTACGTTCCGCGACAAGGAAGCATTCGAAATGGCCGATCTCTCCGACGCTTTGATCGAAGAGCCGCCCGCGCCGGGATTTGTTTACGCGCCGGACATCTGGAACCGCATCGTCAGTAGCGCCCATCGCTACGCCGAACCGGGCATCGCTTTCATCGACGAAGTCAATCGTCACAATCACATGATGAATTCGATGGGCCCGATCATGGCCAGTAATCCCTGCGGCGAGCAGTTCCTGCACTTTGCCAATTCGTGCAACCTGGGTTCGATCGATGTCAATAAGTTTTATGATCGCGAGCATCGCTTGGATTGGGATCGCCTGGCTAAAGTTACCCATTGGACCACGCGTTTTCTGGATAACGTGATTGACACCTGCGCGTGGCCTCTTCCCGAAATTAATGATGTGGTGAAGCGCACGCGGCCCGTGGGACTGGGCATTATGGGCTTTGCCGATCTCTGTCTGAATCTGAAGATCTCTTATGGTTCGCCGGCGTCAATCGACCTGATGGATGAGGTAATGGGATTCATTCGCCGCGAAGCCTGGACTGAGAGTTTGCGGCTGGGCGCTGAACGCGGCGTCTTTGCGGAACTCGAAGCGAATCGCGAATCATACGCCGACTTTCTCTATAACCAGATCGGCATCTCACGTGAAGTTCCGCTCACCCCGCGCAACTATGAAGTAACGACGATTGCTCCTACGGGCACGATTTCCCTCGTGGCAGAAACGTCGTCGGGTGTCGAACCCAACTTCTCATGGGCGTACGTGCGAAAGGACACTCTCGGCACGCGCACGTACGTTCACACCCTGGCCGCGCAGGCGCTCGGCCTGGATGTCGATCAGACTGATCAGGATTCGATCGATGCCGCGGCGGCTTATGTCGTGGAGCACGAACACGAGCTGCCCGGTTATTTTATCTCGGCGATGTCCATCAGCGCTGAGCAGCACGTGCACGTGCTGGCCGCGGCGCAACGCAACGTCGATAACAGCGTCTCAAAGACCTGCAACGGCGCAGTTAACGACACGGTTGAATCGGTCGATGCGCTTTATCGCTTGGCCAGACAGCTCGGCTGTAAAGCCGTGAGTTACTATCGCGACGGCTCGCGCGAGAACCAGGTATTAACTTCCATGAAGACAGAAACCAAGACTGACACGCCAACGGTGGTGACGACTACGACGATCATCGAGCCTTTGGCCGAAAGCCCGGTCGAAATCTCTCCCGAAGGTAGGACCGAATCTGAGAACGAAGCGGCGGCGCGGCGCCTGGCAGAAGCCGAAGCGGCGGCGCGCAAGCAGGGCGCGATTCGCCTCGAGCGGCCGCGGGAACTGCGCGGCGCGACCTGGCGCATTCCCTTTGACGGCCAGAACCTCTACGTCACTGTCAACCACAATGACGACATGATTCAAGAGGTCTTTGCCACCGGTCCCATCAGCGGCGGTGTAGGCATGCTGGCTTCAAAGATGCTGCGCGGCGGTTTCGATGCGGCCGAAGTCGCTTACAGTTTGAATAAAGTGACGGGGACCCACGCCGTCTGGTTCAACGAGCGGCTGTTGACTTCACCTGAACAAGCCGTCGCCGAATGCATCATGATCACGAACCGGCGGTTGAAAGGCCATCCCGATTCGGCCCGCGCGCTGAAGACGCAATCCTCGGTCGTCAACAATCAGACTCCGGCTACTACTCAACCCTCTGGCACCCAACATGTGGTGGGCGCGATCATGAGTACAATGATCGGCGTCTGCCCCGAATGCCGCGGCCAGTTAGAGCACGCGAGCGGGTGTGATTTTTGCAGGGATTGCGGATATAGCAAGTGTAAGTAACGGTGCCGTGTCAGAACCGCCTGCGGTAGCGGGCGGGCATAACTAGCCCACGTGCATTCAATCGGGGTATCCTTCGCTTATGGCAAGCTCAGTCGAACAACTAGTAGAGCAAGCTCTCTGGCGCTTCCGGCTGAGTCTCGTGCCCGACTTGCCGATCTATTAGTCGAGCGCCTTGACGCTGACGCACTAACAGACATCGATCGATTGACTCGGCCACCAGAAGAACTTCGTATTTTCCGCCTCCCTCGTAAGGAATGGTGGGGTCCTTCTTGCCGTGAAAGGCAATGACCGGGACCGGTTCGGACGGTGAGGGGATCTCTTGAACTGAGTTGTCATATGTGTGACCGATGGTTCCCGAGGCGATGCCGATGGCCGTTTTATCCTGAGCCAGGCCTACGCCCGTGACGAGCAAGAGCATCAAACTGACTGTTCGCAGCATGGGATTTCTCATCAGATTCAAATGATCACTACTCATGATCTTAAAGAACTTCACAACTTCCTTCAGCGTCCACTACGGATAAAAAGTCAGCGCCGGTGTGAACGAGAGTCTTGACCGGGTTTACAGATCAATTCATTCGTAGTTGTCTTACGGGCGTTCATGGTTTTTGAAAAACTTCACGAACTCAGCGGTCATCCAGGTCAAATACTCATGCCCGCCGTTGTGCAACCAGAACTTCACCGGCGTTTGAGACGAAGATGGAAATAGGACGCAGGAGTCCCCGCAGGGCTCGCCTTGCTTCATTGACGCGCTGTTGATCTTCTGATCAGTCTCAATGGTTTCCGCTTGCCAAACCAACGTGACTTCTGGATCTTTGATGCCGGCAATTTGCATTACTGGCAATGGACCGGTAAGCAGAGTAGGAACTGGCCCCTCGCGCCAAAGCGCGCCAGCTACGTTGCCCATTGCCGCGAGCGTCGTCCGGCGTTCTGCCCAAAGTACGTAACAGAAATAAGCTCCGTTCGAAAAGCCGACCGTATAGACACGGTTGTTATCGATGGCAAACTTCTGCCGCATCGTCTCGAGCATGCGGTCGAAGAATTTGACGTCGCGATCGCCGTAAGCACCCGGCCAGATTTGCCAGCCGAAGGTTTGAGGATTGTCGTAGTCCGTATCATTAACGACGCCCCGCGATTTCAAGCCTTGCGGATAAACCACCACCGCCTCAGGCCATACGGTCTGAAAATCCATTTGGCTGGACGTCTTTTGCATGTCGCCGCCATGGCCATGAAAAGCAAAAACAAGTGGATGCTTCTGGTTAGGTGTTTCGACGGCTGGCGCGCAGACCACCGCGTAACGTGGAACGCCATCGATGATCCACGGCGGGTGTTCGTGACAGTTTTGACTGTCATAGCGTGGGACCCCATCGATGATGATCGTTTTGACCTCTCGCTGATCGGCTGAAGCAGAATTGGAAGCCAGCACCAATAGGGTAAATCCGATTAACACTCGAAACTTCATGGTTGTATCCTCCTTTTTCTTGATTGCCTAAGTTCACCTCTTAACTGGATGTGCAGGTACTCAGCCCAGGATTTCCGATCCGCCACGAGCTGCCGTCCGCAAGAATGGCAACCATAGATGATGAAGGCGATACCGAGAATTCTCCCGTGGTTCGAGTTTTGATTTTCCCATCACGGGATCACTCAGTGTTGATTCCCAGTTCTTTGCCATTCAGGTCGTAAATCACCGAGCCCGATTTGCGGCCCGCCTGGCAGTTGACTGACCAGAAGGTTACGAGCTTCGTGCCTTCGCCCAGCTCCTTGCGCTTAACGTGTATCGATGTCAGTCGAGCATTCTCGAAGCCAAGTCGCTGAATCGCTCTTCGGCCCAACTCTGACGCCTGTTCAAGTCTGATTGAATCGAGTTCAAAGAGGATATCTTCGAGTTTGTGCCGTTCTGTTAACCTGCGAACTTCCATATCGGGGCCTGAGAGATCCAGAAGGACGTTGGACGACACGCCGTTAATATCGTACGAATAGTTGCTGATATCTCCGGTGTTTGAATCCCGGGCTTTGAACTGAAGACCTTTTTCCCAAAGATCGATGCTCATCACCTTCGCGTGTCCGCCGAAGGCGTCGTCGATCCTCGACACTGCTTCGCGCAGCGCTTCAGGTGAATAAAGATTGAAATTTGTCGCGCGCGCTGTGTGCGAGAGGTCGAGTCTGGTGATCTTGCCCTGGGGATCGGCATAAGCGGTCGCGTGTTCGCGTGAACTTGTCACCTCGACCGTCCAGCCTACCGAGCCCGATTTGGTTACGTCACTGCCAATGGCGAGTCCACGCTCGACGGTAATCTTCTCGATCCGGCCGCCTTCGATCTGAGTTCGTTCGATAGCCGCGCGCGCCAGCGATTCAGTTGCGGCCCAGTTGACTGAATCGAAATCAAAGAGCGTGCGGTCGAGATTTACCTCCAGCGAGCTCAACTCGACCGGGCGAGGGCCGGTGACCTCACGCATGGTCGCGAAGTATCTGTACTCATCGACGTGGCTGGGCTGCTTTGGATCCTGAGCGCGCAAAGTTACCGAGTTCGAATCGATCTGAACGTTCAAGGCTTTGAAGGGACCGCCCAGTTTCTTTCGAAACGCCTGTGCAGCATCAGCCATGGTGCTGCCTTCGTACATGGGACTTGGT
>JBKPEE010000215.1:0-13635 GCA_046728235.1 Acidobacteriota bacterium
GGCTGATAAATTGCTGGCATTTCAGTCGTCCGCAGAGCGGACTCAGGAATTTCCTGCATCAGATCCCACCGCTAAAGCGGTGGGCTATTTTCATTCAGTCCGCTTCGCGGACGCCGGAAAAAAGACTTTTGCAGCAAAGCCGCGCTGCGACAGAGTTTCAACTGTTGTGCCGCGCAATCTAAGTCGTTCGGAATTCCCTGGTGAGCCACTTCTATCTATTAGATAATAAGCCAAAAGCAAAAGGAGTTATGCGAATGAAATATTTCAACCGGGCCCTGGCGCTTGCTGCTCTTTCCGTCATCCTCAGTCTGGGATCGCACGCTATGGTCGTCGCCCAGCAGGCGAGCACGCCGCAACTCACGATGCATGAAACCATTCGTCTCTCCACAGCCGGCCGCGCGTTGTCAGCCGACGAAGCCAACCAACTGGAGAAGGCTTTAGAGACGGATCCAAAGAACGTATCAGCTCGAATCAGTCTAATCGCCTATTACTCCACGCATCGCGACGAGCCGTCTCGGACCAGGAAAGGCGAGCAGGCGCTTTGGTTCATTCGCAACCTGCCCGACTCGGAGATTCTGCGATGGATTATTCAATTGAGGTTAGATCCGGTGCTTGATAAGGCATACGCGGAAGCAAAGCAACTGTGGCTCGACAACCTGAACAAGTACAAGGGCAACACAACCGTTCTCGGAAACGCTGCCGACTTTTTCAAGATCAGTGAAAAGTCCCTGGCGGAAAAGCTGCTTAAAGACGCAGCGGCCATCGAACCAACAAATCCCAAATGGCCGGCAGACCTGGGCCAGGTGATAGAACTGGAGATGCAATCTGCAACCGGCGAGGTGCGACGAAATCTGGCCGCCAGAGCTTATGAACAATATTCGCTGGCGTACGGCATGACCGGGGGCATGGAAAAACCCAGCGTCTTAACGCGCCTGCCGGTCGCGGCTTTCGAGGCCGGCGATTTAAAACACGCGCGCGAGTGGGCAGTTGAGATTCTTAATCAAGCAGGGACCAATCCAAACCCGACACTCGTGGATGCAGTGCATCATGCGCATATAGTGCTCGGTCGCGTCGCGCTCGTTAATGGGGACTTGCAGGGGGCGAAGGAACGTCTGGTGCTGGCCGGGCAAACCACTGGCTCGCCGGCCATGAAAAGTTTCGGGCCAAATATGTCACTGGCGAAAGAACTGCTGGAAAAAGGCGAACGCGAAACTGTCGTGAAATACTTCGACGAATGCGCCGCCTTCTGGAACGACCGAGGAAAGCTGGCCCAGTGGACCGCGCTGGTTAAGGCCGGCGAGACTCCTCAATTTGGCGCAAACCTGGTTTACTGATTTTCCGGGCGGATAGGGCTAACGTATCTTCAACGTTGGATCGCCAAACAGAATCCACGTGCGCGTTGATTTTCTTTCCCAGGGCTTGCGCGATCTCTCGCGCCGATTTCCGGCCGTCGCATCTTTGCCAGACGAACGCCGCCGTTTCATTCAGGCAATAAGCCCGGTCACGGTCGAGATCGTAAATCAGAGTCTCATCGGGCAGTTCGTGAACTACAAGTTCATCTTTTCTGGCGCGAGGTTTAGTTTGGCGATTGGATTTCACATCACCCTCGTTTAAGAAAGTGCTCTTCTGATCTCCGGAACGAGCGCGCAAATTATCACGGCCGAATAGAAGCGTCAATTACCTTTCATTACCGCTCGAAGTCACCTCCAGAGCAAACGAATCGAGCCATATAGTGCCGAATGCTGAACATGCGTTTGCCGGACACCCTGCGCGGGTTAATATCAATTGAATGGCATGAGTGTTTGCGCTGGTCGTGAAGTCAACCGAATAGTCATGCCAAGTGGTTCCGGTAAGGTGGGATGATTTCCCAAGCACCGATCCACCACTGCTCGACGCATCCATGACTTCCACGACCGGAACGCCGGCTGACACGAATGCCCGGGTCAACGCTTGAAAGCTCAGACGATATCGTGTGGCCGGATTGACCACCACGAACTCTGAAATCAGAGGGCGTGCTGAGTCGGACTCACCTTGAAAATCTATTCGCAAACTTCGCGCCCCTTCTTCGTGTTCGGCAGTATCAATCGAAAGCGTCACATTTGGCGAAGGATTTGTAATCTGCCAGCCGAAGCCCTGTTTACTCATGGCGATGTCTGATTCAAAATCACCGTTAACCAGCGATCCCGGTCTGCATGAGGCACAGTGCGTGTTGCTCCATACCTCAAAAGCTTCACCAAAGGATTTCGACTCTATCAGTTGTTGCGCCAGCTGATCACTGGCGGTCCCAGCCGGTGGTTTTATGAGACGGAATTGATCGAGCGCGGCACTTCCCTCTTTGTGCTGCGCCAAGAAGATAGCCAGAGACATATGCGCCTCGGTACTTTGCGGCCCGACAAAAGCCGCGGTCATCGCCGGATCGTTCCGGGAAAAGCCCCACGCGAGATCGATGACATTCGGCAGCAGCGAAGAATCTGCTTCGGCCGCAGCGCGCAGTTGTTGGAAGCCTTCGTCGGTTTGGTTCATACGCAGGAGCAGGTTGCCAATCAGCCAGCGAGGCTTAGCATAGGTGGGCGCCAGCGTCACCGACTCGCGCAAAGCCGTAAGCGCACCCTGCTGGTCGCCGTTGAGATCGCGCGTGATTCCCAGCATCATCCATAAGAAGTAATCGCGCGGGCGTAATTGTACAGCGCGCTCCAACTCGCGACATCCTTCGGCATAGTCTTCGGTTCGTTGCAGCACAATCCCCCGCGCGGCGTGGACTTCAGCATCATTCGGCAACTTCCGGACGGACTTTTCGGCATAGCCGGCGCCATTCGACGTCAGGGCCTTGATGGCGCAGGTGCGCGCAAACCCAATGCGGGCCGACTCCCAGATCGTCAAGGCGCAGACGAATAGGCAGACCGTTCCGATGAGCGCCGATTTGTTCACTTATTTTGACTCGAAGCGAGGCGACTTGAAGGACCGCCTGCGATGGTTATTGCGGTGCGATGCCGCTGATCGTGCCGCCGCGCGTCAGCGCCGCAATTACGATTCCGGCAGTGCCACCGCCGATTGCGATACTGGCGAGAGTCATGCCGGAAATACCGCCACCGAACGATCCCAGTTGTCCGTTAGGCAACAGACAACCGCCGATGTGCCGCCGTTTCTTGTCGGTCTTCTCAGCGGCTTGATCAGTGTAAAGCTCCATCTCTCCGGGCAGCACGTTCGTCTTTTTTCGCACGACTGTGCAACCCCGAACTACTTTCACGCGCACGTTGCCATTTTCATCAAAGTCCAACTTGATGGTTGAATTCGGCTGAATCTCGACGACGCCTGCATCGCCAAGATCGATTGAGCCGCTGACCTGGTCGGGTGTTTCTATCGTAGCGCCAGTTAGCAGCGTCGCGCCGGTCCCAACCTGATTTCCGTTAACCGTAATTGGCTGGTTGTTTCTGGTAGTCAGGCGCGCAGTTATTTGACGTTGAGATGGAGGACCGGCTGGAGCGGGGTCAGGCAAAGCACCATGCACATAAACCTGCGCAAAGCAAAATGCAAAGAAGATCGCGATTGCTTTAATTGCTTTCCTTCGCCGGAGCTTCATCGTTGGCTCCTCCTATCGATTCGTTTCGCGCAGATTGTACTGATATTTCGGCTTGGAGTTTACTTCCGGCCGGATGGCCGCGTCAATCCTTTTTGCAGGTAGCAGGGTGCTCTCCAAAATGACGCTTCCTAAAACGCCGAAGGCGTTAGCAAATTCCAGCCCAGGGTTGCGCGCGGCAGCGCGCTACCCTGGATAACAACCGAAACGTTCGTCGCAACCCTGAAAGGGTTGCCGAGTGAGGGATCTGTACCGCAAACGCGGGTTGAATTCGCGAATATCGAAAAGCTGCGACTCACTCTGGATTTCATTTGCTCTTACCCGTACTCTGAGAGATCTCGCAAATTTATTGAGCACCCGAAATAACATGTCGCAGCAACCCTTTCAGGGTTGCGAACAAAGGCGCGCTCAATTCCCAGGGTAGCGCGCTGGCGCGCGCAACCCTGGGCTGGAATTAATTAACGCCTTCGGCGTTCTCTTAGCCCAAACTTGCCTTCGCGTTTTTCGCTCTACTTCTTTACGGTGTTGTAAAGCTGGTCTGCGAGTTTCGGATCGAGCCGCTTGAGTATGGCGAATTCACGCGTCACGCCATCCTTATCGCCAAGGCTTGCATAAACCAGCCCCAGACTGTAATGGGCCTGGGCGTATTCCGGCTTCAGCTTGATGACCTGCTTTAGAGCCGCGAGGGCATCCTGACTCTTGCCCGCCTTGTAACTCGAATTCCCCAGACCATACCAGGACTCAACACTCGCGGGATTAAGTTCAGTTGCTTTCTTGAAAGCACCAGCTGCATCGCTGAACTGGCCGGCGCGGAAAGCGGCCGTGCCGAGACCCAGGTACGACGCTTCGTCATTGCCCTTAATTTGCGTCGCGCGTTTGTATGCGTTTGCGGCATCAGCAAAACGACCGGCATCGAACAGAGCTTTACCGAGATTAAAATTTGCGGCGAGATAATCGGGCTGGGCGGCAACTGCCCGCTGCAGGAGATCAACGGCCTGGGCAGGTTGCCCCATCTTGTCGTACAGGTAGCCGAGTCCGTTCAACGCTTTGGCGTACCTGGGATCGAGCTTGATTGCTTGTTGGTAGTGCGCTATTGCGTCCCTTTCGTTCCCCGTCTTGTCTTCAGCGAAAGCCAGGTTGTTCAGCACCGTTGCCAAATCAGGTTTCAGCCGCGCCGCCTCTTTGAAAGCTGCGACGGCTTCGGGAAAACGATTGAGGCTGGTAAGCGCGATCCCCAGATTGTTTTCCGCCTCCGCGTAGCCATGCTTGTGCGTGATGGCGGCCTGGTAAGCATCCGTAGCGTCGCTGAATTTCCCGGACATCAGATAGGCATTTCCCAGATTGTACTCAGTATCGGCGAAACCCGGCTTGAGTTTGGCGGCTTGCTGAAAAGCCTTAATCGCCTCGGAATATTTTTCCAGAGCGTACTGGGCCGCGCCGAGGTTATTCACAGTCTCAGGATCATTCGGCTTCAGTCGCAGCGCCTGGCTGAAAGCATCGACCGCTTCCTTGTACTTGCCCGCTTTGTAGTACGCAGCCCCGAGATTATTAAAACCGAAAGCATCATTTGGTTTGAGCTGAATCACTCTTTTCAGCGCGCGAATAGCATCCTCATATCGCGAGGCCCGATCATACGCGTACGCCAGATTGTTCCACGCGTCCACATTGTCAGGCTGCAACCTGACGACAGATTCATAAGTTCGTGCCGCATCTTCATAGCGGCCCATACCGACATAGACATCTCCCAGGCCCATCAACGCATCCGCCCAATCCGGCTTCAACCTGAGCGCTCGGTTGAGTGCCGCCGCGGCTTCGTCATACCTGTCGACTGAGTTGTAGGCGATGCCCAGGTTGAAAAAGCTTTCCGCGTCGTCAGCCTTTGCCTTAGCGGCCTGTTGGAACGAGGTAATGGCTTGTTGGTTCTGATTTAGCGCCAGATAGGTCACCCCGATGTTATTCAACGTCGGCGAATCGTTTGGTTTGAGCTTCAGCGCCTGGCTGTAGGTATCGAGAGCTTTTGCATAATTCCCCGCATCGTACGATGCGTTTCCCTGATCGTTAAGCGCTTCCACCTTTGCCTGGGTTGAAATCTCCGGCGTGGCCTCGGGCTGCGGTACACCGGGCCGTGGAGAAGATGTCGGCCGATTACGCGCGATCTCTGTCGGCGAGGTCGTTCTGCGTGGCGGGCGCTGTCGCGCGATCAATGCTGCTGCGCCGCCCACGAGATCGCGAACCCGGGTTGGCCGCTTGAAGATAACTGCGGCGCCGCCGATGATGTCTTGTCCGATCAGGGCCGCGGCGCCACCGGCGATGTCCTGAGGCAGGCCAAACAAACTCTGGCAGACCATCGCCGCGAGCAGAATGCTCGCCAGGCGTTTCATGATTATCCTCTGCCTTAAGGATCGCACGCTAATAACCTTCAATTGAACGCGCCGTTTCGATGCGCTTGCGCGGAGAGTCGTTGGCCGATTGGATTCACGCTCAATAACGCGAGCAGCATAACAAAGATGACCGCATTCGATGTGATATGTAAACCGAAATCAACCAGACTGTGAACCGCGACGCCGGCAATGCCGATCACGGCGCCCACCGCAAATACGCGCTGAACACTGGTAAACGTGCTCAAAGCGCTACGGCTGATGCGCAAGAGTGCTACCGCGAACCAGATAAAGAGCCCTACGGCGATAATCCCGCCGCTCGCCAACAGTTCCAGATAATCGTTGTGCGCCTGTTGAGGTGTAAGGACACCGGAAGCGTTGTGATGCAATGGAATCTCTGCCCAATAACCTCCCAAGCCCGCGCCAAAGACCGGATGCGCACGCGCCATTTGCAACGTCGCCCGCCAAATGTCCCGCCGGCGCGCCGCCAGGTGGTCTATATCGTCCGGTTTCATCTCGAGGGTCGCGGTCTCGATTCCAGTCGATAGCTGATCGCCCCCTAACCAGATGGTAGTAGCTGCCACAACCAGCACGACCCCGGCGAGCGCCACTGCAGCGATACCAATCGTGCGTCCTGTTTGCCGCGCTTTACGTCCTTCGTCAGATCGCCGTCTTGAATAAACGAAAAATACAACGGCAAGAATCATCTGCAGCGAGACGGCGATTAGACCGCCACGCGACTGCGACATTACCAGTGCCGCCCACAAAAGAATTATCGCCGAGATGTAAAGCAGTCGTCGATGACCCGCATTACGCTGAAGCAAAGTCATCGCCACCAGCAGGCCCATCGCCGGTTCCAACAGAAACGCGAAGTGGTTCCGATTTATGAATTGGGCGAACCCGCCCCCGGGATGTAGTGAGGCCAAGAGGAAACCGTCACCCTGTTGCGTGGTTAAGCGCGCGATTCCAAAGACGGAACTCAGGAGCGCGTCGAAAATAATCGCGCCCACCAGGATCCTCAGACGCAATTCGTTGCGGGTAAAACTGACAGCCAGCACTCCGGCGACGACCAGTGTCAACAAGCGCAACGCGAATATCCAGCTCTCGAACGGGTCGGCGCTGATCGCACTCACTACTTTGACACCGCCAATAGTCGAGTGCGACCACGAAAGACTTTGCAGAACTGCGAATGCCGCCAGGGCGATCAACGGATAGAAGAGACGCAGATCTGCCGCGGACCACGAGGCAGTAAGCATTGCGTGAACACACCACAGGAATGCGAGCCCGAACACGAAACAGGCAACTGCCGCCTGGGCCCACGGTTCAACCGATCCGTAAGGCAAAGGAACCAGGATCAGAAAACCTATTAGTCCATAGAAGATGACGACATCAAGAGTTCGCGCCATCCAGGCAGACATACCTCCGGCTGGTGTGACTGGGGGAGTTGCTTCCGTGTACGATGTGTCCAAGTTTAGTGTTTTTACAGAGAGTGGAGCGCTTTCGACTGGCTTTGCCTCAAGAGTCAGATCTAGCTCTCTGGTCAGAAGTATTCCGTTCGTGTTGCTTAGTGTGATTTCGTGGATCGTCTTTGTTTCCAGAACGAGCAGAAACGATCCACGAAATCACACGAACTACACGAAACTCATCACCACTTTTAATCGACTTTTGAGACAAGGCCCCTCCGACTGGTGAAATCGCGCGAGACGCGCGAACCAGCGACTGCGTCGTCTGGCCGACTTGCTAACGCGCGGTCGCGGCCCGTTGACGTGGCCTTGATTGGTCGGCGTGAGCGAAGATGCGTTGCGCTGCCTGTGCGATCGCGGGTTGAAAGACGTTCGTCAGATAGCTAACGTCGAATAACAAGGGCTCCGCAGCCAGCGAACGAGACAGAGTCAGGTAACCGAACGAAGAGTTTTCAGCTGAGATGGGTAGGCTGATGGTCCAAAGCCCGTCTGCGCGCCTTTCGGCTCGCAAAGCTTCCCGCTTCCATTCCCACTTAACCTGACCTTCAAACATCGTGAGGTCGTGGCGGTCATCATTTTTGCAGGCTAATTCGATCGCTCGCGCATTGATCAGCGGCTGCCCATGGCAACTCAATTCGGCCGCGGCGCAGACAAACTCACCTGACTGGCCCACCTCGATGACGGCATCAAAAAGTTCGTTAAGCGTGGTAGCGGTGGAAAGCGACTGGCAAGCCCTCCTGATGCGAAGATTGTTGATGGCCCGCAAGCGCCGATCGCCGATGTTGCGCCTGACGCTGGCACGCAATTCGTCCACCTCGTGGTAACGCAGGTTCCCGAGCGCCAAAACGATCGCCGCCCCGATCACAAAAAGGAGCACGGCCGGGATACCGCTCCCCGTATTCACGAACAGCATGGCCGCCAAACCGAATCCAGCGCTGACGGCATAAAGCGCCAGAGCCGTACGCCGTTGAGACCACCCGCGCGCCAATAACATGTGATGAATGTGCTCGCGGTCACCCTTGAAGATCGGCTTTCCGCTTAACAAGCGGCGGGCGACGGTTACGCTGGTATCGACTACCGGCAAGCCGAAAGCGAGAATAGGGATGGCCACGGCGACTGCCGTTGAGGCCTTCTGTGATCCCTGGACTGACAAAGCGGCCAGCACAAAGCCAACCAAAAGCGATCCTGAATCGCCGAGGAAAATAGACGCGGGATTGAAGTTGTATCTGAGGAATCCTGCCAGCGCACCGCTCAGGGCCAAGGCCACGACTATGACCCGGGCGTTCCCCTGAATCAGCGAATTAGTCAACAGGACCAGCGACGAAAACAACGCCGACCCGGCCGCCAGTCCATCAACCCCGTCGATAAGATTAAACGCATTCGTGATCCCTACGACCCACAACAATGTTAATGCGAAGCCCGCAAGAGGATGCAGGGTGACCTGGCCTACAAAAGGCATCGACAAACCATCGATCCGTCCACCCAGTCCGAAAAACAAGGTTGTGATAGCCAGGAGGACGATGAACTTGGTCCAGGGTCTGACTCCGCGGAGGTCGTCGTACGCGCCCAGCAGAAGTACCAAAAATCCGCAGCCGACGAGTGACAGAATTGGTTTGAGTTCGCTCCGAAGGTTCTGCGTCAGCAGATTATTAAGCAGCAGTAGCGAGCTGAGAGAGATGATTAGCGAGAGAAAGATCGCCACGCCACCGAGCCTGGGCACAGCCATGCGGTGAACGCGCCGGTGGTCCACCGGTGCTTCAACCAGACCGTGGCGTTGGCAGAATCGCCGCAGCAAAGGAGTCAGTACTCCCGCCGCGAACGCGGCAATCATAAAGACCGCCAGGTAAGTTTTCATGCCTGGGCCATTCACCGGATTAGCAAGCTACAAATTTGGAGTGCGCCGGCGGCGGGGCCCCCGCGCGAGCAGCTCGCGTGGGGTGCCGTTGACGGCGCTTTGTTTTTCTATTGTGAGAGCGATACCGGCGTTAAGTTGCCGCACGGCTTTGCCTCAAAAGTCAGATCTAGCGCTCTAGTCAGTAAGAAATCCGTTCGTGATGCTTCGTGTGATTTCGATCGTCCTTTTTCCGAATGAACAGAAACGATCCACGAAATCACACGAACTACACGAAACTGATTACCATGTTTAATCGACTTTTGAGGCAAAGCTCCGCCGCACTCGAAATTAGTTTTTCAGCAGACTCTTAGGTCCCTATGGTCTGAAGTTCGGTGGCCGAGGTTTCCTGGTTTGTCGCAGCTTCCACGTGGGCGATAAACCTGGCGAAAGCCGGCTCGCTGGAAAAGTGCTCCGGCGGCGCAAATCGATGCGGGCCGGCTTGCGTTTGCCGCTCCGCCGATTCTGAGATCGCGGCTGCGACTTTCTCGGTCTCGCCATGTCGCGCACTCAGCGCGACCGGTTCACGGTTGTTGGCGGCTATGATTTTCGAGATAAAACTCTCTTCAGGTCCAATGAACAAAAAAGGCGCACCAATTTTCAGTATGTTGTAAATTTTTGATGGATGAACGATCCCGCTAAAGGCGTCGCCCAACACCACGACGTGAAGATCCGCCGACGATAGTAAGGCCGGCAGCTCCGCGTGTGGCTGATATGGAAGGCAGCGAATGTTGCGCAGGTTATGCGATCTGGCAAACGCCTTCACTTTTGGCAGTTCACTGCCGCCGCCCGCGAACACAAAAGCGACGTCGTCACGATCTTTCAGCTTCTGCGCGGCGCCTAACAAGGTGTCGAGCGGGTGACAGGGACTGTGATTACCCGCGTACATCACGACGAACCTTTGGCCAAGTTTATGAAAGCGGCGGAATTCCTCCCGGCCCGCAGCGTCATAGTGCACAAGCTCGTCGGGCGCCGGCGGAATAACATCGATCTTACTCGCAGAAATTCCTTTTGCGACGATGCGTTCTTGCATGAATTGATCAAGCGCGATAATTGTTTTTGCGCGTTGCATGCTGCTCATCAGCAGCCGGCTGAGAAACTTCGCCCCCAGGGATCCAGGCTTAAGCCAGCCGGCGGCGATAGCTTCATCCGGGTTCAAATCAAGCGGCCAGAAAATTAACTCGCCGCCTTTAAGTCGCACGAACAGTGCCCCCAGCCAGCAGATCAGTGGGGGTGAAGTCAGCGCTATCGCCACATCCTGTCGCGGCATAACCGCGAGACGAGCAGCGCAGGCAAACATAAATGACCCGAAGTTCAATGCGCGCCGCCAGTGATTGCCTTTGCCGACGTTTATGGACGGGATGCGCAGAATCTTGACTGCGTTCCAGGTTTCACGGCGCTTAAAAACTGACTTGGGATCGTCATAGCCGCGGTCGCCGGTAACCACGGTTACCTGATGACCGCGTTCGCTCAGCCGTCGCGCCAGCATCGTCAGTTGTTGGGCGCTGGCGACAACATCGGGCCAGAATGCCTGGTTGAGCAGGAGGATCTTCATGGATCAGTTTGGAGTTCGCTTTGGAGTTGTCAGTAGGACGAGCTTTAGGCGCAAACTGTTCTCCAGATGAGCGGCGCTCGGTGTTGTACTACGGCACCTCTCGTTTTAGCTGAGTAACGATCCACGAACTCACACGAAGAAACAGGAACCATGTAGTCTTATTAGTGTCATTTCGTGTTGTTTCGTGGATCGTAATTAAATTTCCTGTCCCAGATCGCAATCTATGAAATGCGGCGGCTGTTTCCCGACAGACTCCTTTACCACGCGCTTTTCGCCTGTAGGCGGGAGTCTAAACTCGAAGATTCCCGCCTAACTGCGCAATCACCCAAATACAAAACGTCAATTCTGGTTTTCAAAAAACAGTCGATCGCGTCGCGTGGCGTACAAACGATGGGTTCGTTTTCGTTGAATGACGTATTCAGCAGCACCGGCACCCCGGTTAGTTTGTAGAACGCGTGGATCAAATCGTAGAAGCGCTGGTTGTCTTCGCGAGTGACGGTTTGCAGGCGGCCTGTCCCATCTACGTGCGTGACCGCCGGAATCTCCTCCCGGCGAGCCGCTTTCACTTCATAGACCATGAGCATCGCCGGCGAAGGATGTGTTTGCTCAAAATACTCACCCGCGTGCTCCGCCAGAATCGATGGGGCAAAAGGACGAAATGGTTCGCGCTTCTTAATGCGGTCATTGAGAATGGTTTTCATCTCAGCGCGCCTCGGATCAGCGAGGATCGAACGGTTACCCAATGCGCGCGGCCCAAATTCCATTCTCCCCTGAAACCAGCCAACCACAAGTCCATTCGCAATATCGCGAGCCGCCTGATTGATCAATTCTGCCGACCGATGCGTTTCGAACTCCAGCTTTGAGATCTGCAATTCTTCCCGGATCTCTTCATCCGAGAATTCAGGCCCGGTATAGAGGCTAAGAGCAAAGGGCAAGGAGCTAAGGGCAGACTCGCGTGCCGCCGCGCCTGGTGTTCGGCGCTTCGCACTTTGCCCTTTGCCCTTTGCTCTTTGCTCATCATGCCAAATCTGATAACAGACACCGACCGCTGTGCCACTGTCGCCGGCGGCAGGTTGGACAAACTCCCGTCGAAAAGGCGTGTGACGCAGGATCTTACCGTTCATGACTGAGTTGTAAGCGACGCCGCCGCTCAGTCCCAGATCAGTCAAGCTGGTCTCCGCGTGCAGATGATTCAGAATGTGAAACGCGATTTCTTCCACGCGCAACTGGAGACTTGCCGCCACGTCACGGTCTCGATTTGACGGTGAAGAAACCGGCGGGCGCGCCTGGCCGAAGGCGCGCTCAAAGGCTTCGGAAAATATGCGGCCGATATGCGGCGAGCCGCTCTCCCAGTTCATTTCAACGCCGTGTGTCGCATGCAGGAAATAATCGAGGTTCAGACGAAACCGGCCATCTTGTTCGGTTTGTATGATTTCACGAAACTCATTAATGAACCGCGGTTCGCCGTAAGGTGCCAGGCCCATGACTTTCCCTTCGTCTCCATAATATGGAAACCCGAGAAACTGTGTCGTAGCGGTATACAAAACTCCCAGCGAGTGCGGATACTCCACCTGGCCCAGCACGTTTACTGAATCCCCTTCCCCGACCGCCCACATCGTAGAGACGAAGTCGCCGAACCCATCCAGCGACAAAATCGCTGCGTGGTCAAAAGGTGAAACGAAAAACGCGCTGGCCAAATGGGCGCGATGATGCTCGACCTTATGGAACTGCGCGCGGATTTCCTGACGAGAGATTCCCAGGCCGGCGGCGAGGTCTGATTTCAGATCTCGAAACTTCGTTATATTGCGCACTCGAACGGCGAATCTGCGGGGCAGACTGGACGCATGACCATTGCCGTTGTCTGCTGCCAAGGGGGAAGTGCTAAGGGCCGTGAACGAAGCGGCACTATTACTGGACATTTCCATGTCGGCCGTGTCCCGGAAAACCGGCGCTCCCATGCCGACTCTTTGCGGTTTGCGCTTCGCTTGTTGCGCGGCAAATGTCTTTGCGGCGAATAGGATCTTCTGATGCAAATGTGCTGTCGGATCACGCGAAACACCAATGTGATCGACCTCGTCAATGCCAATTCCCGCGACCCGCAAACAATATTCGATTGACCGCGCGGGAAAGCCGGCGCAGTGCTTGACCCGATTGAAGCGCTCTTCTTCGACGGCCGCGATCAGTTTTCCGTCCCGGATGAGCGCGGCTGCGGCATCACCGTGATAGGCATTTATGCCGAGGATGTACACAGTTTCAGTTGATGTCGGCCGGTTCGTGTTTGCCCGCCATTAACCCAGTCACCCTGGCCGGGCGCGGATGAATTTTCCGGAGCTTCAAATCGTATTCAATGAGGTAAAGCGACAGCAGACATTCGGCAACGAAGCGTTGCCAGGCATAATAGAATCCGGCAGCCCCATCGAGAATTCCACCTTTCGCCAGGCAATAAATAAAAACCGCCAGGGGGGCGATTATGCGAAATCTTCTGAGGCGATCGGCAGTGTCAAGTTGATCCCGTGGCACCGTCAGGAGCTTTGCCGCTTCCAATTCCATGTAACGTTTCTGTGAGGCGAACCAGCGAGCCAGGGATTTTCGATCATCATGAAGTATACCAGCGCTAAGCGTGCCCACCTCTCCATCCAGATCGATCCGATAAGTGTGAGCGTCGGCGGAGTAGGTCGCCCCGTCGCGTCGATAAAGCACGGTCAATGCCGGCAGCAATGAATGCCGTAACCGCTTGCCCTGCACGCAATAAGTCAGCGGCGCGCGATAAC
>JBKPEE010000216.1:0-8233 GCA_046728235.1 Acidobacteriota bacterium
CTACATCGTTTGGCGGAGGTGTTGTCTTAACTGTGAGACTTATCGACCCGCTGCCGGAACGCGATTGCGCGTCAGTAATCGTAAAGGGAAGCGACTTGTTACCCGGCGTTGTGCCATTGGAGACGGTCGCCGTAAACGTGAAGGTGTTGCCGCTACCGGAAAATGCCTGAGTGGCAGAGCCGCCGATGGTGGAAAGATCGGCCGTGACTCCCAAACCGGTGCTGGTTGGATTGGTTCCGGGCGTGACGTTGACAGTCAACAGCGTTGAGTCACCGGGAAAGACGGCACCCGGGTTTGCCGTTCCCGCTCCCGAGGGATTGGTAGGCGTAACGCTCGAACGCAGCGAGTTGATGTAAGCCGTGTTATTCGCGTTATTGCCGGATCCGAAGGTCAACCCGGTTGCTGCACCCGTCGCGTCTGTCCCGTCAAAATCGTTGATGCTTTGAGTACTGTTATTTGCAAAAACAAATTGATTAGTGCCGGAGGTGCCGGTTGCGATTAGCTTCGGGACCGCCGTAGCCGTAAACTGCGCTCCCGCAGTTCCTCCCGCCAAAGCATGAATGCTTCCCGTTACGCCGGCCGCCCCGCTGCCCGAAGCCTTGATCATGACTTCTTCGGTGGTTGCAATATCAAATGTTCCGCCTAAATTCGAGAAGTAGGTTGCATTCTGCAGGCCTACGTCAAGATTGAAATCACCTCCGCCGACTGTCGTATCGGCCGCAGTGTTATTATTTCTCACCACGATCAAGGTTCCGGAGGGCACGCTGCTCCAAAGCGCATTGGTGGAAAACTGATATTTGCCCCCACCGTCACTGGCCATGCTGCTGGAAAAGTCTTTTAGGATCATGCCGCGCATATCGAGGTTGTCTTGAATCACCAGCAACTCGACGATGTCTGCGGTGGTGCCGGAGTTGAAGTATTTGTTAATGACCACGCTGGGGTTCCCCGCACTGCTCACCCTGGTGCCGGACACCGAAAAATAGATCGCCGCCAACACCAGTCCCGTCGACAGGACGAGCCGGAATGCTGTTCTTAACCTGGACTCAGACATGATTTATCCTCTCTTTCGGTTAGCCAGCTTTTTCCGCTGCCAGGCTTGCGAGTGAAGCAACACGTAGGTGGGAAATCGCGAGACGCTAAATTTGAAAGCGGTTTATACCAAACTATTGATTGCAAGGTCAATAAGTGCCTTTGCTAAAAGGTGGATTCAATGTGCGGTTTTTCAGTTGATAAAAATGTTTATTACGTAATGGATTCCACGGATCTGACTGGAGCGCCAGCGTCCCGCTGGCAATGCGCGCGTTAGCGCGAAACATTTGGATACCCGGAAAGGCAAATGGGACCTTTGCCCTCCAGGCGACGGCGTCGGCTGACAATATTTGAGCCTGAAGGCATAATGGCGGTCTGCCCCTGAGCAGACATTTCGGTGAAGATAACTTCGATCGAGCTGCGCGAGATTCGCCTGCCACTAATACATTTTTTCGAAACCAGCTTTGGTCGCACGACCGAACGGCGGATCATCCTGGTCCGCGCTCGCGATCAAGATGGCGCGGAAGGTTGGGGTGAATGCACCTGCGGCGAAGGACCGTTCTATTCCGATGAATGGACTGAAACAGCGTGGTCGACCTTGAGGGAATTCCTGTCCCCTATGGTCGCGGGCACGGAAGCGCAAAATGCCGCCGGTGTTTACGATCTCATGAAGCGCGTGCGGGGTCATCGCATGGCCAAAGCGGCAATTGAAACCGCATGCTGGGATCTGGAGGCCAAATCCGGGGCCGTACCGTTATGGAAACATCTCGGTGGGGTGCAAACCGAGATTCCCTGCGGCGTATCGATTGGCATCCAGGATTCTCCTGAACAGTTGCTCGAGAAGATCGACAAAGAATTGAGTGCCGGTTACCAGCGAATCAAGATCAAGATCAAGCCGGGTTGGGATGTGGCCATTGTTCGCCGTGTGCGCGAACGCTTTCCCCGGATTCTACTGATGGGTGACGCTAATTCGGCTTACACGCTGCGCGATGCGCCGCTTTTCAAATCTCTGGATGAATTCAAACTGATGATGCTGGAACAGCCGCTGGCGTACGACGACATGTTCGATCATGCGGAGCTGCAAAAGCAGATACAGACTCCTATTTGTCTTGACGAGTCGATCAAAACGCCCGCCGACGCAGAGCATGCAATTGCCTTGCGGGCCGGTCGCATCATCAACGTGAAACTTGGCCGGATGGGCGGTCACTCCCAGGCGAAACTGGTCGAGCAGATCGCCCGCGCTCATGAGATTCCGGTTTGGTGTGGTGGCATGCTCGAATCTGGGATCGGTCGCGCGCACAACATCGCCATGGCGACGCTTGCCGGCTTTACTTTGCCCGGGGATGTCTCGGCCAGCAGCCGTTACTGGGAAGAAGATATTATCGAGCCGCCGGTAACCGTAAGTACGCGCGGCACGATCGCCGCGCCTGGCAAATCGGGGATCGGTTTCGATATCAACCTCAAACGGATCGAACAATTGACGACGAGAAAGGAAACGATCACGTCATAACCTATGACCGACTCTTTATCGCGAGAAAAAATGCTGGCTTTGCGCGATCATTTCGTGGCGCGCCAACACGAGTTGTTGGCTTTGACCTGTGCGCTGGTGGAAGCTGAATCGCCTTCGGGCGACAAAGATGGCAGCAGCGCTGTGGTGTCGTTGTTGGCCAGCGCCGCCGCCTCGATTACGAGCGTGAATTCGGTCGAGCGATTTGCCAGCGAAAATTTCGGCGAACACATCGCCGTGCGCGCTTTTGCTCAGAACGACAACTCACGATCGATTCTGATCGTCGGACACACCGATACAGTTCACCCGCGCGGTGTTATTAAAGAGCGCCCGTGGCGAGCTGAAGGCAATCGCATTTACGGTCCGGGAATCTTCGACATGAAAGTGAATTGTGCCCTGGCTCTCGAGGCCTTACGAGCCTGTGAAGCAGTCGGGATAAAAACCCGATCGGCTGTGACCATCCTGCTCACGTGCGATGAAGAAAGCGGCAGCCCGAGTGGCCGGCCATTGGTGGAAACGGAAGCCAGGAAAGCGCGCGCCACGCTGGTCATCGAACCTCCGGCCAGCGGCGGGCGAGTGAAAACCGCGCGCAAGGGAACTGGAATGTTCACCATTGAAGTGAAAGGGCGCGCGGCCCATGCCGGTCTTGATCCTGAAAAAGGCGTCAGCGCGGTGTTGGAGCTGGCAAAGCAAACAGTCCGTCTGCATGAGCTGAACGATCCGATTTCAGGCACGACCGTGACGGTTAACGTTGTCAATGGCGGGACCCATTCGAACGTAATTCCGGCCGCCGCGCGGGCCGAAGTCGACATGAGATTCACTTCGGCCGATGTGGGCGCCAGAACCGAGCGACGTATTCTCACCCTTGCGCCTTTTGACTCCGGCGCTGAGGTTACGGTGACGGGTGGCATCAATCGGCCGCCACTGGAGCGGACTCAAAAAGTGAAGGCGCTTTTCACTCACGCGCGTGCGCTCGCTTCATTTCTGGATTTTGATCTGGGCGAAGCGAGTGTGGGCGGCGCGTCGGACGGAAACTTTGTGGCGGCCTTAGGTGTGCCGGTACTTGACGGTTTAGGCGTGCAGGGTGACGGGGCGCATGCCGCGCACGAGCACATCATCTGTGATGACATCGCGACTCGCGGGGCCTTGCTGGCGGGATTGATCGCGACGCTTTAATTTGGAGTGCGGCGGCTTGACGCCGCTTTCTTATGGCCTCGTGGAAAAGCGCCGTCAAGCCGGCGCACTCCAAATGAAAATCGCTACCTGGAACGTCAACTCAATTATCGCCCGCCTGCCGCTGGTCACTCGCTGGCTGGAAAAAGAGCAGCCGGACATCCTCTGCATGCAGGAAACAAAATGTTCGGACGACAAGTTTCCGGCGTTGGAATTGAAGAGCGTGGGTTACGAGTGTCTGCTGTTCGGCCAGCAGAGTTACAACGGCGTGGCCATCGTTTCGCGCGCCGGTTGCGCCAATGAAGTGCGCGGTTTTCCCGGTGACGACGCCGGCAGCCAGTCGCGATTACTGATGGCGGAGATCGCCGGCATTAGCCTGGTCAACGTCTATATTCCGAACGGGCAGTCTGTCGGTTCCGACAAGTACCAGTTCAAGTTGCAGTGGATGAAGCGACTGCGGGAATTGCTCGATCAGAAGTACCAGGATTCGGCAAATGTCCTTCTGTGCGGCGATTTCAATGTCGCACCCGAAGAACGCGATGTGCACGATCCGCGCCTCTGGCAGAACCGCATTCTTTTCAGTGAAGGCGAGCGCAACGCGCTCCAACATATCAGAGACTGGGGATTCACTGACACGTTCCGTTTACACATTCAGGAAGGCGGGCACTATTCGTGGTGGGATTATCGGGCCGGTGGCTTTCGCCGGAACCTCGGCCTGCGGATCGATCACATCTGGGTGTCGACGCCGCTGGCACAGCGCAACACCAAAACCTGGATCGACAAAGAGCCGCGAGCGTGGGAGCGCCCGTCAGATCATGCGCCGGTCGTGGCTGAGTTTGAGTAGCGCTTAAGGGATCGGCTTGCCGAATGAATAATGGAAGCCACCACTCATCAAGTTGACAATGACCGACACGATGATGAGCAACGTCCAAATCAGCATAATGTTTCTGATGTTAAGCCGGCCCGCATTAATCCAGCCCCAGATGAACGCGTACAGTCCGCAAATCAACCCGAGCAGACCGTGCAGTACGCCATTCTCCTGAAACAGCTTGATCAGCACAATGATGTAGCAAATGATGCAGCCCAGCCACAGTACCAGCCCCAGAATTCCTAACATTAGGTTTTCCTCCCGTACAGCGAGGTGTCTAAAAGCAATCAGTTTTGAATCAATCGTACGAATGCGGCTTGCATTATCAGCAGCCGCACCAGCCAGTAGAGAATCAGGCCGCCCAGAAGTAGCACGGTAAGTCCGGTATATCTTTCAATGATTTCGGCGCGCTTAGCTATTCGTTCAGCTTGTCGCCTCGGTGCGATCGTGCAGAAAGTAATAAGCGCCAGCGCCACTAGCACAATTGGCGCATAGGCGTGCATGAGCAGCGCCTGTTTCCAGTCTCCGCGAATGAGAAAGAGCGTAGCCCGCGTCATTCCGCAGCCAGGACAGGGAATTCCGAGCGTATGAAACACGGGACAAGGCCAGCTCGGAAAGCGGATTAATGTGAGCAGCAATTGGAGCAGGGTGGCGCCGCAGATCACAGAGCTCAGCCTGCGATCTTGCAGGATCGCCGAGAAGATCGGCGGAAACAAAGCCGCTCGTGTCATGAATGCGCGTTATTCTACACAAAGGCCGCTCTATGTCCATCATTTTCTCGCGGCCAATGATTAGGCTGGACTTTCATGCTCACCGCGCTTTAGCGCCCGTGTCAAAACTCGAATTCCTCTTCATGTTTTTCTTCGTGTTAGTTCGTGTGATTTCGTGGATCGTCCGTTACGCCGCCAAAAGGTACGATCCACGAAATCACACGAAGCCGAAACGCAGCAACCAGACGTCAAATTCGAGTTTTGACACACTCTCTTTAGCGCGGTGATTGTTTAGTCAGACGCAAGGATCGCACAGCTGGGTGCAGAGGATTTCAAAATAGGTTACTACGCAGTCGTCAATATTCGCTGGCTCAGTCTGAAGTGAGTTCGGCGGTCCTCTCGGTAATATCCTTCTGGGCCCATTCGTTGTCGCGCGACGCTTCGCCCGCTTTGTGACGCTTGGCTTCCTTCATGCGACTCACGAGGTCCATATGGGTTGAGAAGTAGGGCAGGCTCTGGCCGACGATCTCCTCGACAGACGTAAAACGTTTGTCGGTCATGAACTTTGCCAGACCCTCCTGCAATTCCTCGACCATCTTCACACCCTGCAGCATGACGCCGGTGCAAATCTGAACTGTTGAAGCTCCCAGCAGCATAAACTCAATCGCATCGCGCGATCTTTCGACTCCGCCGATGCCGCTGATGGTGATGCCTTCAGGCAGGCCGAGGCCGAGCTGGCTTACCATCCGCAGCGCGATCGGTTTTACCGCCTGCGCAGAATAACCGCCCGGGACCGTGTAGCCTTCGACCGTCGGCATCGGTCGCAGCGTGTCGAGGTTAACCCCGATGACCGAGAGAATGGTGTTGATTGCCGAGATGCCCGAGGCGCCGCCGCGCACGGCAGCGAGTGACGGCTCTTTGATGTTGGTAATGTTGGGGGTCATCTTGGCCCAGACCGGGATCTTCGCGACCTCGGTCACCCAGCGCGTTACTTCTTCTGTCAGATCCGGGTGTTCGCCCATCTCCGATCCCATCTTGCGTTCGGTCATGCCATGAGGGCAGGAGAAGTTCAGCTCGAACGCATCGACGCCCGTTTCCTGGACCATCTTCGTGAGTTCCTGCCAACGCTCTTTGCTGTACTCTTCCATAATCGAAGCGATGAGTACGTTATGCGGGTATTCCTTTTTTACCTGCTTGAATTCTTCGAGCCAGACTTCGATGGGCCGATCGGAAATCAGCTCGATGTTTTGAAATCCGATCACTTCGTTGGTTTCACGCGATCGCAGCTTCCCATAGCGTGGCACGACGTTGACGACTTTGCTCGATTCAAGGCTGATAGTTTTCGCCACGGCTCCGCCCCAGCCGGCGTCAAATGATTTCGCCAGCACGCGCGCGTTAGTTCCCGGCGGGCCGGAACCTAGCAGAAATGGATTGGGGAATTTGATTCCGTTAACTGTGATTGAGAGGTCCATATTGGCTCCCTGAGAAGAGTGCTTATTGCCAGCGGGTTGCTGGCCCATTCGGATTGAGATACTGCTTGAAGACGTTGTAAGGCACTAACGTCTTATCAAAGGCGGCGATTACGTGCGGAAAATCAAAGTAAACGACGAGCCCGGTTGGTGTCATGGCCCAGCCGGACAAGTCATTCAATTGTTCCTCAGAAACGATTGGCTGTTGCCGCTGAACGGGCTTCCGATTCTCCTCGCGCGCTTCTGTTTCCTCGAAGGCGTCAGCGCGCCTGTCAATGTCGGCGACCACGTACTTGGCAATCGCTGACTTGTAATCGCTATCTGGTTTGAAGAGATCCTCGAACCTCAGTTCTTTGTTTCCCGCCACGTCATAAGTCAACGACCAGAAACTGCTGTTCGGGTGGGCCCCGCCTCCGTTGTAATATTCGGTCATCTCCACACTGATTAGATCGTTCCCGCCCATGAGGATGTTGTAGTTCGTATCAAAAACGCCGTGGCCGTCGATCGGGTTAAAATCGGCAATCCTCTCTTGAGCCAGCGCCAGGATGCGTCGATTAAAAGCTTGAGCGCCCGCGGGCAATGATGCAATCCCCGTGATTTGTGGATACGAAACCGTCACGCCGGCGCGGTGATTAATGATCATCTTTGGCGTGACTCGCATTCCGTTCGCAAATGCGAAGTGCTGCTCTTCCAGCGTAACCATCGACTGGCGATGTCCATCGACCGTCGACCACGTGCAGTCGGGATCTACCGGATCGGTTAACGGTCGTTTGCAGACAAACCTGCCAGTTTTCTGTTTGCCGCTCACTTCAGTCAGTTCGAGCGCGCCGTTGTTGTCGAGATGTCCGGTTAGCTTTAAATTTTCACCGACAGTGTCGTAAGCGTATGTTCCCATGACTTCGCTTCCGTTGAAAGTGAGGCGCATCTCAATATGGCTGTTTCCGACTGAGCCGCGATAGACCTTCGTTTGAGCCGGCGCTGACAAGGCGCAGAGTGTTGGGAACAAACCAATTAATGTTGCTCTTAATAATCTTTTCATGTGACGTCAGAGCTCGGCATCTGCTTCTATCTCGATCAGCATTCGCGGATCGATTAGCGCGCTGACTTCCACCATTGCCGTCGCCGGCATGATGTCGCGAAAGAACTCGCCGTGCGCGCGGCCATACTCTTCCCAGCGAGCGATGTCCGTCACATACATGCGGGTGCGGACGACGTGCTCCAGTTGCGCGCCAAGACGGTGCAATGCCTTTTCAATATTCAGCAAACATTGCCTTGCTTGCTGGTATCCGTCGCCAACGCCGACGATCTCGCCATCATCACCGAGCGCGGTGGTCCCGGTAACATAGATACGGGTGCCGACTTTGACCGCGCGCGAGTAGCCCACAATCGATTCCCATTTCGCGCCGGAAGAGATGCGTTGGCGTTCGGTCATATTTGGAGTACGGCGACTTGTCGCCGCTTTTGAATCAGCCTGGGG
>JBKPEE010000217.1:0-15137 GCA_046728235.1 Acidobacteriota bacterium
AACTTCAACTCAGCCGTCCGCCCACGGACTCACCAATACCTGGATCTCCGATCCCACCGATAAATCGGTGGGCTACTATCATTCGTCGGCTTCGCCGACTTTTGCAGCAAAGGCTCCCGAGGCCAGCGCCATCCGGGCTCAATCAACCACATCACCGTGGCCTTGGTACTATGCAAGCGAAGTAGATCTCGGTTACAGTGGCGCGCTGCGGACGGCTGCCACAATTCTCGCCGACGATCCTGTGTTCGGGCGATTTTGTTTCGGCGGTGACTGGCGAAAAACTGCGGCGGGTCTCGAGATAGTTCCGAAGGATGGTGTGCGGCGGCGCTTCCACGCGTTACTTGGTGATGATGAACAGCGCAAGCTTCATCTGGTGCTGCAGATGGACCGTTTTGCAACTGCGGAACCGATTGTGCTCAAGGAAGATCTGTCAGAGGTGCGCTTCCGTGTGGAGAGCGACAATCCGATGCGACACGTGACCAGGTTGCTGTTATCGGGTTTGCCCTCCGGTAAGTATGCCGTGCTTGGCAGCAACAACTTCAACAGGGACGTCTGGATACAAGCCGCGCAGCAGAACGTCGTCGAATTGCCAATTGCTGCCGGCAACGTTGTCAATCGCTTTACGATTTCGCGCCAGCCCGCCGCGAATCGGTGATCGATCGTCTAATTTGTGCGCTGTGGCTGGACTGGTTTGTCGCCGCGTAGCGGCGAGGGAATTTGAACCGGCCTTTTAAAAGGCCCGTGTCAAAACTCGAATTCCTTTTCATGTTTTTCTTCGTGTTAGTTCGTGTGATTTCGTGGATCGTCCGTTACGCCGCCAAAAAGAACGATCCACGAAATCACACGAACCATCACGAAACGCAGCAACGTGCAGATCAGACGTCAAATTCGAGTTTTGACAAACTCTCTTTAAGGCCGGGATGAGTGACATCGCGAATACGCGTCGCTTTAGCGACGCCTTAACACGCGATTTTCATTCATGCGTCGGCGCGACGCGGTTTTGATTTCGGTCCATAAGCGGGCCTTAAAAAGGCCCGGCTAAATTCATTTGCCGCTACGCGGCTGGAAACCCTGCTGAGGAACAATAACCATGAGCCACCGACTTATCCGCTTCATGACGCTGATCGTTATTCTGAGCCTGTCGTTCTCAAGCTTGAATGCCGCTTTTGCGCAACAGCCTACGGCACGTATCAAGATTGATGTGGACCGCCAAATCGGCCAAGTCGATCCGCTTCTGTTTGGGAACTTCAGCGAGCATCTGGGCCGAATGATCTATGGTGGCATCTATGAGGAAGGCAGCCCGTTGTCGGATGCAAACGGTTATCGCAAAGACGTAATGGCCGCGGTAAAGAACCTCGGCGTTTCGATTTTGCGTTGGCCCGGCGGCAATTTCTCTTCCGGATACAACTGGCAGGACGGGATTGGACCAAAGGACCAGCGGCCGGTCAGGTTGGATTTGGCGTGGAATGATCTGGAGAGCAATCGGTTTGGCACCGATGAATTTTTGCGCTACTGCGAACTCATCGGGGCCGAGCCGTATGTTTGCATCAACGCGGGCCTGGGCACAATCGACGATGCGCGTCATTGGGTCGAGTACTGCAATGAGCCACATCATACCTATTGGGCGGATCAGAGGCGAAAGAATGGACGCGAACAACCTTACAAAGTGAAGTACTGGGCGCTGGGCAACGAGATCGACGGTCCCTGGCAGATGGGACACAAGGACGCGGACGAGTACGCGAAATTCGCGCTCGAAGCCGCCAAGGCGATGCGGCAGGTCGATCGCGATATCAAGCTCGTCGCCAGCGGATCGAGTAACTATGGCGCGGACTGGATTGCGTGGAATCGCACCGTATTACAAACGTTGCGGAACCAGGCTGACTACATCGCTCTGCATACCTACATCAATAACCGCGACAATGATCTGGAAAGATTTCTCGCCTGGTCACAGACAATTGATTATTACATCGATGTAACCGAAGGCTTGATTCGACAAGTCCGCACCGGACCGAACCCTCGCCCCATCTATATCGCGTACGATGAATGGAATGTCTGGTATCGCACCGGAAACCGCGAAAAGCTGGAAGAAATCTATAACTTTGAAGATGCCCTGGCGATGGGAATGTTCTTCAATTCTTTTTTCCGCCACGCGAACATCGTGAAGATGGCTAACCTGGCACAGATGGTGAATGTGATTGCGCCGATCATGACGAATAAGCAGGGTCTCTTTCTGCAGCCAATCTACTTTCCGATTGTTGAATACGGCAAGCAGCGCGGAAATGCTTCACTCGACGTCTGGGTCTCAGCGCCGACTTATCAGCTTCAAAACCGGCCGCCGCTGCGCTATCTGGATGTGTCAGCCAGTTACAACGCCAAGGAACACGCTATCTATCTTAATGTCCTGAATCGCAGCAAGGACAAAGACATCGTCACGCGCCTCGAGAATCAGGAAGGCCATATTCAGAGTCAGGTTGCAGTTTGGGAGATGAACAATCCTGACCTTAAGGCGACGAACAGCTTTGGCGACGATCACAAAGTCAGACCCGTGACACGTACCGTTACCGCTGCGCTCGAGAACAATTCGTTCAGTTACACGTTTCCCGCGCACTCGCTGACAATCCTGCAATTGAAGGTCAAATGAGCCGTTTTTGGAGTGCGCTGACTTGTCAGCGCTTTTAAAGCGGCGACAAGTCGCCGCACTCCAGAAATGCACGCAACCCTGAACTCGAATTGATGTTCAATACAGCGGCTGCAGGATTACGACAAACTAAGCGCGCAGAACCACAATCCCTTTCGCGGTGAAGGGAACAATCGCCTCGTCGCTCGTCGATTTATCGGTAATCAGCTTGTCCAGGTCAACGGTGGGCCAAATCAGCGATCTGCCAACCGCGCCAATCTTGCGGTGGTCCGCCAGCACGATGCGCTGTTGGGCTTGTCGCATCATGGCGCGGTGAATCGCTGCCTGATCGGGGTAGTTGGTAGTGAGTCCGTGCTCAGCGTGGGCACCGTCAACGCCGACAAAGGCTTTGTCAAAAAAAATCTGGCTTACGTTATGTTGCGCCACATCGCCGACGAGCGCGAACCAATCGCCGCTGAGAGTTCCACCCGTCATAGCGACTTTTATGTCCGGCAGATGGCTGAGTTCCATGGCAATGTTAATGGCGTTGGTGACAATGGTTATGCCTTTGCGATGGCGAATAGCCCGCGCCAATTGGGTCGTCGTGGTTCCCGCGCCGATGGCCACGATTTCGCCATCCGAAATCAGGCTGGCTGCCGTCAGACCGATCTGCCTCTTATCGGCGGCGCATTTCTGTTCCTGTTCCTGGAATGAAGAGAGGTTTCGGAAAGGTTCATAGAGCATCGAACTTACGGGGTTAGCACCCCCATGAGTTCGCCGCAACAAGCCCTGGCGTTCGAGTTCGCTTAAGTCGCGACGGATCGTCGCGGCCGAAACCTTAAAATTCTTTGCCAGGCTGTCAACGGAAACTTCGCCATGGCGCAAGAGTTCCTGAAGGATCTGTTCCCAGCGGGTTGGTGCTGCAGAAGTGTCGCTGATCATCGGCTGTTGAGTCTCGTACTATTGCATATTCGTCGTCGAAACTGAAGATCTGGGGCTTGCCTCAAAAGTCGGCGAAGCTGACGAATGAGAATAGCCCATCGATTCATCAGTGGGGTTGAATGGGGGTTCGAAGACGAATCCCTCCATCAAGGCGCATATATTTGTCGCCAGCGCCTATGAGTCTGAGTGAACTTCCCCATCGATCAGGGGGAAAGCTCGCGGGCAATTTTTCCCACCTCAACAATCATTTAGGAATTACCGATCTGTTTTCACTGGCATATGCGTTGCGATTATCGGTGACGCTTATAATCTTTCTTGAATTCGATCTTTGAGAAGTTGCTGTCCTGCGCCCCTGAGATCTGAGTCCCAGTGCTTCTGACAAAGCCAGAGGGCGCGGCGAAAAGGCCGCCGTGGCAAAGCCGTTTAGAACCGGCCATCGCTGGCGAAGCAGCGATGTCCTAACCCTGCCGAAGTCCGTTGCATGAGCCGCAACCGACGGGCATGAGATCAAGCTTGCAGGGGAAACGGGTGAGGCTTGCGGAAGAGTTACCCTTCCAAATATGAGCACACCACGGAAGCCGATATGGTCAGACGGTTATTGTCGAATCCGAGGTTCTTTCCACAAACGCGTCTAAGTAACTAAGTGACGTGGGAGATGAGTGAAACCGAGGAATCTGAGATAGATTTCAGATCTCAGATGTCAGATTTCAGATCTGAAATTCGGTTTTGCACTGTGATTGGTCGTTCTGGTTGCCAGTCGCAGGGCCGCGAGGTCTTCGCAAATCACGCGGATTAATCTCAAGCTTGGTGTCCCCAAGTCATGGAATCGGAAGGAGACCTACAGTCGGCGGGTAAATTGCCAGGCGAGCTACGCCGGAACCGAGCTGCGACTTCCTTCGGGATAGGTAGGCTGAGTTACTAATCGCAGCAGGGACAGAGTGGTTGTAGTAGTCGGTGGAGTGATGTCCATCCCGAGGAGACGGTAGCACCGTTCACAAGGCGAAGGACCACAGTCACGAGTAATTCTGGTTGGGTAGTCATTGGACGCTTTTCTAAGATGAGCTCGCTCGTGATGGAGAGCCGGATGCGTTGAAAGATGCCCGTCCGGTTCGGGAAAGGCTTCATTGAGACCGCTTGCTCGCAAGAGCAGGTATGGCGCGATGATTCTATTTCATAGCGGGACAAAAACAGAGTAATAAGGGACAGCAATTCCTTTTGGGGCGCGTTCCGGCGATCTGGGACGTGCCCTTTTTTTCGTCTATGAAACCTCTGATCCGTGGGACAAGACTCGTCGGCCGCGTGAACGCATTCTGTAACCGAAAGCAGTAACGGTGCCGGATGATGGCAGAGCTCATACAGTTGAAATAAGATAGTCGTCGCGGATGTCCCGGCTGATCAGATTATCGTGAGCGTCCATAAGACTATGATCAGACTCATGAAGATCTTGGCCATCACCCTTTTGCTGCTATCTCTCTTTTCCTTCCCGACGACCGCTGATGAGCTAAGACGTCCACGCGTTCTGGGCTTGGCACATGTGGCGCTGTTCGTCAGCGATTTGCAGAAGGCGCGCGGGTTTTATGAAGACTTCCTTGGTTACCAGGAGCCCTACGTCCTGAAACGCGATGATGGTTCCGACCGCATTGTCTTTATCAAAATCAACGACCAACAATACATCGAACTGTTTGCCGAGAATCCAAAACAAGACGGACACCTCAGCCACATCTCGTTCTTTACAGATTCAGCGGAGCAGATGCGCGATTTTCTGGCGTCTCGCGGCGTTAAAGTGCCTGACAAAGTCGCAAAGGGCCGACTTGGAAACTCGAATTTCAACATTATCGATCCCGACGGACACACGGTGGAAATTGTTCAGTACGAACCGGACAGCTGGACGATGCGTGAGAAAGGGAAATTCATGACCGACAGTCGCATTTCAACGCAGATGGCCCATGCCGGAATACTGGTCGGTAAACTCGAGCCGGCCATGAAATTCTATCGCGATATCCTGGGTTTTGAAGAGTTCTGGCGCGGCAGCTCATCCGGCACGGAACTCAGTTGGGTAAATATGCGAGTACCGGAGGGAACCGATTATCTCGAATTTATGCTCTATTCCAAGCCGCCCGACAGTCAACAGATAGGTGTTAAGAATCACATCTGTCTGTTTACCGCTGACGTCAAATAGGCGGTTGGGATTCTGGAGTCGCGTCCGGCATTCAAAAATTACGGACGGCCCATCACGATCAATGTGGGAAAGAACGGGAAACGGCAGGCGAACCTTTTCGATCCCGACGGCACTCGAATCGAGTTGATGGAGCCGAATACTGTAGATGGCAAGTTGGTTCCATCGTCCACCGCGCCGCCACCGGGAGAGTAAGCGCCGGAACGCTGAGACTGGCCGAGCCCAAATTCATTTGATCCCGTCGCGGTGACTTCAGGACGCGGCCTAGCGCACTTCGGCGGCAAACCTGAGATATTGCTCCTCAACCTGATCCGGCGTGGTTGGACCAGTCAAGATCAGAAGGCGATAACGGAACGTGACCGAATGCTTTGGCTCCAAGGTGAAGTCCAGTTTTTCCTTGCCATTGCTGAAAACTTCCTGGCCCAAAGGGTTCGCGGCGAACAGGCCGTAACCACGCGCGTGCCAGTAAGTGGGAAAGCCGACGTTCCTGGGATGGTCGAGCATCACCAGCGCGATCGATTCGTCACCCACCTTGCCCGTCAGCATGGTCCAACGTCCGCGCGTGCCCCAAACGGCGTCGCCGGTTTTTCCTTCGCTACTGCGGTACTGACCAGTGACCCCGGTGTTGTCCAGAACTTTAACGGTGGTGGGGCGACCACTGGAGTCAGTGAAGACCAGCGGCTCCGTCGAAGGTTGCTCAAGCTCGCGCCTGACGCGCAGGCCAATCATTCCTTCTTTGTCGTCATGAAACACCACGCGACTGTCCAAAGCGCTCAGCGTCGTAGCTCGATCAATCACCCGCAGTTTCGGTCCCGCCTGAAACACGAAAGTCGTGGCCTCATGCAAAATCGTTTGACCGTCCGGCATGATCCAATCTGTTTCGACGCTCAATTTACCTCGGTCTTTTCCGCCCGCCGCCTGCGTGATCCGTCGCTGCAGGATCGTCCCCATCCTGGTCCGCTGTTCGGCAGCCAAAGCTACTGAGTTGTTCCAGAAATCGACTCCGTTGACGTTGCCGTAATTGAGCCAGTAACCAGCGTGGTGTGGATGGTCGACGCGCTCGCCCGCCCGAGGCTCGAGCGGAAAGCCACGAGTGACAATGGTGCCTTTAGACGTACGCAGCGGATAGAGGACGGGCTTGGTGAGAGTCTCAGGCCAGATGTAGGAGGTGAATGGCTGGCCATCTACGATGACATCGACCCGGCGCGATGCTTCATTTTTAACAATACGCACTCCGCGTTCCTGCGCCAGTGAGTTCACGGATAAGCAGAGCAGGGCCGCGAGCAATATGACAGTCGACGAACTCAAGCGCCTGAATGGCATGGTTTGTTCAGTCAGCTAACGCCGGCTTGGCCTGCACTGCCAATCAGCCGACCACTACCTCCTGTTTGGTTTCATCGAAAGTCACCCTCTTGCCAGTATGCATGGCCGCGATCGTCATGCAGATGGCGGTCGAGTGATTATACCCGGCGTGAATATCCGCATGCGGGGTTTGGCGACTGCGGATGCATTCCATCCAATTGCGCATGTGCGCCGAGGTCAAATTGTCCGCGCCGGTATTGGCGCTGGTAACAACCGGCATTTGCTCGGTCGCCTCTGACAGTGACATTTCTTTCAGGAGGTTGGGCTGCATCTGCATCTCAGCGGCTTCTTTGGCACGCAGTCCACCTTCGGGAGTGATCTTGTTGGTGTCGAGATTGATCATGCCGGCATTAGAGTAGTAGAGTTCTTTCACCCCGCCGGCCGAATTGCTGAAGCGCGAACAGTAGCAAACCTGAAATCCCTTAGACATATCGTTGAGCGGTCCGTAATCAAACACGGCGGTCATGGTGTCGAAGTTCTTGCGCCCATCTTTCCATTGATAAATTCCTCCGTTGGCGACCACGCTGCGGGGATGTGGTAACCCGGAGAACCAATGGACCGTATCGATCTGATGTGACATCCATTGACAGGGAATCCCGGACGAGTAGGGCCAGAAGAGACGAAACTCAAGATACTTACGCGGATCCCATTCGGCCTTGCGGCCATTCTCGCGACGGTTCAGGAGAAAACGGTCCCAATCGGTATCTTCTTTGCGAATCTCGTTCAGTAGTTGCGGCCGCCGCCAACGTCCGGGCTGATTTACATTCCAGGTCATCTCGACCATGACGATATCGCCGAACTTGCCTGAGTTAATGAACTCATTCGCGCGAATATAATTCCTGCCGCTGCGGCGTTGACTGCCGATTTGCACAATCCTTTTGGTTTCTTCGACGGCCTTACGAATCGCTTTGGCGTCCTCCATCGTGTTGGCCATAGGCTTTTCGACGTACGCGTCGCGGCCGGCGCGCACCGCCTCGACCCCATGGAGTGCATGTTGGAAATCTGCGGTGGCGATGATCACTGCATCGATGTCCTTGCGATCGTAGAGCTCTTCATTGTTCCGCGCTTTCGCGATCTCGTGGTCTACCAATTTGCTAATGGCCGCGGCTCCCTCGTCGCGGCGCCGGCTCCAGATGTCCGAGACCGCCACGAGATCAAAATTTAGTTCCTTCGCATGGATCATGAACGAGGGTATCAATGCCTGCCGGCAACGATCCGAATAGCCAACGATTCCAACGCGCACACGATCGTTGGCGCCGAGAATGTTTGCATAACTTGATGCCCGCGAAGCAATCGCCGCGCCTGCCGCACCTAGTGTGGCGCTCTTCATGAAATCTCTGCGTGAATTTGTTTTCTCAACCATGATGGCATCTCCTCTAAAAACAACAGGCAGGCACTACGAGGTTCCAGCGCGCCGCAGCAGGTCTCTCATTCCGGCCATGCTCTGACGCGAGGATTCTTCGGGGGTGCCGGCGCCACGCCAGTGTGTCTCCAGGCTTACAATTCCCCGATAACCGTCCCGCTTGAGTGCGCGGTATTGTCCTACCCAGTCAATTATCCCTGCGCCCATCTTCATCCATTCATACTTGTCGCCGTTACGAATCACATCTTTACAGTGCAGGTACCCGATTCGATCTTTGGGCAGGTGTGAATAACCGTTCGGATAAGCAACCTCACCTCGGCTGGCCGCGTTTCCCGCATCCCAGTTTAGTTGCAGGCTCGGTGAACGAACTGCAGCGAGAGTTCGTGCGGCCTCGGCCCCGGTGGCGGTGTTGCAGCTTGGTTCATTTTCCAACAGCAAGGTAACTCCGCGCCTGACGGCCTTGCTGGCGGCTTCCATCAATTTCGCATCAATTGTCGCGCGATACGGCTGCTGATCCTCAAGCCGCCAGAAGTCAAAAATGCGAATGCGATCTGTCTGAAATACTCTTGTGAGCTCGAAGCCGCGCTCAAGCAGCTCGTCCTGCTGCTCGAAGGTGAAATCAGCCCCAAACTGATCCCGCTTCGGACTGAACTTCGAAGCAGGCGCGCCGGGCCAATCCACCTTGAAGATCGGCGAAGCTATCGATGAGACGCGCAGCTTGTACCTTTCCAGAATCTGTCGCGCTTCGTCGATCTCTTTCGCATCCAGCCGCATGATGTTCTTGCCCCACATCGCGCGGACTTCGATGAACTGAAGACCAAAATCATGCGCGGTGACCTCACAGGCACGGCCGAAGTCCTGCGTGATTTCGTCGTTGATGACTGATAGTTGGAACGTGCTCAAAGCTTGCCTTGGGCCTTTGGTCTTTGGTCTTGGGCCTTTGGTCTTGGGCCTTTGGTCTTTGGTCTTGGGCCTTTGGTGTCTCCGACTTTGGTCTTTGGTTTTAATCGGATTCGAGGATCAGAGGCTCGAAGACCCAAGACCTAAGGCCCAAGACCCAAGACCTAAGGCCCAAGACCCAAGACCAAATTTCAAATTTTCATCTTTAACTTTTCTTCAAGATACTTTTTGCTGATCTCTGCGCACTCTTTCGGCGTTCTGGATTTGTCTGGCACACTGTCCAACTCGATCACGGCCCAACCGCGAAATCTCACATCCTTGAGCGCGCCGAAAACGGCAGGAAGATCGACCCGGCCTCTGCCAAGTTCTACCCAGCGATATGCGCGACCGCGCTCATCAGTCGTGGTCAAACTCTCGACGTCTTTTATGTGGAGGAAAATAAGCCGCTCTCGATACAGCCGAATGGCGCGCGCCGGATCACCGCCGCCCTGCTGATAATGCGCGATGTCGAGCTCGAGCTTGACGTAGCGCTGATCAGCGACATCCAGAATCCGATCCACTTCATCAGGAGCCTCACCCAGGCTGCCCATGTGATTGTGGTAGCCGACGGGCACGCCCAAATCGGCGGCTTGCTTTCCGATCTCAGTCAGCACTCGTCCGAGTTGTTTGAAGTCCAGGCTTTCTGGCTTTCGTCCTTTGGGCCGAGCCGAATCGGTGACCTGCAAGTAATGCCCCCCTGCCTCATGAACAAATCTGGCGTTGCGGACATGCTTCGCAACTTCGTCTTTCTCCGCGGCCGTGATACTAACGCCACCGCTGGAGAGCGCGACCATCTCCAGGTGATTTTGGTCCAGCAAATCGCGCAAGGCTCCAGGCCTGTCGCCAAAGTCTGGCAGTATGTTGCTGCGCAATTGAATACCAGGAAATCCCAGCTCAGAGATCTCTCTGATGGCCTGCACGTCGTTTCCATTCCAGGTGATCGCCGCATAGCCAAAGCGAATCGCGGCCGGCGCGGGCGTCACCGGCCGGTTAAAGTAAGAGAGATCGGCGGGCGGATAAAGTGGTGGATCGAGGACACCTGCCAGGCTCCGGGACGGAATCGTCGACGCCGCCAGGGCGGCCCCAAGGCTTACGATGAAATCACGACGCGATAACATAATCTCTCAGCTTTCAAGCTAATCGCACAGCTAGAAGATTAGCTTCAGCGCCACCTGAATGTTCCGGGGCAGGTTGTTTTGACCAGTCGTTTTGGCGAAGCTCGAGCTGGTGGGATCGGTATTCGGATCGGCGAACTGCGGATGGTTGAAAGCGTTCAGGAATTCGGCGCGGGTTTGCAGCTTCACTCGTTCCGTAATCCTGAAGTTCTTGATTAAAGAGAGGTCCCACAAATTCAAAGGCTGGCCGCGAAAGGCGATCCAACGCGACGGGAACGTGCGGATGTTATTCGCTAATCTGATGCGCTGGTCCGCGCGCTGCTTCACCGGATCATCAACCCCGTTGGTCTGCACTGCCGCATCGTGGAAATAGAAACAGCTGGTGTTGAAAGTAGCATCGACTGTGCTTCCCTTGATCGTGGTATGCGGCACCCCCTGAGGGCAATTAAAGTAGAGGTTCCGGCTGTCCAGATTAATAGGACGTCCGCTCTGCCACTGATAGACGCCCCCTACCTGCCAATCACCAATAACGGAATTGACGAAGCCATTCCAGCTGTTGCCCCACCTGCGTCCATTACCGAAAGGCAATTCCCAGATTCCGCTCACCACGATGCGATGCGGGATATCGTCTGAGCCAATGCGCCGCTCATAGTTCGTGTCAGTGTCGTTGAGGAAGCTCACCTCTTCTATGATCTTGGACCAGCTGTAACTGCTCAGCAGGCTGAACCCGCGGCTAAAACGCCGCTCCAGACGGAACTGGCCCGCGTGATAGATCGCCTTTCCGTCATAACGCTCCGTGCCGATGCTGGTGAACTCCGGAAAGGGCCGTAGGAGTTGGCCCCGGGTCGTGGTTGAGCCGTTCAGCGTCTGTCCCGGAATCAGCCCCTGAAATGGATTTGCTACGATGGCGGAAAGAAAATCGATCGTAGCTTGATCGCGGACGGGGCTTGTTGACAGGTACTGGCGGGGAATAGCGTCGAGAATGTTCGTCGAAGTTGAGAGGTCATAGGCACGCGTGCCGATGTAGGCAGCCTCGACCAGCCAACGGCCCCGGAATTCGCGTTGCATGCTGAACTCCCAGCGCTGGACCATTCCGTTTACTCGGTGGTCCGGGGGAATGAAAGTAATACCGCGGCCGAGGAAGGTCGCCGGCCCTAAGGTCGCGCCGGGTGGATCCGCAACACCGGTGGGAAATGGATTAAAGAGATTGCCGCAGGTGGCGCACACGGGCGCTAAGGTCAAGCCATTGTTCAGCGTCGGAACAATGTTTGTTGCCTGCGAGAAGCCGGTCTGATTGACCCCGTCGATGATGAACGGCTCCATATAGATCCCAAATCCACCCCGTAAGACTGATTTGCCGTCGGCGCCAAACGCGGTCCGCAGGAAGCCATTCTCGAAATGAGGCGAATAGGCGAATCCAATTCGCGGTTGGAAGTTATTCTTGTCTGAATCCCAGAACCCGCGATGCTGCGCGTCGGCAAAGATCAGTCCGCCTTTGACACTGAAGCTGCCGGGCGGGATCTGCGGAATTGGGTTGGCTGCGTAAGCGGCTTTGGCTGCGGCTTCGATGGGGCTGCTGATGGTCGGATCAAAACCGCGGATGTTGCGATTGTAGCGCTCGGTAGTAGCTCCCTCCAGCTCGTATCGCAGGCCAAGATTTAGTGTGAGCCTGTTCGTCACTTTCCAATCGTCGTGAAGGAAAGCTCCGCTGTACAGTGTCTGGTTGGACCGCGTGGCGTTGCGATCGATGAATCCTCCGGTTGTCACCCCGAGTAAGAATGAAGCGAATTCCTGACCGATGGTGGCGGCGCTTGAGTTATCAAACGGACCGCGGGTGAAAGTGGTGCCAAAATCATACCGGCCGGCTGCATGGGCCGCAGGGACGCTGTTTTCGCGGTAAGCGCGGAAATCGTAACCCATCTTGACCGTGTGTCTGCCCCGGATGTTGGTAAGCGTCGGCTGAACTGCATAGACGTTGTGGGTCCTGATGTCACCGCGACTATCACCGAGCGGCGTGAACGGGCTATTGGCGCCAGTTCCGCTGATCGCAAACTGCGGCAGGTACTTCGCGTCGCCGAAGAACGCCGCAGACTGGGGCGAAAAGCCGAGGCTTTTGGGATCAAAGGCGCCCTCGTGTTCACGCACGTTTGTTTCCACGAATCGCGAGAAGCCAATACGAAAATCGAGTACGGTAGTGCTCGAGAACGTGTAAGTGTGATCGTAACTAAACCCGATATTTTCGCGGGTGAGGAAGTTACCCGAGGGCTTGATGCCGTTGACTACCCCAGTCCAATTGTTGCGCGACTCGACACGGTTATTGAAGTTGAAACGAAAGAAAAACCTCTGTCTTTGACTGATCACCTGATCGTAGCGATAGCTCTCAGAGTGAAAAGTATCGGTGCGCGGGTTACTGCTGATGAAGTTATTCCGTCCTTGAGAATCGGCTGGTTGATTAGGTGGAGGATAGAACTGCAGGTAGGCCCTGGCAATTGGGCTGATCATTCCGGAGGGAATCATGTTGCCGGCAAACGGATCACGCTGAATACGCGATCCGACCTGCCGGGCGGTGAACGGATTATAGATTTGGAAGGTTGAACCGAGTGCCAGCAGCGCCGAGAAATCACCACTCCGCTCTGCCAGCGTCGGCACGGTGTCGATTCTGGGCTCGGGAAAAAGATCTCGCAGCCCTTCAAAGGCAAAGAAGAAGAAAGATTTGTTCTTGCCGTTATACCAGGGTTGGTGACCACCCTCACCAAAGCGCGGAAGCATGACAGGTCCGCCGATGGTCCCGCCATAACGATTGTAGCGGAGAGCGGGGCGAGGCGTGCCGGCCCGGTTCAGGAAGTAGTCGTTGGCCGCCAGAACGTCATTGCGTATGAAGTCATACACTGTGCCGTGGAAAGTGTTGCTTCCTGATTTCAGCGCCACATTGACGGTAGCTCCGGCACCATGTGCTTGTTGGGCGTCGAAGCTGGCCGTCTCAACCTTGAATTCCTGGACCGCATCGGCCGGCGGGATGAATGCCACGCGATTTCCACTGCTGCCGTTGTCATCTGTATTCGGCACCCCATCGAGCGTGAATTCGTGTCCGGCCGCTCGCGGCACACCGTCGGCTATAAAGTCTGAACTGCCATTGTTGTCAAATGGACGGGAGAACTTCAGATCGCCTACATATCCAATGCCGGGCGTCAACCTCACCAGAGTAAACGGATTACCGTCTGAAAGCGGCAACTCAGAAATCCGCCGCCGATCGATCACCTGCCCAGCTGTAGCCGAACCCGCCTCCAGAGGCGGAGGCTCAGTGGTAATGTTAACCGACTCAGTCACGCTGCCGATTTCGAGCTGCAAGTCCAGGGATAATTTGTCACCCACATGCACGTCAAAGGTGCGGAGAAGCTTCTTGAAGCCGGTTTTTTCAGCGACGACGTTATAACGGCCGTCCGCCAGATAAAGCACGCTGTAGACGCCCTCTTCGTTCGTCGTCACTGAGTTGGAAACGTTGGTCGCCGTGTTGGTGATGGTCACTTGCGCACCAGGCACTGAGGCGCCGGAAGGATCAATGACGCGGCCGGTCACCGAGCCGCGGAATTCCTGGGCCGCCGCAGATCCGGCGACGATTCCCAAGCCTGTTACGGCCGACATGCACCAAAACAAAATCTGCTTCGTTCGTTGGCTTCCAGATTCCATGGTCGGTCTCCTTAGGTGAGGTGTACGTCGCAATCACCATCGTCCGTGGAGGTGTCAGAAACTGAACGCCGGGCTTGAAAATAAAACAAGTGGTCCAACCACTGGTGAGAACCGCACTCTTATCACGCGAGGCGGACCCCGTCTAGGTTTTGGTTTGGTTGGTAGTGACCTAATTTCCGTTTCGGAGTACCGCCTTCAGGCGGGATGTCTAAATTGGTTTCTTTCCGCCTGAAGGCGGTACTCCAATCTGGTGCGCTACCGTTTGGTTCGAGATTTGGGCATAGAAGTAGCCGGTAAAAGTGTTGGTCGTGTACGACTAAAGTTACAGACTGAATGAGCACGATTCAAAACCCTTCAGGCCTTCTAAGTTGCGAGCCAGGACGGAATCTGTTGAATCTGGCTCTGCCCCGGAAAGTATAATAAGCCTGTATTAGGGGTTTATGCCTAAATGTGAATTGAAGAGATCCTCCAAAGATGTCTGGATAGGCGGCGCTCGTGTGGCGCAATCGAAAAGAGGTGGTGTTCTCGGCGCTGCTGATGGCGCTTACGTTAACGTGATCGCTCTGGCCGCTGGAAAAACGGATTTTCGTCAACAAGTCAAAGAAGCACTAATGGAGCTTGACTTAACCTTGATCAGATTGGCAGATGCCGAATTGTTAACTGAACGTCTGCGAAAGCACACAATCTATGAAGATTTGCATGTCCTGGCTGCGGAAGTGAAGCGCACCGGCGTAATACGATTCGATGTTTTCCACGCGTTTGACGATAACACCTGACAGCAAGAATCTTCTGGTTGGAGGCTTCGCTGAGATACGGAACGCAACATGTCGTTGGACCAGAGCGGCGGCGGCGTGTTTCGCATCATGCCTGGTGGGGCGAAGGTGGTATGAAATCGCGCCGCCGCCCGTCAACTGACGTTAGCCCGCTTTCTTGATG
>JBKPEE010000218.1:0-7255 GCA_046728235.1 Acidobacteriota bacterium
ACAAAAGAGCTACGCTGATGAGCTTGATCGACGTGTAGCTGAACGCACCGCGGAGCTAACCGCGACAATCGAACAACTAAAAAAAGAACTTGCCTACCGTAAGCAAGCGGAAGATGCGCTGAGTGAGGGAGAGCTCTTTAACTTGATCGTTGAGAGCATTCCGGCTCCGGTTGCCGTCACCTCACCGACTGGCGAAGTCGAAGCACTAAATAAGCCAACCCTCGAATATTTCGGACGGACGTTCGAGGAATTGAAAGGTTGGAAGACTTCCGACGTAGTACATACGGATGATCTTCAACGGACAATCGCCGCACAAATGCAGGCACACCAAACCGGCAGCGCCTATAACGTCGAAAGTCGTCATCGCCGTGCCGATGGCGTATATCGCTGGTTCAATGTGCTGGGGTTACCGCTACGGGATGCACAAGGAAAAATTCTTCATTGGTTTCATCTTCAGATTGATATCGACGACCGCAAGCGAGCTGAAGAGGCCTTAAGGGCTGCCGAACGCAATTTGAGTCTGACAATAAACACCATCCCAACCTTAATACAGGTGTCGCGGTCCGATGGGACCGTACTGTCGGTGAATCAAGCGGTTTTGGATTACTACGGTGTCACCCTGGAGGATATGCAGAAGGAGGATTTTCGCCCTCGATTTTACCACCCGGACGATGTGGGAAGGGTGCGCGAGTGGCGCCAGGAGGCCCTCAAACGCCCCGTACAGTTCGAATATGAGCAGCGCGCTCTGGGTAAGGATGGCAAATATCGCTGGTTCCTGGTCCGCTACAATCCTCTGCTTGATGATCAAGGGAAAATAGATCGATGGTATGCGACCGCGTTCGATATCGAAGACCGTAAGCGGGCCGAGGCGCTGCTCGCCGGGGAAAAACGACTCCTGGAAATGGTAGGCGGAGGGAAGACGCTTACTTCAATTCTGGATGCCTTGTGCCAGCTGGTGGAAGAAACTGCCAGCGAATGCATCTGTGGAATTTTGTTGCTGGATAAAAACGGCACCTCGGTGGAACTCGCGAGAGGACCCAGCCTGCCACCTGGTTACAACGAAGCGATCCTGAACTGGCCGGTCAATCCCGATTCGGGTCCATGCGCCAGAGCGTTCTTCCTGAAGGAGCAGGTTATCGTCGCCGACGTCGCTTCGGACTTACATTGGGACGCGTATGGTTGGCGTTCTCTGGCACTGTCCTATGGGCTCAGGGCGTGCTGGTCGACACCGATCTTATCATCGGAAAATGCCGTGTTGGGAACCTTTGCTCTGTATTCACGTGAACCGGGCGGGCCTACCCCGGAGGAACAGGATGTCATAGGCCAGATGACGCATCTGGCGGCGGTGGCGATTGAGCGTCAGCGGGTTGTAGAACAATTGCAAGCCGAGCAGGAGTTGCTCGACCTCGCGCAGAAGTCAGCCGGCGCGATGGCCTTTGATTGGCACATCCAGGAGGAGATCAACCACTGGTCGCCCGAACAGGAAGCTTTGTTCGGACTGCCGCCGGGTACTTTCGACGGGAGATATCAGACCTGGAAACGGATGATGTATGCACCCGACTGGCCTATGGTGGTCGATGCGATTAAGCATGCGCACGAGACCGGAAAAGTTTCGGCCGAGTATCGTGTGGTCTGGCCTGACGGAAGCCTTCACTGGCTTTCGACCAATGGGCAAATGTTTTTTGATGATGCCGGCGAGCCGGTCCGAATGGTTGGATTTACCTCGGACGTCACCCGTCGCAAGACTATTGAAGAAGAACTTCGCCGCAGCGCTGCTTTTCTCGCCCAAGCACAACAGCTGAGTAGGACCGGCAGTTTTTCCTGGCGCGTGGCGACTAATGAAATCACCTGGTCGTCAGAACTCTATCGAATCTATGAATTCGATCCGGGAACCACGATCACGCTCGATCTAATCCGCACACGCGTGCATCCGGACGATTTAACCTTGTACGAGAAGATGGTCGAACAAGCACGAAACGGCGCCGAGGATTTTGAATGGCAGTACCGTCTGTTGATGCCTGACCAATCAATTAAGTACCTGCATGCAGTTGCTCGGGCCACGCGGAATGACGACGGACAACTGGAATACCTCGCGGCGGTTCAGGACATCACGCGTCGAAGACTAATTGAAGAGGAAATGCGACGCAGTGAGGCCTTTCTCGCAGAGGGCCAACACCTCGCGCGCATGGGCAATCTTTGGTGGCGGGTCAGGACTAATGAAATAGTCTGGTCCGAACCGATGTATCGAATCTTCGAGTTCGAGCCGGGTACCACGGTAACCCTTGAGCGTATCGCCAGCAGAGTTCATCCCGACGACATGCCTTCGCTTGCCGACATGATCGAACGGGCTGAACGTGGCGAAGATTTCGAATACGAGCACCGCATCATCATGCCCGACGCCTCTGTTAAGTATCTGCACTTAATCGCTCATCCCACGCGCGGCGATCACCGAGATCCTGAGTACATAGGGGCAGTGCAGGACGTAACGCAGCGCCGCTTGTCGGAAGAAGCGCTCAGCAAAGCGCGGTCCGAGCTTGCCCATGTAGCGAGGGTGATGAGTCTTGGCACACTCACGGCTTCAATCGCCCACGAAGTAAATCAACCTCTGTCGGGGATCATCACTAACGCGAGTACCTGTGTGCGGATGTTGGATGCTGACCCGCCGAACGTCGATGGCGCGCGCGAAACTGCAAAGCGCACGATTCGCGACGGCCGCCGGGCTGCCGATGTGATCACGCGATTGCGCGCCCTCTTTGCCAGGAAGGATACCGTAACCGAATTGGTGGATTTGAATGAAGCTACTCGGGAAGTGATTGCGTTGTCGCGGGGCGAACTAGAACGCAACCGCGTAATCACAAAGACTGAACTCGCAGAACAATTACCGCTGGTAACCGGTGACCGCGTGCAGCTACAACAGGTAATACTTAACCTGCTGCGAAACGGCTCAGACGCGATGGCCAAGGTCGATGACCGTCCGCGCGAACTATTATTCAGAACTGAAATCGAAGCAGGCGATCGGGTGCGTTTGAGTGTGCAAGATGCAGGAATTGGATTCGCTGGCCAGAGTGTTGAACAGCTGTTCCAGTCTTTCTACACAACCAAAGATCATGGCATGGGAATTGGCTTGTCGGTCAGTCGCTCGATCATTGAAAGCCATCAAGGCCGGTTATCGGCAACGCCAAATGATGGGCCAGGGGTGACATTCTCGTTTTCAATTCCGCGCGTGAGCGACCCGCCAGAAAGATCATAGGCCCATCTTAGAGGTGCACGATGACCGTTCGGTTCGAGGGCTAATGTTAAGCACGCCAGCGCCAACACCAATCTCACGGTAGGTTTCGTCCCTCGCCGTGCTCCAATACCCAGAAGTTTGAGTTGCCATTCTCTTCCTCAGGCAAGGCCGCCTTCAGCTCAACTAATGGTTCGAATTCGCCGTCGTCACCGAGGGCGAACGTCCCAAAATGAATTGCGACGCTGACGTTCGGCTTAAGCAAATAGTGGATATTCACGGCCTCGGCCGGCGAGAGATGGACCGGATGCATGAACCATCCGGGCAGGTAAGCGCCGATCGGCAGTAATGCCAGGCGAAATTCGCCAAACCGTTCCTTGATCGCTTTGAAGTGTGCGCCCATCGCCGTATCACCCGCAAAATAAATGTTTCCGTCAGGTGCTTGAATGACGAAACCACACCATAGTGTGCAATCAAAGTCGCTAAGGCCGCGACCGGAAAAATGTTTCGCCGGGACACAAGTCGCCCTCACTTGATCGGCGAGGTCGGCTTCGTCCCACCAATCAAGTTCTATCGCATCAGTTATTTCATGCTTCTGAAGCAGCGCCCGATTGCCCAAGCCGGCGATGAAGCGCGGCTCGTGTTCCTTCTTCAGCCTGATTAGCGACGCGATGTCTAAATGATCGTAGTGGTTGTGACTCAAGAGCACGACGTCGATAGGCGGAAGGTCCGCAAAACGGAGACCAGGTGAGCGATGTCTTTTTGGACCTGCCCACGTAAACGGACTCGCCCGGTCGGACCAGATTGGATCGGTCAGGATGTTCAAGCCGCCGGTTTGAATCAACACCGTGGCGTGGTTGATAAAAGTGATCCTTAACTTGTCTTTATCAACACGTTCAGGCGGTGGCGCGCCGGGTTGAGAGTCGGTCCATTGATTCCAGTCACCGCGTTTACCGGTAAATTTCCAACGCAAGAAATCGACGAATCCACTCCGCGGGGGACCTTCAAGATTATGAAACTTTCTGCCATCAAAGTGATCAGTAATTTGACCTTGATAGCGTGGTGTAGCTAAGACGCGATCAATAAGCAGAAAGATGAAAGCCGCGCTGCCCAACAAACCCACTATGATCCAAAGAAGAACCAATTGATGAAACGGCTACGCCCCAATCCAATCGAATAATGCCGCCCAATATTGGAAGGACTGGAGCACAAAACCAATCAGTATCAGGCCAACGCCGAAGACCCCCATGGCTTTTTGCGGAACATGATCGGATCCCCACTCGATGAAAGAGGTAAATGCAGTCAGGACTGCCACGATTAATCCGATCGTCAATCCTACTCTTAGCGCAATGCTTAACGAGTTCGTCCTGTGTCCCGCCACGGACGCGCTCAAATATCCCGCGACCAGATAACCAATCGTGCGATTGATTGCCCCGAGTACTTGATTCCTCGTCAGTCGAGGACGAGCGACTGGCTTATAGTCGATCGTAGGTCGAATTCCAATTCGATAGGCGAAGACTTGACCGACGGTAGCCAGAATACTGAATACGATTCCGAATCTCACGCCATACAGATAGGCAAGTCCCAACCCATAACCGGCAGCGCGAATCGCACTCATAACCACATCGTACCAAAGGCCTGGTTTTGGTCGGTTCTTCGCCGCGCGCGAAAACTCCCAAGCCAGAGTGACACCTGTCGTGACTCCGGCCGACAGACCGAAGATTGGTCCCAGCCCAAACCCATAACCAACGCCGAACAGCGCGCCGTAGGTGACAGCTCTGGTTAACGTTCGTAGCGGACCGTGTTCGCCCCCAAGCAGGTCATATGCGAGATACATCGCGCCCAGCAGATCAAGCGAGCAACCAATGATGCTGATCAGCGCGATGGTGTGTTTATCGATCAACGTCGCTTCGAGCTAGGCCGCGAGATTTCCTTTCCATGCGGCCAATCTTACTTCTGTCTTACAGCCGAACTAATGGTAGCGAACGATAATGCTTAACAGTGAGATGGTAAAGAACGTCAAAGATGGCAGGCGCGATAACTACATCAATTCCGTTGGTGAAATAGAAATCCGCAATGTGAGATTTGTCCTGCGAGCGTCACCCGGCGAGCCACCGCGCTAAATTTCCGACATACGTCTTTATGTCTTCAAGCTTCTCCGGCTCGCGGTCAATCTGATCACCCGGCGGCTCCGCGAGAAAGCTGGGACAACCTTTCGACGTGTCCCAGTTGTAATCCACGAAATGATGAAAGCTCGATTGCGCTATTGCGCGTCCCAGCATGTTGCCGTGATCGTCGTGTGCTTTCTCGAAGGCGACGATGAGATTGAAGGGGCGGCCGGTAACCTGACTAATACCGGCGGCGATTACGTTCGCGTGCTCTTCACCATCGGGAACACCAACTGCACCTTCGTGAGGATGTGCGGGAAAGTATTGGATCACGCCGGAATGATTCTTTGAATTCAACAACACTTCGTGCACTGGCGCGATTGGATTGATCTTCTGATAGTCGCCATTGCTCCCCGAGTGGTAGTTAGGCCACGAGATGCTTTTCGTGTCCTGGTCGTCACGGACATGACGAGATTCATCCGGATCAGGATGCCGAGTGTGAAAGAAATGAGCACGGCCGACTCCACCCAAAGTGCAAAGCGAAGATCCGAGATCCTGATGATCGCGAGTGGCGAGAATGCCACCACCTCGCTGGCGAAAACGAGTAATTCCCTGACAGTCGGCGACCGTGAGGCCGTTACCGGTATCCACCGCAAACAACCACAATTCATCGAACTCGGTCTCATCGAGTACGCTCAGAACCTTGTCGTTACCATCTGCGTTGGTTTCGCGGTCGCGGGCGGTGACTTCGAGAATCGCGTGGCCATCGTCGTCTGTTAGAGACGCCAAATGATCGCGGAGCAGAGAAAATCGATTGACGCTCCAGTCGTCTTCAATCGGAGCAATGGTCGTCTGCAAAAGTAACTGAATTCGCTTCTTCATGATGGACGCTTGGCTCAGCGGGTATCGTCGTCTGACAGTAACTCCGCCAAGACATCGTGATTATCTCCGAGCCGAAACGAGGCCGCAAACGAGACGGCGCGCCAATTTCGGACGACAGATAACCGGCAGCAGCGGGCGGAGGGCGCTCAAATCAGCGCTATGCGGCGCCTTCAGCTCCAGCACCATGATCGTGATGATGATTGCCAACACGCCATCACTGAATGTCTCGAGACGATTTTTTTCCTTTTCTGGGGAATGTAATACCACACCCCGGGCTTCTCATGCCGTCGCTCCGAGCACTCCGCACCATTCGGTGGTCAACGATCCTGGCACTGACTCGAGGAGCAATTCATCAACGTAACACCAGCCCCACTCTTCATCCGGTTCAAATGATTTGATTAACGGATGATTGGTTGAATGAAAATGCTTGGCCGCGTGCTTGTTCTTTGAATCCTCGCAGCAGCCGACGTGACCGCAGCTAACGCAAAGCCGCAAGTGAAGCCATCGATCACCCATTTTCAAACACTCCTCACAGCCGTTCGGGGTTCTCGGAGTAACATCGGCAATTTCAAACAAATGCGAACAGCAATTCATTTTTCAATCTCCTTTCGAACTGATGATGCCCGAAACAGACTCGGAGTTGGTGGGCGGCTCTCTTGATTTCATTACGGCGCCGGCACCACCACCGGAGCGCCCTTGTCTTTAACAAAGAACACGACGAACTTTGCAGGCTTAGTACTGCTTGCGTTCTTACCCACAACATGAACGTCGTTCGGGCCTTCATAGAAAGTCTGGCCTGGTGTCAGCGTCACTTCCTTTCCACCTTTCACCTGCATGATGATCGAGCCCTCCAACACATAGATGAAGGCATGTGCGTTGTGCCGGTGGATGGGATCCACGCTGCCCGGTGGATAGTCCACAATGATCATCAAAGCTTCTTTGCCTGGAATATCCGGCAGATCTTTCGACGTAAGCGATGTCACCGTGGCCTGTGGTGCCTCGTGGGTGGCCGAGGGCTCTTGGGCCATCAGCGTAGTCG
>JBKPEE010000219.1:0-10836 GCA_046728235.1 Acidobacteriota bacterium
CACTGGGCGCAGTTAATGAATTCGCCGGCCCTGGCTTTCTGGATCCGCGCGCTCGCAACGGTCACGTTACATGCCGAACAGCGTCCGTCCTGAATGGGAGCGAAGGCGCATTGCCTGCCCGCGCGGCGCGAGCGAGCCAGCAACCGTTCCAACAGCGCTTTTGAATTAGGTTGTTGGCGGAGCAGTCGGTCGCACAGGACCTTCAACTGTTGCGCATCGTTGCTCGCGCTTCGACTTGCTCTTGCGACCTGCTTTACAGGATTCATCTGGGTTTCTGCTGTAGACATCTCGACAGTTCCTCATACCTCCTGACTTGTTCGCCGGCTTTACGGCCTGGATCCAACTACCTTTTTTCGTCCAGTTGCCCGTGCGCCCATACCGGCAGTGGGAGCGTGAATCTCCTCCAGCATGCTTCTGACACCGACAAGGTGGTGGCTGAATATCTCCTTGGCGGCATCGAGCAGCTTGAATATGCTTTTATCGCTCACCGAGTAGTAAACGTTGGCGCCATCCTTGCGAGTCATCACCATATTCCGGTTACGCAGCACTGCAAGTTGCTGAGAGGCATTAGCGGGCTCGACCTCAAATCGCTGGCTGATTTCATTAACCGTCAGCTCGCCTTCACGCAAAGCGTCCAGAATTGAGATTCTCAAAGGATGCGCCAATGCCTTAAAGAATTCTGCTTTGAAGTTGCTGAGCTGTTGTCTCATCTGACCCTCCGCTTCTTGCTATGCCTCAACAGGACCCTTCCGGCGCACCGTTGTTCTACTCGTCGCCCCCACCTCAAAAAATCGGCTGCTCATTCCGGCTTGATTGATTCTGGATAGCTGCGCATCCGCACGATTGCATATCCGCAACTATTTGCATACTAAGCCTCACCGGGATTCTCTGTCAATCCCGTACTACTCGTCTTTATCTGCGAAGTTGCTGAGGGTTACTACAGATGACTCGCGACCCAATCTATCGCGCGAGATCTCACTTAATTTCATGCCGGGTTGGAAAGCATTGGAGTGTCACCTCCGGAGGCTGACAGTTGCGCGGAAGGGAACTTCAGACACGCAGGAGAACCCATCTCAACCGGCTGCTAGCGATGACAAACGGTTGATTTATTTAGATCGTACAAGCGGGATCAAGCCAACCGACCACACGGTTCCAAGTCATGAAAAGTCTTATCTCTCGCCGCTCTAAGCTTGCAAGAACTACAATTTCGGCCGTTTTTGCAGATTTTTCTAACCGCCAAGGTCTATCGGTATCTGGAGAGTCGAATTTTCTGTCCCCAATTTGGCCACAGCCAACAAATAAGGCCGCCAATGCTGGCGGCCGTAAGTATCTAATAAGATGCGATTTAAATGGTCGGGGCGAGAGGATTCGAACCTCCGACCTCACGGTCCCGAACCGTGCGCTCTACCAGGCCGAGCCACGCCCCGAATTTCGAATGATGATAACACGAAGGAATGAGCAAAGGGCAAAGGGCGAAGAGCAAAGGGCCAAGAGCTTTGGTCTTTGGTCTTCGATCTTGGGTCTTAGCCCTTGGCTCTTAGCTCTTAGCTCTTAGCCCTTAGCTCTTAGCTCTTAGCTCTTAGCTCTTAGCCCTTGGCTCTTAGCTCTTCGCATGCCGCAGGTGGCGCCAGATCCACCACGCGACCGCCAGCACGATTAGAATTCCAATGACGAAATCGAAACGGTGAAATAGGTTTTTCAGCCGCGGGTCTTTATCCCACTGCTCGCCCAGTTTCTGTCCCACGTATGCCAGACCTAAACACCACGGCAACGACCCGGCGAAGGTATAGATGATGAACCTCTTCAGGTTCATGCGCGCCACACCGGCGGGAAACGCAATGAAGGTGCGGATGGCGGGAAGGAGTCGACTGACGAAAACAATCACTTCGCCGAAACGATCAAACCACCGGTCGGCCAGATTCAGATCGTGATGAGAAATGAGCAGATACTTACCGTACCGTTCGATCAAAGGCCGCCCACCGTACATGCCGATCCAGTAGGCAACCATTGAACCGACGACACAGCCGAACGCGCCGGCGAGGCTCACCAGCCAGATATTGAATCGGCCGGTGTAAACCAGATAGCCGGAAAACGGCATGATGATTTCCGATGGCAGCGGTATGCACGCGGACTCGATCGCCATCAACAACACTACGCCGCCGTAACCGAGCGTCGAGATCGTCGCCACAATGAAGGCGGATATGATTTCGATTATGCGTCCGACCATTGTTGTAGATGTCAGAAGTCAGACATCAGAGGTCAGAAGTCAGAAGCCCCATTTCACCGCACGCTGTGACTTTTGAACTCTGAACTCTCGCCGCTGACGTCTCATCTCTGACCTCTCATCTCTGACTTCTGACCTCTGACTTTAATTCTTCTCCCAGCCATGCTGGCCAATTAAGGGTACGAACTGACAACTGCCATGCTCCTCGATTTTTTGCCCCGTCTCAGTCTTAATCACCCGGACAAGTTTTGGTGAGTCGCGCGTCTGTCCGATCGGAATCACCAGGCGCCCGCCCACTTTCAGTTGGGCGATCAATGGTTCGGGAATACGCGGACCGCCCGCACCTACCAGAATCGCGTCGTAAGGACCATGAGCGTTCCAGCCGAGCGTCCCGTCAAAGGCCTTCACCGTCGCGTTGTAAATGCCAAGTTCGCGAATGCGTCCCTGGGCTTCTCTGGCCAGCTCGCCGAGGCGTTCGATCGCATAGACCTGCGACGCCAGTCGCGCCAGAATTGCCGTTTGATAACCTGAACCCGCACCGATCTCCAGGACGCGGCTTTGCTTATTAATCTCCAACAACTCAGTCATTCGCGCCACGATAAAGGGCTGCGAAATTGTCTGATTAAGATTTATCGGCAACGCGTTATCGTCATACGCGCGGCCCCGCAGCGCCTCAGTCACGAAGAAGTGACGCGGTACGGAGCGCATCGCTTCGAGCACCTTTTCATCCTTTATGCCGTAATAGCCGCGCAGCCGCTCAACCATGCGCTCGCGTGGAATTCGTTGTTCCAGGTACAGCGCGTTCAGTCGTGAAGATGTCGAACTCAACTTTGAAGCGTTATGTTGGCAGGAGTTCCGAACTCAAAACGTAGTTCCATGAACCAATCTGCGGCAGCGCGCCGTGATCGGTCATGTCACTCTTTAGCGGGGTGACGGAAATGTAGCCTTCTTCGATGGCGCGATAGTCGGTGCCGTCTTCGGCATTCGATCTGAAGTACTGCTCGCCGATCCAGAAATAAGGCTTGCCGCGCGGATCGATGTGTTCCGTAATCACCGGACGGGCGTTTTTGATTCCCTGTCGCGTGACTTTGACGCCCTTGATCTCGCCTTGCGGCACGTTGACGTTCAGCAGCGTCCCTTCAGGCAAGCCTTCACTGAGGATCTTTCTTACGGCGAGCAGGGCGAAACGTGCGGCTTCGGTGAAATTGAAATGATCGCGAGCGACCAGGCTAATCGCGATTCCCGGAACACCCAGAATCGTCGCCTCCAACGCGCCGGCGACGGTCCCCGAGTAAGTCGCATCATCGCCAAGATTCCCGCCGTGATTGATGCCTGAGACGCAAAGATCCGGCAGCTCGTCTTCACTCAGAATCTTGTGCAACGCGAGGGTGACACAGTCCGTGGGCGTGCCGTCGACTGTCCAGTGACGCTTGTCAATCTGCCGGATGCGCAGCGGCCGCGACAGTGTAAGACTGTGCGACGCGCCGCTCATTTCAGCGGCGGGCGCAATCACGAATACATCTCCGACCTCCCGCAAAGTGCGCTCGAGCGTTTGCAGTCCGTCGGAATGAATGCCGTCATCGTTCGTGAGCAATATCCGCGTCATCTCTTACCAGCACCGAGCGTTTCACACCGGAGCCCTTTTGCTTAACCGCAAAGCTTCCGGCCGATTCAGTTTTCGCGATTAAAAACCGCGTGAGCCTCGTGTGCGATGCACAACTAAGACTTAGCAGCGACGGGGCGTGGCCTGGGGCGGCCCTTCTTTTTGTTGCGCTTGCGAGCGAGAGCCGATTTCAGCTTCGCCTTTTGGCCGGGGGGCATAAAGAACGCATGTTTCTTCGCATCCTTGATGATTTCCTCGGTCATGACTTTCCGCTTGAACCGGCGCAGAGCGCTTTCGATCGATTCACCGGGGTTGATTGTAACTACTGCCATCCTTGTCTCCAGTTAAAGATTTCCGATAAACGGTTTCGCTTCCTATTTAACACGCGAGGCCGCGATGTGGTCAAGCGCGCAAAAAACGACCCTGCGAATAACCCGTGGTTGAATTCGCAGGGCCGACTCACTAACAGACTAAACCGAAGCGACGGCCAGGTCCTTCTTGCGGCCCAGGCCTTGAATCTGAACCGGCTTGTCGCCGTTGTCGGTCTTGATTTCCTGTTGCTTCAAGACCATCTCCTGATAAAGCTTACGCATCATCACCATTTCTTCGTGCGCCGTCTTTGGCCCCTTCATTTCGGGCTTATGGGGACGCGCCAGGTCGATTTCATTGAGCTTCAGGTTATGAGTGGTATCGGCCAGCGGCACCTCTTTGCCGCCGGCGAAAATCTCATGACGCCCATGCTCTTCGTACCACTTGGCGACGGTCGCATTCTGGTGCATATGCTCGATGATGTTGCGCCAGCCAATGCCGGTGTTGTACGCACAGAAACTGATTTCGCCTTCCTGCGTACCGTAGGGAATGATGCACATTTCGGTGCGGCGAAAATCATAATTGAAGAGATCTTGAAACCACATCCCGGCGATAAACAGGAAATTCCAACGATCAGAGCGCCGCTTTTCAATGTCTTCCTTGCTGCGCTCGCCGCTGACCTTCCCATAGTCCTTCCCGGTCAGGCCAAAGGACTTATCAAACTTCTTGAACAACTCGTAAAGATTAAAATCTGAAGGCGCGTTCTGCGGCCGGTAGTGCTTCAACAAAGCCAGCCCCATCATGAAGTTCGACATCCATTTGCCGCGAGCTGCGTCGGTAATCTTCCGCATGTCCCTGACCAATCCGGGGATGTCAAGGAACGCCGGCACCGGACTCATTTCCTTTGTTTCCTTATCGATCATGACTGCCGTGCCAACGCCGCAATTCGGGTGACAACCGCAGGAGACCTGGCCCCATTCCGAGTTCGGACCATGGACCAAATCAGCGAAATCAGCGAAGGCGCCCATCAATGACAGGGGAAACCAATCGCGCGTCGGCTCAGTAATGCCAACCTGGTTCTTGACGTCGTGCGCCAGATGCGAAAGGGTGTAGCGCTGCTGAAGACGACGCTCAGGTGTAATCGCTTCGTCGCGTCCCGTAAACGAAACCGGCTGGAACGAAAGAAACGCAATCTTTTTGGGGTTATCGAGGGCAAACCGAATAATCGATCCGACCTGATCGTTGTTGATACCGTTGACGAGCGTCGTAACCAGCACGATCTCCACGCCGGCTTCGTGCAGGTTGTTAATGGCCCGCAGCTTTACGTCAAAGAGATTCCCGACCTGACGATGACTGTTGGCATCATTGCCGATGCCATCAAACTGAAAGTAGACGTAACGCAATCCGGCTTCGGCAGCTTCGCGGCAAAACTCCTTGCTCTTGGCGAACTCGATTCCGTTGGTCGCCGCCTGCACTGAGTTGTAACCGACTTTACGCGAGTAGCGGATAGCTTCGATAAAATAAGGTGAAATGGTCGGCTCACCACCAGAGAACTGAACCGACATTTGGCGTCGCGGCTTGATTGAGATCGCGTTATCGAGAATCTCTTTGATCTCATCCATGCTCAATTCGTGAACGAATCCGACCTGGTTCGCGTCCATGAAGCACGGGTCACACATCATGTTGCAGCGGTTCGTCAAATCGACGGTGAGAACGGCGCCGCGCCCGTACTTGATCGTGCTCGAGCCGTGATTGTGGAGCGTCTCATCGTTGTGCGCGGGGATATCACGCCCCGGGAACATCGCCTCGATGTGAGTCATGAATTTGGAATCGATCGCCATCACGTCCTCAAAATGACCGTGGACGGGGCAATCCTTAACCATCCAAATCTCGCCGTCGCGTTCGACGATCTGGGCCTTAATTTCGCCGACCTTTTCCAGCACCAGCACCGATACGTCCTGCTCGCCCTTAAGAATCGACTCGCGCGCTTCAATCACACAATTGGGGCACAGCGAATCGGTCGTGCGTGGCCAGCCCAACGTAGGCTTCGTTTTTTGCCACGATTTCAGCAGCGGTTTGTCTGACCACTTGGGCGTGAACGACGGGTTGGGCCGGTACTTGTTAACTGCCTGGATTGAGTTGAAAGCCGCGCCGGCTAACGCTGCGAGGCCTCTTTCTGCATATTTAACTGGTTTCATGTTTGAATGGGCTCCGGGGTCACTATTACACAACGCCGCGAAAACACTGGGCAACAGGCGTGCCGACGCGAAAACCTCTGTTTTTCGGCAAAACCACCTGACAACGCTGTATCACAATGCGTCGGGCAGCCTTCGCCGTGCCAGACTGACACGAAAACGGGCGCGCACCGCTAATTTGCTGGGACTCCCCGCGTACTCCCGCCAATTCCAGTTTTCCCCGAAGCTTTCTGTTCGCCGCGCGTTCGCCGTTTTAAGCGCTTAAATCCACCTTACCTTATGTAAATGTTGAACTTAGAGTGTTAAATTATTGTAAATAAATACTATTGCCCCACTCGACGTCCGATGTTACATTCGCCCGAACTTACGGTAAGTTATTCTGCCGTAAGGCGTTGCGCCCCCAATTTCGCAGCATCTTGTAGTCACAGCCGAGTACGTACGCTTCATATAGTGGTTAACGATAAAAAACCCCTAACCTGAAAGGCTCGCGATGAACGTAACCACGCAGATGAAAGTTTCTTACTCACGAATCACCATTCGGCGAAAACTTGCTTCGCGACGGGTCTCTGAGCAACGGCGACGATTGCGCCGGACGGCCCTCATGGTGCTGAGAATGAAATAGCCAGGTGACCAATGCGAGCGGAACATTTTACAGAGTGCAGTGAAAACGGAGGTGCTTCTTGCAAAGCATAGGAACCACAGAATGGCTGATTAATCGTTCGGTTGGCAGGGGATTCGTTAATCAATCCAGCGCTGTCTTAAATCGACAAGGCACAGTGCGCGAGTTAGTTGTTCCGGCGGTCAACTGGTTGGGGTTGGTCCCGTCGTGGGTTGTGTTCGCTACAATTCTGCTTGCGACTACCGCGATATGCGGAACCGTAATTCTTCGTTCGCGCGCGGAACTGCGCGCGTCCTCGGGCCAGCGGCAAATGGTCGAATCTGAGATTCAAAGCCTGAGACTGGCGAACGAGCGACTCCGGCTGGATATACAAAGACTAACTCAGGATCCAAGAGCTATTGAATTCGCAGCAAGAGAACGATTAGGCATGGTTAAGGCCACCGATATTGTCGTAACGATGGATAGCATTAAGCCATTAGAAAAAGTTGCGTCAGACTCGCTAGTCCACTAATCGCATCCGCTTTACCCTGCTGCTCTTTCCACGTTTTTGCGGGTCCTTCCTTAACGCGCGGCTGTTAGCTCTATCGACAGCCGCGCGCCTTCATTTTAAGTGGTGCAAAATTGACACTGTCTGACAGCTAAACTAATATCGCCTTTAATTTCCAGCACCATTCATTTCAGCGATGCCACTTACTCAGCGCGACGAGAGATCAACCCAAACCCGCAAGGCCGAACGAAAAACGTCGTTTCAAACGGTCTCTCTCGAAGAGATCAACCGTCTCTATGACCCGACGGATGTGGCCGCCGTTGATTTTGATCGCGACATCTCCACCCCGGGCCATTTCCCCTATACGCGAGGCATCCACGCCACCGGTTACCGCGGGAAACTGTGGACGATGCGACAGTTCGCCGGCTTTGGCACGCCGGAAGAAACAAATGCTCGCTTTAAGTATCTGCTGAAAGAAGGGCAGACCGGGCTCTCAGTCGCGTACGATCTGCCGGCTCTCATGGGCTATGACGCTGACTCGCCGCTTTCCGAGGGTGAAGTCGGAAAATGCGGCGTTGCTGTGTCGTCGTTGGCCGACATGGAGGCCTTGTTTGACGGCATTCCGCTCGAGAGCGTAACCGTTTCTCAGACAATTAACGCTCCGGCTTCGGTTTTTCTCGCGATGTACCTGGTCGTCGCCGAGAAGCAGCGGGCAGATTGGAACAAAATTTCGGGCACCCTGCAGAACGATATCCTGAAGGAATACATTGCCCAAAAGGAATGGATCTACCCGATCCGCTCGGCGATGAAGCTGGTCGTCGACACGTTTCAGTTTTGTACCGACCATGTTCCTCGTTACAACCCGATCTCAGTTAGCGGCTACCACATCCGGGAAGCCGGCGCTACCGCGTTACAGGAACTGGCATTCACGCTCCGAGATGGGATTGAATACGTTGACTGGGGCGTTCGCGCCGGACTCGATCTTGAGCGGTTCGTGCCGCGCATTTCTTTCTTCTTCAACGCGCACAACGATTTTTTTGAAGAGATTGCCAAATATCGCGCGGCCCGCCGTATCTGGGCGCGAGTTATGCGTGACCGTTTTGGCGACGTAAACGAGCGCACGATGCAGATGCGGTTTCATACGCAAACTGCTGGCGTTTCGCTGACCGTGCAACAACCTTTGAATAATATCGTGCGGGTAGCAATTCAGGCGCTGGCCGGAGTTCTGGGCGGAACCCAATCACTTCACACCGACGCTTATGATGAGGCACTGGCGTTACCGACTGACAGGGCCGCGTTGATCGCGCTGCGCACGCAACAAATAATTGCTGAAGAGACCGGCGTCGCCAACACTATCGACCCGCTGGGCGGCTCGTATTTCCTCGAAGCTCTGACCAACAAGATGGAAAAGGGAGCGCTGGATTACTTCGAACGGATTGACGCGATGGGCGGCATGGTTGAGGCGGTCGAGAAAGGTTTTCCGCAGCGCGAGATCCAGGAGTCCGCCTACCAGTATCAGAAAGCACTGGAACGAGGCGACCAGGTGATCGTCGGTGTCAATAAGTACGCGATGGAAAACGAACCCCAGGAAGTTCCTATCCTGGTGATTGATGAATCAGTGCGGAATCATCAGGTCGAGCGGCTCGAGCAGGCTCGCTCACAGCGAGACCACGGCGCCGTGTCGCGTACCCTCGATGCGCTCCGCAAAGCCGCGCAACGCGGTGACAACACGATGCCCGCGACCATCGATGCGGTCAGAGAGTACGCCACTCTCGGCGAGATCTGCTCCGCCTTGCGCGACGTTTACGGCATCTACGAAGAGCCCGCAATCTAATCCGTGGATGAATCAGTCAGCCAGAAAAATCAGAGTACTCGTCGCCAAACCGGGCCTTGACGGCCACGACCGCGGAGCCAAAGTAATCGCGCGCGCTTTGCGAGACGCCGGCATGGAGGTCATTTACACGGGTCTGCGCCAGACCCCCGAGATGATCGCGGCGGCGGCTTTGCAGGAAGACGTAGATGCCGTCGGCGTTTCCATTTTGAGCGGCGCACATAACACCCTATGCCCGCGCATCGTTTCGCTGCTGCGCGAGCAAGGTTTGAAGGATACGCTCGTGGTTCTGGGCGGAATCGTTCCTCAGGAGGATATCCCGAAGCTCAAGGAACAGGGCGTTGCGGAAGTTTTCTTACCCGGCACCTCTACGCAGGACATCGCCGAATTCATTCGCTCGCACGTGAAACCGCGCGACTAAACTTCCTATCATTTCAATGCGCGAGGTTCGGCCATTCGCAAAAGCATCTGTGTGCCGTTCATCAGTTTCAGATTCTTAGCTTTTGTTGTGAAGATCGTCAGTGGAGGCGGAATCGATAGGTGCCAGGAAATGGAAATGTCTTCGTAGCCAATCGCTCCCTGGGAATCCTTGTTTAGTAGCGATGGCTGATCCATTCGACCTTTAAGCTCGGCGGTTGCGACGGCTGCATTGGAATCTGCTTTGCTGCTTGGAGGCAAAGTTCCGGACGATGAGGTCGCCCGCGCCGATGGGACCATTCTTGGTTCGTTAGAGTGCATCATCGCATAAGTAGGATCAGATGTAAGGTCGTCAGGCGGGGCTGCAATCGCGGCGATGATGGCTTGTAAGGGTATCCCTTGCCCTGAGACCCCGATAGCTTTATCGAGCGCAATTGCTAATACGGATTTAGGCTCGTCCTTGCCGCGCGAAACAACACCGGCGACGTGAGCCAATAATTTCGATCCTTTAGGGATTACAATTTGGTTGTCAGTAACGACGTCGTTAAGCGTGATAAGAGTAACCTCGTCACCTATGGCTGCGGTTCTGGTATCAAGAGCTTTTTGAAGGACGGCGAAAACAATCTTAACGGGCGGTTGTCGCTCTTGGCATGTCGCCGACACAAATAAGAGCAATGCCAAACCAAAGGACTTACACAACCCTGGATTTCCAATCATGTTTCCTCCTCTAATCGTAATTAGTGAAAGAAAATGGTGGCGGAACGTTCCGCCAAATTGTCTTCAAACCTCGCATAACTCACGGAGAAATGTGAAGGGTGGCAAACTGCAGCCACCCTTCTTCGCCTGTTTGTAGCAACTCCTAGAAGCTAAACCGAGTGCCAATTTCCGCCGCGAAGGCATGCGGGAGGGTCACACCACTGGGCGTGATGAACGAGATCGGCTGTCCAAAAGAGCTCGTTCGCAGATTTCCGCTGTAGTTGTTGCCGAAGTTCGCACGATTCGTCAGGTCGAAGAACTGAATGAAGGCTGCCAGATTCAAATGTTCCTTGAACCTGAAGTTCTTAGTGACGCGCGTGTCAAGCTGGAAGAAAGGCTGACCGCGAAGATTGTCAAAAGAGGCAAACTGACACTGCCCAGACCGGAGGCAATTA
>JBKPEE010000220.1:0-22054 GCA_046728235.1 Acidobacteriota bacterium
GAAGGATAATCGCCGTCATCAAAAACCGGCACTTCTGCCACGGTGGCGCCGGCGCGTTCGACGTGAATGATTTGTTCGCGACCGTCCGTGCTTTCACGGAAAGCGCGCACCGAACCATTGACTATTACATAAAGTCCGCGCGCTTTGTCGCCGGCAATAAAGAGCACCTCGTCTTTGTGAAAACTCCGCGGCGCCGCGCGCTCGGCGACTAACCGCAACGTTTCATCGTCCAATTCCTGGAACAGTGCTGTTCGCTTCAGGGCGGCAATCTTATCAAGGGACATTGAGCTACATTCCGAGATTTTTGAAATGGTAGCGATCGACGTCGTAGTCGCGCTCAACATTGACCGTCGCAATCTTGCCCGACACAGTGGCAATATCTACCAGTGACAGTTCGCAAACCGGTGCAATCCCCCGCGCCGACACCATGTTCCCGAAGTGCTCTTCAGCGACTGCCTCGGCGGCACGGGCGCCAAACATCAAACCCATAATCCTATCGATCGGACTCGGAGCACCTCCCCGTTGAGGGTGACCCAGCATCACGGCACGAGCTTCGTAAACAGTCTCGGCGGAAATCTTGCGCGCCAGTACGTCTCCGACTCCGCCCAGGCGAATGTGCCCAAACGAATCGTGCCGGTCATCGATGGTGACCATCTCGCCATCTTCGGCTCGCGCCCCTTCGGCTACCACAATTACGGCGTAACGAGGTCGCTGTGATCGCAGTCGATTCAAGGTCGGCTGGCCCAACCGGCTGGTCAAGAGTTGGAACACATGCTCATACCGAAACGGAACTTCTGGAATCAGGATGATGTGCGCCTGACCCGCCACCCCTGACCAAAGCGCCAGATGGCCCGCATGGCGTCCCATGACTTCAATAATCTGCACCCAGCCGTGCGAACCCGCAGGAGTTCGCGAGCGTTCGATTACCTCAGTGATGTTGCGTAGTGCGGTGTCGAAACCAAGCGTGTAATCGGTGCCCGGCAGATCTTTGTCGATCGTTTTGGGAACTCCCACGACGTTGACCCCGCGCGCCGCCAGCTTCGCGGCCACGCCAAGTGTGTCTTCGCCGCCACAAACTATGATGGCATCCAGAGACAGCTGGCGGACATTTTCAATTACCTCTTCGGACCGGTCGACGGGTTCGCCGTGGTCGTTGACCTGTCTAAATGGATTTGTGCGCGACGATCCGAGATTAGTTCCCCCGTCGCGGTCCCAGGTTCGAACCGTGTGCCGATCCAGCGGCAAAACTTCCGGCAATGGATTGAGTAAACTTCGCCAGCCATCGAAAAGCCCTATCACCTCGACACCAACCTCCGAGCCGCGATAAACCAGTCCCTTAATGGCCGGGTTCAATCCCGGCGCGTCGCCGCCGCCTGTCAATACTCCAACTCGTTTTTTAGTCATATTTGAGAAGGTCCGGTCGGCGGCCGCCGGGAACTTCGCTTAACAGCAGAAGAGGAAGCGCTTATCAAAAGTGCTTCCTCTGACTGATCTATGCGGGCCGACACCGTGGACTCAATCATAATTCACAGCCGGTTGAACTCAAAATCCGATGAAGAACAGTACTGACTGGAGCGAGCGCGAGCGGCCTCGCTTGCGTGCTTCCGCGGAAGCACAAGCGAGGCCGCTTGCCCTCCAATCGGAATGCATCCGCTGTTCGAGTAGGGCAGGATGGGGTAATCTCGTGGATCATGCTGGCATTCCTTCTCTATAAATCTCCGCGTCAGCCCGCATTCTCCTTTGTCCGCTGCTGTAAGCGGTGCGAGCGGGCGTGATGAAAAAGTAAATCCTGAGACAAGATTACTGGACAGTTCTCTCATACATGATACCGCAGGCTACCCTAAGCCATACGCGCGCCGGATGTTACCCGCGTGGCGACTTAAACGCCGGCATGACAGGATGCTCGTCCTAAACTGGTTCGTGAATCGGCTTCGGGTGCGCTGTTTTGCACGCGGTACCCCCACTTCAATGCGGACTTAATCCGAGACTTTGCATGAAAGTCTCAAAAGTAATCTTTGGTGAGCAGGCTGGTCGCGGCACGCGGGCTCCGCGTGCAAGCGAGGTTACTTGAAATAAGGGGGAGGACGATGCCGGAACAGGAAACACTCGAACGAGCCGAACAAGATAAGAAAGAAGGTAAAGCCCCCAGCACACAAGCCGGTGAGTTTGTGCGCGAAGAGATCGAGCATGTGCGTGAAGGAGAGCACGGCGCCCGTTCGGCCAAACAGGCGATCGCGATTGGCTTATCGAAGGCCCGACGGGCGGGTGTGGATTTGCCGCCGCCGAAAACCGGATCGCGTAAGTTGCGCAAACAGGCAGCTCGCGATCTCAGGAAAGGAAAGAAGAAGAGCGGCAAGAAGTCGGCAAAACGTTCCCAGGCTACGAAGCGCGCCTTAAAACGTGAGGGCCGCAGCGCGGCCTCGAAGCGAGCGCTGTCGCGACAGGCACGCAGCGCGGCCAAAAAAAGATCCGCTGCCTCCCGATCACGATCGGCAAAAAAGGCGGCTCGCACGCGCAAGAAGTGACCGGTACCGGCAATCAGCGAGATCGGCTTTTCACGCTTGCCGAAACCTGGCCGGTGCTACTCTGAAGCGGTCACGTCAGATGATCGTGACGCGTTGGCGGATTGCTTCGTGTCCCAAGCGGTGATAATTGTTGCAATACGCATGAAAATCAGGAGGCCTCTAAGAAAATGAGACGACAATTGTTGGTGTGGTTTATGACAGCGGTACTGGCGGCGCTGTTTCTAATTTACGTCGATGCCCAGAAAGCAGTCACGGTTGAGCTGAAGAATGGGCAGGGAGAAAGTGTCGGCACGGCCAAAATTTCGCCGTCCGGAAGCGGAGTTCGGATCGTGCTCAATCTGAAAAATCTTCCGCCGGGCGAGCACGCAATTCACATTCACCAGAACGCGAAGTGCGAAGGCCCTGCGTTTACCACGGCCGGCCCACACTTCAATCCCGACAATAAGCAACATGGTTTGCAAAATCCAATGGGACCCCACGCGGGCGACATGAATAACTTCACCGTTAAGGCCGATGGCACGGCAAAGACAACGGTGAAAGATCCGCGCGTCAATTTGGGCGCTGCCAATTTCTCGTTGTTTGCAAACGGCGGCACGGCTCTCGTCATTCATGCGAAAGCGGATGACATGAAAACCGACCCCTCGGGGAATTCAGGTGATCGCATTGCCTGCGGGGTAATCACTAAGTGACCACGATAGGTGCTCGAAAATGAAACGAGACTTTGTGGGACTCTTCATGATGCTGATGACTCTGATGCTGGTCGGAGTGTCATCCCAGCGGGCTGCGATTCATTTGCGTGGGGACGAATCTTCCAGAGTGCAGGAGACCCGTACGCCAACCCCCACACCCACACCCACGCCAAAGCCGAGCCCATCTCCGAGTGCTACGGCAACACCCGTTCCGGAACCCGAGCCAGCACCGAGCCGCACACCAACCCCCTCAATTTCAGGCAAGCTGCATAAGAAGGAAAGGTGACCATGCCGAAGTATGGAAAAAAGGCGCAACAGAAAGTTAAGAAGGCAATGCACGAGCGCAAGGAAGGCACACTCAAGAGCGGCAAGTCCGGAAAGAAAGTGACCAGTAAGAAACAGGCAATCGCGATCGGACTGTCTGAAGCTCGGAAGGCGGGCGGAAAAGTTCCGAAGAAGAAATCGTCAAAGAAGTCGAAGAAGCGTTAATCCGACCAAATGGATCGTCACTGAGACTGGTTGTCGCTCCCGTCGGAAAAGTGACAGCCGCTATTCAATCGGACCCGGGCGTGAACTCAATCGCGCAACGAAAGGAGCGCAATTATGCCGCCACTACATCCTGCGTTTGTTCATTTCCCGATTGCTTTGGTCGTGTTTTCGTTCATTGCTGACTTACTAAACCGTCTATTCAATAAGCCGTCACTGCGCGCGACGGGATCATGGTCTTTGCTGGGTGCGCTGGTTTTCGGGGCGATCACAGCCGGCACCGGTTATTACGACATGGTTCGCACGCGACCTGTTCTGGGTGACACTTTCAAGTATGTCGACTTTCACATGGACATCGGCTGGGTGCTGGTCGGGGCCTTTGTTGTTCTTACAGCGTGGCGGTGGTTGATATACGCGCGCCGAGATCGCACACCCGGAGTCATTTACCTGGTAGCCGCACTGCTGGTCATGGGGCTGGTGCTTTTCCAGGGTTGGTACGGCGGCGAAATGGTTTTTTCCCAGGGCGCAGGCGTGGCGGCCACGGGAAAGGGAACTGAACCCGCCGGGAATGGCAAGCAGGTTTTGGATAAGGTGACAAAAAGCGGTGATTGACAGTCATGCCATCCCCAGGGTAGCGCGCTGCCTGCGCGCAACCCTGGGCTGGAATCAATAAGCGCCTTTGCTGTTTAGTCACCTTGTCGGCGACGCGGTTTTTGCCGAGGCCATTCCGGCAGTGCTTACCTGTTCCGTTTTTACTCTTAGATTGTTCTGCACATTAGTAACACCCGAGACTGAATCCGCGATATCTTCCGCCACGCGTTTATCGGTACGATCGTCAACCGTGCCGCTGAGCGTAACTTCACACTCCTTGACGGATACGACAATGTCGCTTGCATCCAGGTAAGGGTGATCTGTCAGCCGATCATTAACGTCTTCCTTGATACGTTCATCTGAACGGCGATAGCCTTTCGGACCGCGGCCGCGATGATTGGCTTGCCGGATCTTGTCAATGTGCCGCCGGCGTTCGGCTTCGTCATCGCCAAACCACGATGCCACTTCATCGCTTGCGCGGTCGAACCAGCCGCGATCACCAGCCAGGCCCTCACCGCGATAAGTGCGATTGCGTTCCCGTTCATAGTCACGACCGTAGTACGGTGGTCTGTATGTGCCTTCATAGCGCCGGTCAGAGTCAGGAGCATATTGCGGACCTGGTCCGGAAGCGCCGTATGGTCGGCTGTATCCGCGCTCGGAGTCGGGCATCTCGCGCCAGCCGCGATCATTGACGGGAACGTGAGATCCTCCCAGGTCGCGACCGCCGGCAAAACCGCGGCCTTGTTCGTCGCCGGTGAAATACCGCGAGCCATACCCGCGTTCGTAAGTCCCGGACCATCCCGTGCCGTACCGGCTGGGGTTTTCACCGCCAACTTCCCAACCTTTATCGCGTTCATATGCGCCGCCATACCGTTGTCCTCGGGATCGATCGTAATCGTCCTCGCGTGCGTAAGGACGTCTGTCCCGGTTTCGTTCGTCATCGTAGTAAGTCGCCATTGTTGTGCCTCCTCAACGCAATTGAATGATTTCTGAACACAAGAGAGTGCCCCACGGGTACGCACTCAAGGGTCATACCGCCGTGCCTTCAGTATGTTTCAGGCGTCTGTAAGCTTTCTGATATTTGTGCGAGAAAACGCAGAGGTTGGATTTACGCCTGCGGCGGGTCACCTGATTTCTTAGATCGTGCCCGCGTTAGCGCGGGCGATGCACGTATTCACGCGGCTTTGGCTGAAAAGTCAGATCTAGCTCTGAGGTCAAAGTGTCCCGTTCGTGTGGCTTCGTGTGTTTTCGTGGATCGTCCTTATTTCCCGAATGAACAGAAACGATCCACGAAATCACACGAACTACACGAAACGCATTACCACGTTTTAATCGATTTTTGAGGCCAAGCCTCTTCAAGCGAAGGCCGAGGAATTAGAAGAGCTGGTGTTTGTTCGTGTCAATTTGAGGATCTTCGAGGTGCTAACGAAGTGCTAACCCCGAAATCGATCGCACTCGATTCCGTATTTCTTCACCTTGTAACCCAGGATTCGCTCAGTCGTGTCGAGCAGTTGCGCTGCTCGCTTGCGATTTCCGCGCGTCGTCTTAAGTGCGTCCTGGATTAAATCGCTTTCGTACGCCCCGACTGCGGTCTCCAACGACAAACGTGTGATGGTGCCCGATCGTTCGGCAGTTTGCAGTGTCGGTGGCAGATGGTGGCCGTGAATCACGCCGGTCTCACAAACCAGGACGGCGCGCTCAATAATATTTTCGAGTTCGCGCACATTTCCGGGCCAGTGATAACTGGCCAGCATGTCAATCGCCGGGGTCGAGATGCGTTTGATGTGTTTGTGGTGCTCGCGCGAAAACTTCTCAAGAAAGTGATCGGCCAGCAACAGCACATCTGATTTACGCTCGCGCAGCGGCGGCATAAAGATCGTGAACACATTCAGACGATAATACAAATCCTCGCGAAACTGGCCTTGGCTCATGGCCTTTTCCAGGTCACGATTGGTAGCCGCGACCAGGCGGACGTTGATCCTGATAGTCTCGGTGCCTCCCAGCCGCTCGAACTCCCGTTCCTGCAGAACGCGCAGCAGCTTGATTTGCGTCGAGGTGTTAAGGTCGCCAATCTCGTCGAGAAACAGCGTGCCGCCATCTGCGAGCTCGAACCTTCCTTTCTTGCGGCCTTGGGCTCCGGTGAAAGCGCCCTTTTCGTAACCAAACAACTCAGATTCAATCAAGGTCTCCGGAAGCGCAGCGCAACTTACTTTGATGAACGGTTTGTGAGCGCGCAACGAGTTGTAATGCACCGCGTGCGCAATCAGTTCCTTGCCGGTTCCGGATTCGCCGCGCAGCAGCACCGTCGTGTTTGTGCGGGCGACCTGGGTCACCTGCTCATAAACCTGGCGCAAGGGATTTGAGTTCCCGATGATATGGCTGAAATCGTAGCGCTCGCGCAGTTCCTGCTTAAGATGAGTGTTCTCGTCCAGCAGGCGGCGTCGATCCGTCTCGATTAGCTGATCGACCGTGATGGCCTGGGCAATCATCGCGGCGATGATTGAGAGAAAGCCGGTGGCCCGCTCATAGTCGCGTTCGGCCGCATACTTGATATCGACGCCCAGTGCGCCGAGCGCCTTGCGATTCACGAGGATGGGGACGCAGACAAAGGTCAGCTCTTGCCGTTTCAATGTCTTTTTCCGGGCTGCCAACCGGTCAAGAAACAACGGTTCGCGGCTGACCTGTGGCACGACGATGGGCTTTCCGGATTGCACCACACGGCCGGTGATCCCTTCGCCAATCTTGTAGCTGACGGCCCGGGTTGCCGCTTCGTCGAATCCATGCGAAGCCACAATTCTCAGTTCGTGCGCTTCCGGATCAATCAGGCTGACGAAACTGCGCACCATGCCGTGATGGCGTCCGAGAGTTTCCAGCACGCGGGCCAGCGCCCCGTTCAGTTCTAAAGTGCCGGCCAGAGTCTGTCCGGTTTCCAGGATCGTGGCCAGGTTTCGTGCTTCGCTATCGGCTGCGGACATAGTCTTGGAAAAAGAACTCACGGCCACGTCCGGCTGAATTTGCAGATTCGGCTGACGTTGCCGGGCGTAATCGCCGTTGCTGGCGGTTGACGTGATCATTCGCTCTGCAGTCATCTGTAAGAATCAGCATCGTAGGTGGTGACGTTTGCGTAAGTCAAAGAAACTGTTTTTATCGACTGATTAATAGTTCTAATGTAATTATCGCGAGGCATTTCGCAACCGCGAAGAGTTTGACGACCCTTTGATGTTCATTCCTGATTTGCCGGAATGGCCGCCTGGTGCCGCAGAATCTTGAGGAAGGCGGCGGCGGCGTCCGACATTTCGACGCCCGTGCGATAGGTGGCCCATATGGTGCGCTCATATGACAGGCCTTCGACGGGCACACTCTTAAGTATCCCGCGTTCGAGCTCTTCTTCGACGCACATGCGCGGCACAAAAGCTACGCCGATCTTGAGTTGTACGAACCGCTTAATTGTCTCGATAGTTGCCAGCTCCAGCGTGATGTTCAATGGCGTGTGATGCTGGGCGAAAGTTTCGGTGACCTTGTAACGTGAGCCGGTGTTCACGTTATGGGCGAGAAAAGATTCATGACCCAACTCCTCGACGGTCACGGAATCGCGCCCCGCCATCACGTGATTGGGATGAACAATGAGCACTAACTCATCACGCAATACGGGAAAGGCGCCGAGGTCGTTACTCACCGGTTCGTATGCCATGAGCGCAAAATCCACGTTTCGATCCAAAACCTCGCGCGGCAGCCGGTCTGAAGTATGACGAAAGATTTCCACCATCACATCCGGATACTGCGACCGGTACTGCAAAATCAGGTGCGGGAGCAGATAAAGGGAAGTGCTCTCGTTAGCGCCGATGCGGACGCGACCGCGCTTCAGCAGCCGCAGCTCGGTGAGCACGCCGAGCGCCTGATCTCGTAAAGCCAGAATGCGTCGCGCGTAGTCATAGAACAATTCACCGGCTTCAGTCAGTACCGGCGCCTTCTGTGACCGCTCAAACAGAGAAGTTCCTATCTCTTCCTCAAGACGCCGAATCGCAATACTGACTGCGGGCTGCGTACGAAAAACCCTTTCGGCGGCTTTCGAAAAGCCTCCTTCTTCGACCACCGTGACAAAAAATTCCAGCTGCGACAGTTCCATCTTTGAGCGCCGGCAGTGAAGCATGCAGCTTGCACGCGGGGACGGGCCGGACATCCGTGCCGCCTTTTCGAATAAGTTAGTTCCCGGGTTCTGGCGATACTAACATAAACGTTCACGCCCAAACGTGCTCTTTGCCGGAAATTACGTTTTTGTTGCTTTAGCAGCGCGTCGCGACAAATGTGTCGCCAGTGGGCGACGCCGCCAGGATTAAATTTCGGCCCGTTGCGCACCGGAATTCAAGAAAACCGGACGTTTACCTTCGAGAATCGGCCACGAAGGGAACCGGAATACGTTGGCATGGGAGTTGAAAAGCGTCGTGAGTTCGATGAAAGCCGATCGCCTCTGCGATACCGATCCGAAAAGGAGAGTCAGCGCGTGACTTCCAGAACGAGGTTCCTTAGCAGTCTTTCCGGAATTGCCACACTCGGGGTTCTTACAATCAACGCCGCGGCCCAGACGGCGTCGTCGACTCTGGAAAGTCGATTGGCAAAGGTCGAGTCGTCAACCGCCGCGGCACAATCTGCCGGGGACAATGCGTGGGTGCTCGTGTCGGCGGCGCTGGTGCTGATGATGACTGGTCCGGGGCTGGCGCTGTTCTACGGCGGACTGGTGCGCAAGAAGAACGTACTCGGCACGATGATGCAAAGCTTTATTTTGATGGCGCTGGTGAGCGTGCTGTGGGCGGTATATGGATACAGTCTCGCATTTTCCCGCGGTGTTCCTTTCATCGGCGGCTTTGGCTACGCGTGGCTGCGTGGTGTGGGCGCCGATGCCAACGCGGATTATGCGGCGACCATTCCCCAGCAAACATTCATGTTGTTTCAGTTGATGTTTGCCATCATCACGCCGGCGCTGATCAGCGGCGCTTTTGCTGAGCGGATGAAGTTCAGCGCCATGGTTTTGTTTACTATTCTGTGGGTGACGGTAGTCTATTTTCCATTGGCGCACATGGTTTGGGGTGCCGGCGGATTTCTGAACGCAGCGCTGGGCGGCCGAATTCCGGCGCTCGATTTTGCCGGCGGGACGGTGGTGCATATTGCCTCCGGTTTTTCCGCCCTCGTCTGTGCTTTGTATCTGGGGAAGCGGCTCGGCTATCCGCGCACCATGATGGCACCGCATAGTCTGGTCCTCAGCTTCATCGGCGCCTGCATGCTTTGGGTGGGTTGGTTCGGCTTCAACGCCGGCAGCGCGCTGGCCGCCGGGTCGCTGGCCACCAGCGCGTTTGCGGCCACACATTTTGCGGCGGCGGCGGCAACGCTCGGCTGGCTGGCAATCGAATGGTGGAGGCTCGGCAAACCCACCGTCCTGGGCGCAATCTCGGGCGCCGTCTGCGGTCTGGTGGCCATTACCCCGGCGTCGGGCTTTGTTACCCCGATGGCCAGTCTGTTAATTGGCTTCGCGGCCGGCGTCTTCTGTTTCATGATGGTGACAGAGGTTAAGAAGCGTCTGGGCTATGACGACTCACTCGATGCCTTCGGCGTGCACGGGGCAGGAGGAACACTCGGCGCATTATTGACTGGCGTCTTTGCGACCCGGGTGATCAATCCAATTTTTAAGGATGCTGCGGGCAATGCCTTGCCGGTGGGATTGTTCGACGGGCATCCAACTCAGATACTGAATCAATTGGCCGCTATCGGGATAACGATCGCGCTGGCCGTATCAGGCACGTTTCTGCTTCTGAAAGTCGTCGATTGGCTGGTCGGTGTTCGGGTGAGTGAAGAAGAAGAGATCCAGGGTCTTGATCTCAGTCAACACGGCGAAGGCGGCTATAGCGGTGATTTGGATTTGATACCGGCCGAGGCTTCCGCGAAGATAGTGGAAGCGCCGGTCACCGGCACAATGGTTGTCGTCGCCGGTCAGCATTCATGATCAGTGCTGAAGTGAGCGCCTGATGCTGGGAGCGCGGACGTCCTCGTCCGCAATGAGCGCGGCAGCGCGAATCCGGTTTAGCATCGCGATACCTATAACGCGGCCTCACCGCGCTCCTCGGTACGAATCCGGATCACGTCGTCCACGGGCATTACAAAAATCTTGCCGTCCCCAAATTTGCCCGTCCGAGCCGCTTTGACGATAGCGTCAACCACAAAATCTTCAATATCATCAGGGATTATGACTTCGATCTTTATCTTTGGCACGAATTCAATCTGGTACTCTGCCCCCCGGTAGGTTTCAGTGTGACCACGCTGGCGGCCATAGCCCTGCACCTCACTGATAGTCATGCCAATCACATCAACTTCCTGCAGCGCACTGCGGACGGCGTCAAGCAAGTGCGGTCTGATAATCCCTTCGACTTTTTTCATTGAGCTCTTTCTCCAAAGCCGGTGAAATTCCGGCGACTGAAACTGCATCGGTGGCCGAAAGCCTGGATCTTATCTTGCAGCCGATGATTTCGGTTTCTCCTTCGGAAACCTTCGAACCGTCACTGTTGGTTACGTAAAAAACATCAAGTGCATCGCTGCGTTCCGTGGCAATCCGCGCGCAAACAATCTCGAGATTGAGGGACGCCAGGGCGCTGGCGATTTTGTAAGCCAGGCCGGGCTCATCGACAGCGTGCACCTCGACGAGCGTGGCTGTCGGCGAAGCGTCGTTGTCAAACACGATGCGGGGCAGGTCGTGCCGCCGCGCAGGTACCAGCGCGGTTCGCTTTCGCGGAGCATTCCGGGCCTGCCAACGTTCAATCAGTTCTGCTACTGCCAACTCGCCGGCCGCCGCGCGCTTAAGGGCCTGCTTGAGTTTCTCATACTGCCGCTCCTCGATGGCTTGTCCGGTTGAGGCTTGTCGCAACATGAGCTGATCAATCGCCATGCCGTCTTCGCGCGTATTCAATTCAGCGCTGAGAATCTCGATCCCGTTTGCCGCCAGCGTGCCTGCCAGATCGGCAAATAACCCGTGACGATCCGGCGCACACACTACCAGTTCCGTACCGCCGGGCACTGCGTTCCAGGTGAGCGCACATCCTTTCTTGCCGGCAGTTTCGATCATAGTCATGTGCGTGGCCGCCGCCGCCGGCGGGGTAATGCGTTGATATCGCTCGGGCAGGAGCGCCAGGTGACGTTCGATCTGACTTAACGGCAAGGCCGGAGTCGCAGCGGCGGCGACCTCTTCTTTGTACTGCTGCAGCGTCGCGCCGTCATCGATCGGTAGTTCGGCGCCGGCGAGGTGCGCACGGGTGCGGCGGTAAAGATCCCACAGGAGATTCGCCTTCCAGTCGCTCCAAACGGCCGGCCCGACCGCATTGAGATCGGCGTAAGTCAGCAAGAGCAGCATGTTAAGTACGTCAACCGATCCAAGTTTCGCAGCAAAGTCCCCGATCAGTTGCGGCTCGTTTAGATCGCGGCGCTGCGCGAGTTGAGCCATGGCCACATGCAGCTTGACCAGCAGCACCACCTTCTTACTCTCGGCCGCAGTTAACTGCAGTCGCCGGCAGGCGCGTTCAGCCAACTTTGTGCCTCGGGCTATGTGACCGCGGCCGCCACTCTTGCCGACGTCGTGCAGCAGCAAGGCAAGATAGAGCAGGACCGGTTGCCTAATCTCATTGAAGACCGTACGCAACTGCGAACGATGTTTGTCGTTGCTGAGATATAACTCATCAAGCGTCTCAATAGCGCGCAACGTGTGTTCGTCCACGGTGAAGTGATGGTAAAGATCGTGTTGTACCAGCAGGCTGATGCGGCCGAATTCAGGAATGATGCGGGACAAAAATCCAACGTCGTGCATTAAACGCAGCACGTAACCGGCGCGGCCATGGCGCTGCAATAATTTGAAGAATTCTGCGGTGAGTTCGCGCGAACCGCGAAAAACCTCGCCCGGGCGCGTGGCCCTTTCGGCGAGTATTGCCCGCAGCCGAAAACCCAGCGGCGTCCGGGCCGCCTGCGCCAATGCGAAAGCATTGAAGATTGTTAACGGCTTCTCGTCAAACAGGCCAGCCTCCCCATCGAATTGCAGACGACCATTTCTAATCGAAAAAGGCTCAGTTGAACTTCTTAATGAAGGGCGCGACCAGCGTGAAACTCGTGGGGCAGTGTCTGTTACTTTTGCCAAAAGCATTTCACAGAACAGATGCAGCTCACGCGCATGACGGTAATAGTCGCGCATCAATCGCTCTGAGGCGACCAGATGCCTTCCGGCGCGATAACCGAGCTGTTTAGCCAGCACGGTCTGCAGGTCCAGCGCGATCCGTTCCGTCTTTCTATGGGTCAAAAAATGCGCCGAGTGGCGCACGCGCCACAGAAAATCGTAAGCCTTTACCACCCGTCGCGCCTGTACCTCGTTGACCAGTTCATGGGCCCGCAATTCGTTTAAGGTGCGATAGCCGTAGCGCGCATACGCGAGCCAGATCGCGGTGTGATAGTCCCGCAAACCACCCGCAGTTTCCTTAAGGTTCGGCTCTTGCAGACAAACCGCGCCGCCGAACTTGCGGTAGCGAACCTCCAGCTCACGGCAGACACCAGCGATAAAAGATTCCGCGTGACGGCGGCGATCTTTCTCCAGAACTTCGAGCAGCGAATTATGCAGCGCCTTGTTGCCGGCAATCAGGTGCGTTGACACCAGAGCTGTACGCAGGTGTGGATCCTCGAGGCTGGCCGTGACGCAATCGCCCACCGTGCGGAAACTGTGACCCACGGTAACTCCAGCATCCCAGAGCAGGCGCAGAAGGCTTTCCGACACCTTCTTCATTTCGGCCAATTTCGAACCGCTGTAGATACACAGGAGATCGACATCCGAAAACGGCGCCAATTCTGCGCGGCCATAACCTCCGGTTGCCACCAGAGCACAAGCAGGTTGTCCTCCCGAATGCGGCGAAGCGCTGGTTTTGACCGCGTGTTGAAAAGCATGATCCACGGCGAGATCGAGCACAAAACTCCTGGCGGCGGCAGTCTGCATGCCCGACTCGCCAATCTGGTGCCTCATCCGCAGACGCCGATCCTCAATCTTGAGGAAGCGGCGTAACGCGCGCGAGAATTCGAGGTCGCTACTTCTTCCGGCCGGCGCCTGCAGGAGCGATTCGGCCTGTAGCATGACCTTGCGACGGTACGACCGGACCGCCGTATGACTCAGTTCATCTCGCATCATTTTCAAGCGACTGGTGCGCAACGGGACTGGAGCGCAAACGTCCCGGTTGCTCTTTCCAGTTTGACATCATGGCGATGGCAAGCGAGACCTTGCGCTCCAGTCCGGTTGCCCGTTCCGATTCGCGGCAATTGCCAGCGAGACGCTTGCGCAATATTCGAACGCCCCAAAGAGCAACCTGCATGCCGTCTCACTTCGCGCGAGAGAGCAACCGGGACGGTTGCGCTCCAGTCGGCTCCTTGATTGGAATCCCGCAATAAGGGGATGCTCCAACAAATAATGCCGCCTAAAGGCGGTACTCCGAACTTGTGCCTTTCGCCAGACCTCATCTTTGAGCAGCGTTCCGGCCGCAGCCGACCGACCGATGCCAAATACAAATCTGTCTCTTTGGGGACAGTGCGAAACAAAATTGTAGTTCGGCCGGGAGGCGGCCCATTTATGGATTAGTAAAAACTTTAAATTATACAAATCGCGATGAAGCGAGTAGATTGCGTTTGTAACTTCAAAGGGAAACTGCTCGGCGCGTAGCTGCTCCGAATTCAGGCGAAGCGATGGTACGGAAACCGACAACTTCATTTGCAGTGGCAGGCGGAGCCGACTGTCTCAAACGTGGTAAGTCGTTTGAAAAGGTAGTCGTCAGTTTTGAGGTCAAGCGCCCGACCTGATGGCCACGAGCTTACTCGCCGATTGTCAAAGGCCATCAACGCTAAAGTTGATGGCCTTTTTTTAGCGGCAGACTCAACACGATGAACATGTTCCAGCCGCAAAAGCAGGGACTTTACGACCCGCGTTTCGAACACGAATCGTGCGGCCTGGGGTTTGTCGTCGATGTGAAAGGCCGGCGATCGCGAAAGATTGTTGACCAGGCGCTGCAGGTTCTGCTGAACATGGAACATCGCGGCGCGTGCGGGTGCGATCCGAATACAGGCGACGGCGCCGGGATCCTTTTGCAACTGTCGCATGCATTTTTCGAAAGAGAATGTGACCGGCTGAAATTCTCTCTGCCACAGCCAGGCGACTACGCCGTGGGCATGGTTTTTCTGCCGACTAATAGGGACGCGCGCCGCGAATGCCGGCGCATGTTCGAACAGACTGTCGCGCAGGAAGGTCAAACCGTGCTCGGTTGGCGGACCGTTCCTGTCTATGAATTGGGAATTGGCCATGGCGCGCTTGAGTCGCGGCCGGTAATCAGTCAGGTCTTCGTCGCTCGCGGTAAGGACACAATCGACGAGTCGCAGTTTGAACGTAAGTTGTGCGTCATCCGCAAACGGGTAAGCAAGCGCGCCAAACGCGGCATTCACGAACGGCGAATGTTTTATGTGGCCAGCCTCTCACCGCGGACCATCGTCTACAAGGGGATGTTAACCGCCGGACAGCTGCAAACATTCTATCCGGACTTGTCGGATCCGCTGGTTACTTCGGCGCTCGCAGTGGTCCACTCGCGTTTCAGCACCAATACCTTTCCCAGCTGGTCGCGAGCTCACCCCTACCGTTATCTCGCGCACAACGGAGAAATTAATACGCTGCGGGGCAATGTTAACTGGATGTATGCCCGCGAAAGCCGTTTCGCTTCACAGCTGTTCGGCAAAGATCTTCCGAAAGTGCTGCCGGTGATCGACAGTGACGGCAGCGATTCGGAGATGTTTGACAACGTGCTGGAGATTTTGACGCTTTCCGGGCGGTCACTGCCGCACGCGATCATGATGATGGTGCCTGAGCCGTGGCAGGGCGACGAGTCCATAAGTCAGGCGAAGCGAGCGTTCTATGAATATCACTCCTGCGTGATGGAGCCGTGGGACGGTCCGGCCGCAATTGCATTTACGGATGGCGTGCGTGTCGGCGCGGTGCTGGATCGTAATGGCTTGCGTCCGGCACGTTACTACGTAACCAAAGACGATCTCGTGGTAATGGCCTCAGAAGTCGGGGTCCTCGATATCCCGCCCCGTAGCGTGCTGAAGAAAGGGCGGCTGCAACCCGGCCGCATGTTACTCATCGATACCCGCGCCGGCCGCATCATTGATGATGATGAACTGAAAGAGCATCTCGCGGCACAGCATCCCTACCGCCGTTGGCTGGACAAGAACCTGATATCCCTGGAGAGCCTGCCGTCGCGCGCACCGGCATCGCGGCCAGCGCAAATCCCGCTAGCAAAGCACCAGCAGGTTTTCGGGTTTACCGAAGAGGAGCTACGGGTGTTGATCGGCCCAATGGCCCGCAGCGGAAATGAGCCGGTTGGCTCGATGGGCAACGATACTCCGCTGGCAGTTCTTTCAGAGCGCCCTCAGCTTCTCTACAACTACTTCAAACAGCTGTTTGCCCAGGTTACTAATCCACCGGTTGATGCCATTCGGGAAGCGCTGATCATGTCTACCGATACGACCGTCGGTCCCGAGGCAAACATGCTCGAACCGTCACCCGAATGCGCCCGGCAAATCAGGTTGGCGTCACCGATCCTCACCAATTCCGAATTGGAGAAGTTGAAACATCTGGGCGATGACGGCTACGCCGGCTTTCGCTCAGTTACTTTGCCGATGCTGTTCGAAGTCCGTAACGGGCGTCGCGGTCTGGATGTCGCGCTCGACCGGTTGTGCCATCGCGCCAGTCAGGCACTAAGCGAAGGCTTTGGCGTGATCGTGCTCTCCGATCGTGGGATTACCGGCGAGCTGGCCCCGGTTCCGGCACTGCTCGCCGTCTCAACCATTCACCATCATCTCTTGCGCGAAGGCACACGCACGCAGGTGGGTTTCGTAATTGAAAGTGGCGAGCCACGCGAAGTTCACCACTTCGCGTTGCTCCTTGGCTATGGTGCGGCGGCGGTAAATCCTTACATCGTTTTCGAGACCCTGGAAAAATCGGCTGCCGATCCGGAATTGGCCATTCACAATTACGTGAAGGCGATTAACCATGGGATCGTCAAGGTAATCTCGAAGATGGGAATTTCCACGGTGCAGAGTTATTGCGGCGCGCAGGTTTTTGAAGCGATTGGCCTGCATCAGGATCTAATCGATCGATACTTCACCTGGACGCCCTCGCGCGTGGGCGGAATTGGTCTCGATGTGATTGCTGAAGAGGCCCGCCTGAGGCATGCGCGTGCATTTCCGGAACACCAGGCGTTTGTGCGCGGGCTGGAAGGCGGCGGCAATTATGCCTATCGCCGCGAAGGTGAATATCACCTCCTCAGTCCAGAGATTATCCACAAGCTGCAACATGCCTGCCGCACCAACGGCTATGAAGTTTTTAAGGAGTACAGCCGGCTGGTCGACGATCACTCGCATCGTCTCTGCACCTTGCGAGGCCTGCTGAGAATCAGCAGCACCCGCCCGCCGGTGCCGCCGGATCAGGTCGAACCCGAAGAAGCGATCCTGCGACGCTTCAAGACCGGAGCGATGTCTTATGGATCGATCAGCAAAGAAGCGCACGAAGCCCTGGCCATCGCGATGAACCGCATCGGCGGCAAGAGTAATACCGGCGAAGGTGGCGAAGATCCGGAACGCTACGTTCCCGAAAGAAACGGAGATTCGCGTAACAGCCGCATCAAACAGGTCGCTTCGGGCCGCTTTGGAGTGACGAGCCAATACCTGGTCAACGCCGATGAACTGCAAATCAAAATCGCGCAGGGTGCAAAGCCGGGCGAAGGCGGCCAACTACCGGGACACAAAGTCTATCCGGAAATCGCGCGCGTGCGGCACTCGACGCCCGGCGTGGGTCTAATCTCGCCGCCGCCGCATCATGACATTTACTCGATCGAAGATCTCAAAGAGCTGATCTACGACTTGAAATGCGCCAACCCCCGGGCGCGTATCAGCGTCAAGCTGGTTGCCGAAATGGGAGTCGGCACAATCGCCGCGGGCGTGGCCAAAGCGCACGCGGACGTGATTCTGATCAGCGGACACGATGGCGGCACCGGAGCGGCGCCGCTCACCAGCATCAAGCACGCCGGCATGCCGTGGGAAGTCGGTCTGGCGGAAACACACCAGACACTTCTGCTGAATGATTTACGCAGTCGGGTGACGTTGGAAACCGACGGTCAAATGAGGACCGGTCGGGATGTAATCGTGGCGGCACTCCTGGGCGCTGAGGAATTCGGTTTTGCGACCGCGCCGCTGGTGACCCTTGGTTGCATCATGATGCGCGTCTGCCATCTGAATACGTGTCCCGTCGGCGTGGCGACTCAGGATCCGGAACTGCGCCGGCGATTCACGGGTGACCCCGATAATGTCGTGAACTTTATGAAGTTTATTGCGCGCGAAGTTCGCGAACTGATGGCTAATCTCGGATTTCACTCGTTCGATGAGATGGTCGGTCGAACGGATTGCCTGAGCGTGGCCGGGGACATCGATCATTGGAAGGCCCACGGGCTGGATTTTTCCGAGCTGCTTTACCGGCCCACTGTCCCCGAGTCAGTCGGCAGGTTTTGTCAGATCGAGCAGGATCACGGTCTGGTAGAGTCGCTCGATCAAACCATCTTGATCTCGCGGTGCCGGTCGGCGATCGAAAACCGCCAAAAGGTTGAAATCAACTTGCCGATCCGCAACGTCAATCGCGCTGTCGGAACCGCCGTGGGCAGCGAAATCACGCGCCTTTATGGAGCCGAAGGCCTTCCTGAAGACACGATCCGGCTCAACTTCGAAGGCTCAGCCGGGCAAAGCTTCGGCGCGTTCGTGCCACGCGGAATGACACTGACGCTTTCCGGCGACGCGAACGATTACCTCGGAAAAGGATTGTCGGGCGGCAAGCTGATTGTCTGTCCGCCGCCAGGCTCGCAGTTTACGGCAGCGGAAAACGTAATTATCGGTAACGTAGCGTTGTACGGCGCGACCAGCGGGTCAGCCTTCATCAGTGGACTCGCCGGCGAACGCTTCTGCGTACGTAATAGTGGAGCAGTCGCTGTCGTCGAGGGCGTAGGTGATCACGGTTGTGAGTATATGACTGGCGGTCGGGTGATCGTGATCGGCTCAACCGGGCGCAACTTTGCCGCCGGCATGTCCGGTGGTATCGCCTATGTACTCGATCGGGAAGCCGCCTTTCATCGCAACTGCAACTCGCAAATGGTCGACTTGACCCGAATCGAAGATGACACAGAGATCGAGTTGGTTAAGAACCTCATTTTTCAGCATGCCGAATACACGCGCAGCGCGCGCGCGACCGAGATACTGCTCGCGTGGGAAGAGTATCTGCCAACTTTCGTGCGAGTCATTCCGCACGATTATCGGCGGGTACTCGAAGCGCAGCAGCAGATGCAGACTACCGGGTTGACGACTGAAGAGGCGGCGATGGCCGCCTTCCAATCGAACACGCTGCAGATGGTTCGCGCGGCCGGGACATAACGAATGGGTAAGCCGACGGGTTTCATGGAGCATAAGCGAGAGTCGCCTCCCCTGCGGGCGGCCGGCGCGCGTTTGTCGGACTGGCTCGAATTTCACGAACCGGTGTCTGAAGCTTTGCTCCGCGAGCAGGGTGCACGCTGTATGGACTGCGGCGTTCCGTTCTGTCATTCGGGCGCGACCGTGGATGGATCCGCGCTGGGTTGCCCAATCAACAATCTGATTCCGGAATGGAATGATCTGGTTTATCGCGATCAGTGGCGCGAGGCTCTCGATCGGCTGCTGCTGACAAATAACTTTCCTGAATTTACCGGCCGGGTTTGTCCCGCTCCCTGTGAGGGTTCCTGCGTTCTCGGACTTAACGACGCACCGGTCACGATCAAAACGATCGAGCAGGCAATCATCGACAAAGCGTTTGACTCGGGATGGATTGTGCCGCGGCCGCCAACGGTACGCACCGGGAAACAGGTCGCCATCATCGGATCCGGTCCGGCCGGACTGGCTTGTGCCAGCCAGCTTAATGCTGCCGGACATGCGATCACGGTTTTCGAGCGATCCGATCGCACCGGCGGTCTGCTGACTTACGGCATTCCCAACATGAAATTGGAAAAGTCGATCGTCCAAAGGCGCGTGAACCTGCTGCAGCAGGAAGGAGTCAAGTTCATCACAGACACCAATGTCGGCGAAACCTATGACACCGGCCGGTTGATGGATCAATTCCACGCCGTCGTCCTTTGTGGCGGCGCAGCCCGGCCGCGAGATCTAATGGTTACCGGTCGATCGCTGAGAGGAATTCATTTTGCGATGGAATTTCTCCACCTGAATACCAAAAGTTTGCTTGACGGTGATCATACTGACGGCAGCTTTCTGTCGGCCAAAGACCAGGACGTGATCGTGATTGGTGGCGGCGATACCGGAACGGATTGTGTTGCGACCGCACTGCGTCACGGCTGTCGCAGTCTGGTCCAGTTCGAGATCCTCCCACGCCCACCGGATCGACGGTCCGCCGAAAATCCGTGGCCGCAGTGGCCCAGAATCTATCGCCTTGATTATGGCCAGCAGGAAGCCGCTCATTTGTTCGGTCACGATCCGCGCACTTATTCAGTAATGACCCGAGAGTTTCTCGGCGACGAACGCGGAAATGTTCGCGGCGTGCGCACGGTGGAAGTGGAATGGACCAGCGGCGGGCCGCGGGAGCTTCCCGGAACTGAAAAAGACTGGCGCGCGGACCTGGTCCTGCTGGCGCTGGGTTTTCTCGGCCCGGAGACGAAGGGTCTTTTGAGTCAACTGGGAATTGCTATGGACTCGCGCGGCAATGTCGCCGTCGATGCCGAGCAAGGGACCAATGTCGCACAGGTTTTTGCGGCCGGCGACATGAGCCGCGGCCAGTCGCTGGTTGTCTGGGCCATTGCCGATGGCCGCCGAGCCGCACGCGGCGTTGATCGTTTCCTGATGGGAGAAACATTACTTCCGTGATAACTGCAAGCAGACAAAGACAGCTGACCGAGAGTTCACACGACGTTGACCGATTTCCGCGTGGCGCAGAGATTCTGATCGAAGCCCTGTTGCATGAAGGTGTCGATTCGATCTTTGGATATCCCGGCGGCGCGGTACTCCACATCTATGATGAGCTTTGGCGGGCGCGTGATCGGCTGAAGCACTACCTGGTGCGTCATGAGCAGGGAGCCGTGCACATGGCCGAAGGTTATGCGCGGTCTTCAGGCCGCGTCGGAGTCGCGCTGGTCACTTCAGGTCCGGGCGCAACCAACGCCATCACCGGAATCGCGAATGCCTACATGGATTCGTCGCCGATTGTCGTGATTACGGGTCAGGTGCCGTTGTCGTTGATCGGCACCGATGCCTTTCAGGAAGTCGATACGGTAGGCATTACGCGACCCTGTGTGAAACACAACTATCTGGTGCGAGATGTCTCCGATCTCGCGGCGATCGTCCACGAAGCTTTTCATCTTGCCAGGTCGGGCCGGCCCGGTCCGGTCGTCATCGATATTCCTAAAGATGTGTCGGCCGCGCAGACGCATTATTCGCGGCTTGAAAAAATCAGGTTTCCGCTTCACGAGCCGGTACCTACGGTTGATCGGGACGCGGTGTTTCACGCCTTTGACGCAATCCTGCGGGCGCGGCGGCCGGTTCTCTATGTTGGTGGCGGCATTGTCAATTCCGGCGCGGGCGCGGCGCTACTCGCTTTTGCCGAGCGACTACAGTTGCCGGTAACCCCGACGTTAATGGGCCTGGGCGGCTTCCCTTCGGCCCACCCGCTGATGCTGGGGATGTTGGGAATGCACGGAACCTATGCGGCCAATATGGCTGTCGCAGAGAGCGATCTGCTGATCGCTATCGGCGTTCGTTTCGATGATCGCGTGACCGGGAAACTTGCCACGTTCGCGCCGCGGGCCAGAGTGCTGCACATCGACATTGACCCCGCGAATGTCGGCAAGAATCGCGCCCCTGACTTCACCTTGATTGCTGACGCCCGCGCGGCGTTGGAAGCCCTGTGCCAGGAAATAGATGCAACTGACGACGAGCAGGTTCAGCAGAGCATCGCACACCGAACGCGTTGGTGGGACCAGTTGCGCAATTGGCAATCCGAACAACCGCTAAACTTCCGCGGCGGCGGAGACCAAATCAAACCGCAGCATGTGATTCGTGAGCTGCATCGCCTGACGGGCGGCGAAGCGATAATTGCGACTGACGTGGGGCAGCACCAGATGTGGGCAGCGCAATTCTATCCGTTCAAACGCGAGCGGCAATGGATCACCAGTGGCGGTTTGGGTGCCATGGGTTTTGGTTTGCCTGCGGCAATCGGCGCGCAACTAGCCTTTCGCGATCAACTGGTCGTCGCGGTCGTCGGCGATGGCGGCTTTCAGATGACTAACCAGGAACTGGCGACCGCGATGCAGTACGACCTGCCGGTAAAGGTGGTCGTCATGAACAACGGCTATCTCGGCATGGTGCGGCAGTGGCAGGAGATGTTCTACGAACGAGCTTATTCCGAAGTTGATTTGTCGGTGGCGCCGGACTTCGTGAAGCTGGCGGAAGCTTATGGCGCTTTTGCAGTTCGCGCCCAAAAACCCCACGAGCTGTCCCAGGTATTGCAGGCGGGACTCTCACATAAAGGGGTGGCGGTGATGGAGTTAGTAGTTGCCAAAGAAGAGAACGTTTTCCCGATCGTGCCGGCCGGTGCTGACGCGCACGCCATGATCTTCCAAAGCGCGGGAGTCTGAT
>JBKPEE010000221.1:0-17724 GCA_046728235.1 Acidobacteriota bacterium
TCACGAAACGCAGCAACGTGCAGATCAGACGTCAAATTCGAGTTATGACACACTCTCTTCAAGGCCGGGCTAAATTCATTCGTCGCCCTGCGACGAAACCTTCACGAAACGTTCGACTCATTCCTCACTCGGGGCTGCGAGTTCGTTTCTCGCCGCAGTAGTCCTGCACCGGCTGAAACAGCTGCTGGCAGTATTGGTCATTGCGAAGATCGTACTGATCACATTGTTCAACCCGCCACTGGCCAGTCTTAATGAATTCGGTCCGCCCCGGTACGCCGTCGCAAAAGCCGGCCGTAGGTTTACTCGCGTCCAAACACGTGCGCATGAAGATACTATCTGAAATCGCTTTGGTGAATCCCGGCTCACGCTTGTAGCGAGACATGGTTTCGTCGACACAACCCTTGTTGTCGCTATGGCTACCGAAGTCCTTACCTTCCGTGGATACTTCCTTAAGCCGGCCAACGACCGCATCTTTGTTACGCATCCACCAGAAAACACCGGCGCCGACAACGCCGGCTACCAGCAGCACTAACACGACCGCTACGATCAGCAGAACTTTCAACCAACCTGGCATCAGGGACCTCCGATCGATTCACTCTCCAAAAGGGAGAGGGAGTATTAGTTTCACTTCAAGTGCTTGTCCAGCCAATCAAGCACTGTATTGTGCCAGAAAGCCGAGTTCGCAGGCTTCGTCACCCAGTGGCCTTCGTCAGGAAAATCCAGGAGCTTTGATTCAACTCCCATGCGCTGCACCGCGGTGAAGAACTGCAGGCCTTCGCCTTCCGGCACGCGATAGTCTAACCCATTGGTGATGATCAAAACCGGCGTTTTGAAGTTCTGGACAAAGTTGTGCGGCGACCAGCGCTCGTACATCTCTTTGTTGGTCCACGGTGTGCCCTTGAATTCCCAATCCGTAAACCAGAGCTCTTCGGTCGCCCCGGTCATACTCGTCAGATTGTAAACGCCGTCGTGCGAGACCAGCACTTTGTAAGTAAATCGCGGGTCGTTGTTATGACCTTCGATCCAGTCAATCATATAACCGCCATAGCTGGCGCCCGCGGCGCCGATGCGGTTTTTGTCGATGTAGGGCTCATTGACGATCATCGCCACGCCGTTGCTGATGTCGGTGAAGACCTTGCCACCCCAGTCACCCGAGATATCGGCGAGAAATTGCTGGCCGTAGCCGGTTGAGCCGCGGGGGTTCGGCATGAATGCCACGTACCCGTCGCCGGCGTAGATCTGCGGATTCCAGCGATAGCCCCAGTTGTCATTCCAGGCACCCTGCGGCCCACCGTGAATCAGGACCACCAGCGGATACTTCCGGCGCGGGTTGAAATTCGCCGGCTTTACTATCCAACCGGCAACTTTGGCGCCGGCCGCCCCGGTCCAGGTCACTTCCTCAGCCGCCTGCAGTTTAAATGACGAGATGAACGCATCGTTTGTTTTGGTCAAGGCCGTCACGCCCGTACCATCGGCGTTCGCGCGATAAATCTCAGTCGGGCGGGTCATGCTGCTGCGCGAGAAAACCAACGCGTGTCCGTCCCTGGTCGGATGAATGTCGCCGTTGAAACCTTCACCGCTGATCAACTTTCGCACCGGACCACCACTGAGGGAAACTGAGTAGATGGGTGCGCGCCCACGTTCTTCTGCTTCGAGATAGATGGTCTTGCCGTCGGGACTGAAGGCAAACTCATCAACCCACGAATCGAGTGATTCGCTCAATGACTTCGATTGATTTGTCTGTCGATCGTAAAGCATCAAGCGAAAGCGATCGCTTTCGTAACCCGGCGTGGCCTGAGAGCGATACGCGATGTACCGGCCGTCCGGCGAGTACTGCGGTGACCCATCAAACCCGCGATTGGCCGCGGTGATGTTCTTCGCTGCGCCACCGCGCACGGGAACGATCCAGACATCGGCGTTTGTCGAAGTCGCTTCGACTTTGTCGTGATTGCTGACAAAGGCCAGCTCTTTCGAATCGGGCGAAAAAGAGTAATCGGTCGGCCCACCGAGACTGAACGGTGGTGCATCATAGTCGCCCGGCGTCATGTCTTTGGCTTCGCCGCCGGCGGAAGAAACCACAAAGACGTGCGAGCGCGTGCCGGCCTTCCAGGACTTCCAGTGACGATAAAGCAGTCGCGTCGCGACGTGGGCCTTCACCTTACTGGCGGCAACTTCATCAGCTCGCCGTTTGTTGCACGCATCATCCGTGCATTCGGGATAGATGTCGGAAGCGAACGCCAGCCACCGGCCGTCGGGCGACCAGACAGGATCGCCGGCGCCGGTGGATATGGTGGTGACCTTTTTCAACGTGCCACTGGAAATGTCTATCGTCCAGATTTGATCTTCGCCGTCACGTGCCGAAACGAACGCGAGCTTCTCGCCGTCGGGTGACCAGCGCGGACTGCTCGACGAATGCTCGTCATTGGTCAGTTGCCGCGGCTCGCCGCCGCCAAGCGGCACCAGATAAATCTGCGTCGTGCTCTTATTGGCAACCTTGTCCACATCGGTAATTGTGAATGCGACCAGGTCGCCTTTCGGTGAGACCTGCGGATCACCGACGCGGCGCACCTTCAACAAATCGTCGATGGTGAAGCGACGCTCCTGCCCGACCACAATCGAGACAAGCGCAAGCAGGATCACAAACGAAACAGCAAAGAAACGTTTCATAGTCAAACCTCGATGAAATTATTTAATTGTGCGGGAAAGCCGGAAGCCGCATTATCGCATGTGATGCGCACGGCGACTAATTGCCGTCAGCTGAGAATAGGGTGACGGTGGCTGTTCGGAGTACCGCCTTTAGGCGGAAGTGCTTCCAAATCGGACTTCCGCCTAAAGGCGGTACTCCGACGATCAGTTCTTCGTGACTTTTCGTGTGGCTTCGTGGATCGTTCTTCGTTTAGAATCGCGCGTATGAGCCTCTCGAGAGCAGCGATCACCTTAACCCCTGTCACTTCCGAAGATCATGATTTTCTGTTGCGACTTTACCAGAGTAGCCGCGGCGACGATCTGCGGGAACTGGGCTGGAACGAGGATCGCATCAGCGAGTTTCTAGAGATTCAGCATGAGGCGCACCAAAATTTTCTGGCGACGGACCACCCAAATATAGTCGACCAGATCGTGTCGCTGGACGGCCAGCCGGCTGGGCGTTTAGCCGTCGAGGAGCGGCCTGACGAGATTCGCTTGATCGATCTGGCCCTGGTCCCGGAACGTCGCAATCACGGGCTGGGGACGCACCTGATTCAACTGGTTCAGGAAGAGGCGCGGTCCGCGAGACTTCCTTTGCGCTTGCAAGTGATTAGATTTAATCGGGCCGTGGGTTTATTTGAACGGCTGGGGTTCACCCGGACCAGTGAAACCGGAACCCATTTTCAAATGGAGTGGAATCCAAGGGACAAAGACCGGTGATCGGTTTATTTACGGTATTGACTCAATGACTCAATGAATTAATGCAATGAGCCAATGAACCAATGGATCAATGAACCAATTCGGTTATCGCTTCTTGGCGGTTTTCTTCGCGCTCTTGGCAGCGGATTTTTTTCGCGAAGTCTTGGCCCGCACAGTCCGGCCTTTTCTGCCCTCGCGCTGAACGATGCCCGCTTTCTCGAGATAGTCGTAACTGCCGCGTACGACGTTGCGGGCCACACCGAGCGAGTTCGCCAGTGTGCGCTCGCTGGGGAGTAAGCTGCCGATGGCAAGCGCGCCACTGCTGATCAATTCCCCCAGTTGATCAGTAAGCTGTCGCGTCATCGACTCGACACTTTTTCTGTTAATTCGAATTTTGAGAGCCACTGGCATTGTCCTCCGTTTTCGGGTGGGGCGTATTCTAGTGAGTAAGGGATCGGGTGTCAATAAAAGGGATCGATGGGGAAAGTCTTAATTTGAGGATGAAGTCAGTACCGGGAGCGGTAGCGACCGGGTGGCGGGCTCGCGATCCCGAATCATGGGTAGGTTGCGACCCGGTCGCTGCCGCTCCCGGTACTGACTCCATGCCGTCTGCGGAGGTAGCGGACCTCACGGCTTCAGCGCTCTGTGCCGCCGGAGTATCTCCAGCGTGCGATCGATTGGCAGCGCCTCCACCGTGTGCCCGCGCCCGCTCGTTGTCGTCGCCCGAAACAGCGAGTTGTAGATGGCCTCTTCAGTTGCTTCGATCACGGCCAGGAAAAGTGGAGACATCGCATCGTTGGAAAGCAGGGTGACGCTGGACCTGGCATTGCGCGGGGCCGCTGAACCGCGAAGGCGAAGTTCCGGAGCGGTTGAGAAAGCAATCGCATAGTCGCCGCTGCCATTTGATCCGGCCGCGCCGGTACGCGCCAATCCCATCATCGAACGGGCGGCCAGCCTTTGCAGATTCCGGTGATCGACGGGAGCGTCAGTAGCTATCACGATCATAATCGATCCGTCAGCCGAAACGTCCGGCAGACTTGAATTTGCCGAACTCAACTCTTCCTTCAAATAATACCGGCCCAGCTCGCGACCTACCGGCGCGCCATTAATGCTCAAAATTCCGCCGAAATTCGACTGCACCAGCACGCCGACGGTGTAGCCTCCGAGCGATGCCGGCAACCTGCGCGAAGCTGTGCCGATGCCGCCTTTGAAGCCAAACGCTACCGTACCGGTGCCAGCGCCGACACAGCCCTCGTCGACCGGACCACCACGCGCGTTCTTGATGGCCGAGGCTACTTCTTCGCGTCCCACATGACGGCCGCGAATGTCGTCAAGAAAGCCATCGTTCGTTTCACCCACCAGCGGATTGATTGACTGCACATCCTCGTTGCCCGCCAGCGCCAGCATGTAATCAATCGTAGCGTCGGCGACACGCGGAACATTCAAGGTCGAAGTCAACATAATCGGCGTCTCAATCTCGCCCAGTTCATTCACCTGGGTGGAACCGGCGAGCTTGCCGAACGCGTTGCCGACAAAAACTGCGCCGGGGACTTTCTCCCGAAACAGATTTCCGTTGTGCGGCAGGATCGCGGTCACGCCGGTCCGCACGTTGTCGCCCTGGTTTAGCGTGGTATGGCCAACGGTCACGCCGGCAACATCCGTAATGGCATTCAACGGTCCAGTTGGCAATACCCCGACGATCACTCCGGCCTCGCGGGCGCGGGGGCGAGCGACATTCTGCGCAAAACTTTGGGGTGTTTCGATCATCAGGAAGTGAAGCATGATAATGGTAAGCGATACAGCGGAAAGTGATTTGCTCATGATGTATCTGTGTGATCTTCGATCCACAATCCTGGTGGTAATCGCGCCGGTCGATTACTCAGCAACGATCGGAAAAAGATGTACATGGCCCAACACTCAATCGCGAACGGCGGAAAGCCCAGAAAACCAAGCACCGGCATCTCAAAAATTTTCACGTTTCCGAGATACGGCACCGTGTAGGTCCATTTCGCGATGGCCCAGTAATTGAAAAACTCCCAGAGAACTCCGCACCCCAGTCCGCTCACGAGCAGTGACCAAAGCCTGCGCCAATCGCCGCGTGCGAGGTCCCCCGTAATCGACGGCCAGCCCCGCATCGCATTAATCGGATCCAAAAAGAAGACGAAGGACAGCCAGATCACCGGCGCCAGCCATTCCGACGGATAAAGTAACGGCCCGACCACGCCGGCAGCGCCAATCGCAATCATCACGATCAATCCCGCGCGGGATATTTTAAGCGTCTTACGGTCTTTCGCACGCTGGAACACAGTAAGGCGAAAAATCTCTGCGGTAATAAAGAGCAGAGGGAAGATCGTGGCGAACGCCCAGTCGTATCCGACACGACGCAACATGAGATTGGGCTCGAGGTTGTGATAATGCCACCAAAGTTCAAGGTTCGATTTCCAAAACCGCGGCGCGTTGTAAAACTCGCATAGCCACCAGCCACCGATCGATATTAGAGCGATCAAAACAAACTCGAGGCGATCGGTTTTCAAGAGCGAGCGCGCCTTGAGTTTGTAAACAAGGGCATCGGCAAACAGGATATACCCCGTCCAGACAATCGCCGTGAACCAGCGACCAACAAGTTGATTACCGGCAAAAAGCAGGACTTCCGCGATAATCATGATCGCGGCGCCGAGGTAGCCGTGGATCGGAAATCGCGCAGTGAGAAGGGTCATGACGCCCGTAGTATTATGAGACGAGCAGGTAATGGCAAATAAATTTGAGCGAGTATTTGAGATTTTTCCATTAGCGACGCTTTGCCTCAAAAGTCGATTAACGTTGTAATGAGTTTCGTGTAGTTCGTGTGACTTCGTGGATCGTTTCTCTTCGTCCGGAAAACAAGGATGATCCACAAAATCACACGAAGCGACACGAACCGAACACTTCCTAGAGAGTCAAATCTTACTTTTGAGGCAAAGCCATCAGCGACTGAAATCCATTTTTGGAAAAAGATCGAGCGGGATTCGGCTGAGATCGCCTGAGCGCGCGCCGCACCGCTGCCGCGCGATAACGCTTCAGTCCCGCCAGGGCCATCGCGTGCGAGATTTCCGGATTCCGCATGAACCAGCGCCAGACGTTTCTGCTCCGCGAATTCTCAGCACTCAACAAACTGATGCCCAGATCGATCCCGATAACGTCTCGATTAACCCATCCTGTATTTGGATTAAAAGCGTCGGCAAAACCGTACTTGCCATAGATGTTCTGCCCGTACTTCGCTCGTAAGGTCTTTATCGCCGGCAGCGCCAACTGCGGCACGAACATGAGTGAACCCACCGACGCATAAGGCACTACGCTGCCGTCAATGGCCGGGTCGCGCGGTGGACCACCCCAGGCAACGTAACCCTTGATACTGTCTGAGGCGCTAATGCCCCAAACGTTTGGGCCATAAGCGGGAAAGTCCTTAGCCAGATCAATACAGAATTGGCGGTGCGCCAGCGTCGCTTTGATTGAATTTTGGAAGTAGTCAATTCTCTCGCCTTTAATCTCTCGCCGGCCACGAAAATCAACCCACGCGTGCGAATACTGGTACGTGAATAGCGGAGTCTTACCCAGGTAATGATAGCCGGCATATTGATTCCAGTTGCGCTTCCACGCGTACCAGGCCTCCGGAGTAATCGGGTGAGTCGGCGATCCGATGGCCATGAGATAGAGAATTGCGTGCTCGCTATAATCATCCCAGCGTGATTTGATGAATCCGGTTTCGGGCCGCCATCCCATCGATAACAGGGTGGGGTGTCCGTTGAGCATCCAGGGGAAATCAATTCGCTCGTAAATTCTGGTTGCCAGCTGCGCGATCTCTGCATCGTCCCGAAAATATTGTCGCGCAGTCAGCATACCTGCCAGCAGCAACGCGGTGTCGATAGACGAAACCTCGCTGTTCCATCGTCGCTCACCGGTATTGACGTCCATCCAGTGATAAAACCAGCCGTGCTCCTGCAGCGCCCGATCAGCAAAGAACCGCAAAGTGGTGCGGACTCGCTCGCGCGCCTCTTCCCGTCTTACCCAACCACGCTCAGCTGCGATACAAAGCGCAGTCAGGCCGAACCCCGTGGCCGCAATACTGGCGACCGTGCGATGGTTTTCATCGGCGGGTGTGCCGTCTTTCCGGGTGCGATCCAGAACCAGCCCGGTCGGCGCACCAGCCTGGTCCCAAAAGTATTGAAACGATCGCCGCTCAAGTTCCTGAAGAAATGCCTGGTCGCGTGGCGAGAAATCTTTTCGGCCATAAGCGGGCGAGGCGAATAGACCGATCAGGGTAAGAATGAGGATTGGGAGAACAAATGCTCGCCGGAAGGACCGGGACCGTTGCGCTCGGGTTATCGATTGTCTCGACTGGAATGCTTTCGACTGGAGCGCAAACGTCTCGCTTGCCGAATTCAAAATAAGCAACTGGGACAGTTGCGCTCCAGTCGTCCGGTGGAACCGGATTGCTCGGCTATTTGAACGATTCATTCAATGGATAGATTGTTTACGATCGGCTGGTCTTCTAATTTTAGAAATACTTCGACCCTGCTGTCTTCTTCGTGAAATTTCGTGTTATTTCGTGGATCGTGCTTGACTTCCATTTCCAGTTCGCTCTAACAAGTTGAGCGAACGATCCACGAAATCACACTTATAGACACGAACCTTGAAAGCGCAAGGCGACTTGCGATCCCATCTTTACGGTCTCACAACTTCAAAGGTTGTTTGCAGCTCATGTTCGTCCGCCGAGCTCGTGCCGACCATAACTCTAAACTCGCCCGGTTCGACTACGAACTGCATCTCACGATTGTAGAAGCCCAGCAGCTCCGGCGTAAGGGTGAATTCGAGCCGTCGCTTTTCTCCGGCTCGTAACATGACGCGCTGAAATCCCTTCAGCTCTCTAACGGGCCGCGTGACGCTTGCAGCGACATCTCTGATGTAGAGCTGCACGACCTCATCACCGGCACGTCGTCCCCGGTTCTCAACTTCAACACTGACAGTCATATGGCCGTCGGGTCGAATTGTTTTGGCGCTGATTTGCAGATTGCTGAGACGAAATTGGGTGTAGCTGAGCCCAAATCCAAACGGGAAAAGTGGCGTCCAGCCAACGTCAAGATATTTTGAAGTGTATTTGTTGTTTGCGTCTGGCGGCCGGCCGGTATTCATGTGATTGTAATAAAGCGGTTCCTGGCCAACAGCGCGGGGAAAGGTCACCGGCAACTTGCCTCCGGGGTTGGTATCGCCAAACAACACGTCGGCGATCGCATTGCCGGCCTGGGTGCCCGCAAACCACGTTTCGAGAATCGCCGGTGAGTTCTGCGCGATCCAGTTAATCGTCAGCGGTCGTCCATTCATCAGTACCACAACTACGGGCTTGCCGGTGGCTTGCAGAGCCTTGATCAGATTGGTCTGCTGGCCCGGCAGATCAAGCGAACTGCGCGACGCTGCTTCGCCACTCATCGCGGCCGCCTCGCCCACGGCAACCACAACTACATCCGACTTTTGCGCCGCACGTACCGCTTCGTCGAAACCAGCCGTTGAATCACCTTCGATCTCACACCCTTTCGCATACGCGATCGCGGCTGAAGGCGTTTTCGCTTTAATTCCCGCCAGGAGCGTGACTGCGTCTTTCGACTGGCCGTCGCCTGACCACGAACCAATCATGTCCGTCTTGTCGTCGGCTAATGGTCCAATGACGGCGATTGATTTCACCGTCTTCGGAATCGGCAATGTCTCGCGCTCATTTTTCAGCAGGACCATCGAGCGCGCGGCAACCTCACGGGCTGCGGCGGAATTGCCCTGACTAAAGACGACGGCGCGCTCGCGTGATTCATCCGTATAAGGATGATCGAAAAGGCCGAGACGAAACTTAATCCGCAGGATACGACGGACGGCTTCATCGATTGTCGCCGGTGACAATTGTCCGGTTCGCAAGAGCTCGGCGCCGTTCTGGTTGTAAAGCCGGCTGACCATTTCCATATCGACACCGGCATTCAAAGCCAGTTGGGCCGCGTCCTTTCCGTCTGCCGCCAGTCCGTGTTGTATCAGCTCCTGCACGGCCGTGTAATCACTGACCACGAAACCGTCAAACTTCCATTCGCCGCGCAGCACTTTCGTCAGGGTGAAAGGATTAGCGGATGCCGGCACGCCGTCCAGATCGTTGAAAGCGCTCATTAACGTCCCGACGCCTTCATTGACAGCGGCTTTGAATGGCGGAAAGTAAACATTGCGCAGCGTTCCTTCCGGAATATCTGTGGTGTTGTAGTCGCGACCACCTTCGGCGGCGCCGTAACCAACCCAATGTTTTGCGCACGCCAGCACTTTGTCTGACGCGCTATAGTCACGTCCCTGAAATCCGCGCACGCGGGCGCGGGCCATCGCGGCGCCGAGAAAAGGATCTTCGCCGGCGCCTTCGACAATTCTGCCCCAACGCGCATCGCGGGCAATATCCAGCATCGGCGCAAACGTCCAGTCGACGCCCGCCGCGCGCGCCTCGGCCGCGGCGACACTTGCCGACGTTTCGGCAGCTGCCGGATCCCAGCTACTCGCTTCAGCCAGCGGCACGGGAAAGACAGTGCGGTACCCGTGAATGACATCGAAGCCAAACAGGAGAGGAATTTTCAGGCGCGAGTCCATTGCCGCTCGTTGCAACTCGTTTGTCCGCGCGGCGCCGCGCACGTTAAGCGTCGAACCCAGTAACCCCTTCCGCGCGAGCTCAACATGCTCCGGCCGGTAATTACCGTTCCCTTCGCCGTCCAGCTGCTGCAACTGGCCCAGTTTTTCAGCCAGCGTCATTTGCGAAATCAGGGCATTGATGCGCTGTTCGATGTTTCCACGTTGAGCCAATGCCGGTTGACCAGCGAAAGTGGAAAGCAGAGTTAGCGCGAAAATTATCGTCAGCAGGATTGCCGTTGAATACTTGAGCCTCATAAGCCGTAAGCACCTAAAGTGCGGGTGAGCGTAATATACTTCGGAGTGTGCCTGTTCTAACAGTCTTAATGTTACAAGAATTTCTCAGAGCGAGGATTATCCTGTTGTTTTCCGAACGGATCCACGTCCAGCGCCGGACGATTTGGAGCGCCGTTTCGAGTCATGAAGTCAGTACCACCCGCGTTAGCGGGTGGGTTAAAGGGGCCTCTTACGTTCCATCCGCTGACGCGGATAGTACTGACGCCATGTTCCATCGGAGTCACGCTACCAAACGGTTGACAGTACGAATGGGTCCTTTAAAGTAATCCTGAATTGATGCGGAATTCAGGGGTGTAATCACGAAACCGTATTCACATTTCTCAGCCGGACTTCGCGCAGTTGCGCTCGCAATCACGGTTAACGTTTGCTGCGTTGGCTTCATCTATCCGCGATCACCTAACACATCAGATTCGCAGTCATCGTCGAATGGCGAAACCGTCGCGAATGAACTGCAGCACGCCGCCGCTCTCATCCAGTCAGGCCATGCCGATGAAGCCGAGCCGGTTCTGAAGCGCGTGCTCGCTTCTAATCCGAGGAATGCCGACGCGCACAACCTGCTCGGTGTGATCATGGACCAGAGGGGAAAAACCGCTGAGGCCGAGCGCGAGTACCGTGCGGCGCTAACTCTTAATCCTCGATCGATATCAGCCCGCGCAAATCTCGGCGTACTGCAAGCGCGCACCGGACACGGCGAGTCAGCCATCGAATCCTTCGAAAGTGTTTTGCGTGACGCTCCCGATCATCCGCAGGCAACGCTCAATTTGGGATTACTCTACGCGGCGCGCGGCGACTACCTCCGCTCAGTTCCTTATTTGGAAAAAGCGCGCGCGCAAAGCCCGGCGAATCTCACTGTCCTGGCCCAACTGGGTTTCACCCTCTATCAGCTGAAACGGACGAATGAAGCCGCGGAAATCCTCGCTGCAGCAAATTCGCTCGCGTCCTCGGATCCAAACATTCTTTACCTGTCGGGCCTGGTCGCCACGCTCCGCGGAGAGACGGAAGCTGCGGTCGCGTTCTGGCAAAAGGCCCTCGAGCAGCGACCGGATTTCGCGGCGGCGAATTTCATGATTGGCGAGGAACTGCGCAAGCAAAGACGCTACGAAGGCGCCGCCGAGTTTTATCAGAAAGCTCTTATTCAGGATGCCGGACAACTCGCGTATCACGTGCGGCTTGGCGGAACTTACATGCTGCTGTCGCGATACGATCGGGCGTTGGAAATTTTTCAGCAGGCGGCGCAACGCTTTCCCAGGTCGGCTGAGGCCCAGTACTTTGTCGGCATCGCCGCCCGCGGAATGGGCAGCTTCGAACTCGCGGAAACAGCCTTGCGCAAATCTCTGTCGTTAAAGGATGGGAACGTGGACGCCCTGGCGCAGCTTGGGTTCATTCTCGACCAACGCGGCCTCAACAGCGAAGCCGAGAAAATCCTCCGGCGCGCGATAGCCCTCGAGCCACGTCATTTCTATGCGAACTATGACCTGGGTCGCGTCCTCGTGCACTCCCTGCGATACGATGAAGCGATTCCCGCATTGATGGCCGCGACGCAGATCAGGCCGCGTGATGCCGGAGTTCATTATCAATTGTTCATCGCCTACACGCGCCTCAAACGAAAAGCCGACGCAGATCGCGAACTGCAGTTGTTCAAGCAATACGACGCCGAAAGCAAAGTGCGACGCAGCAACGACGAGGAGCAAATCGAAGATTCGCTCCCGCGGCCGCCGAACACGGAGAAGCCGGAATGACTTTGTGGAGTGCGCTGACTTGTCAGCGCTTTGGAAAGCGGCGGCGATCGAACCCTGGATCGAACCCTGGGGTCAGGCTTGCGATTTTTGCAATCTTGCCGGAACGTGTGATGAACTTGTGTTCGCGAGAGAATCGCAAGCCTGACCCCAGGATCCAGCAGGATCCCGAACACGGAGAAGCCGGAATGATTTTGTGGAGTGCGCTGACTTGTCAGCGCTCCGCGCGCTTTTCGTGACACACCGCAGCTCGTTCAGGCTAAAACTGCAACCTGCCTTGAAACTCGATCACGCGTCCTGCCTGCCCTCTTTCGGCGATACCGAAAAGTGCGTTCTGCACCTGCGTGCTCGGGCTATTGAAATTGAACGGTTGCAGATTCAACAGATTGAAAATGTTGAAGAAGTTTGCTTTTACTTCCAGGTATTTTCCCTCTCCCAGCACTCGCTCCAAACCAAATTTCTTGGATAACGTCATGTCAACGTCGAAATATTTTGGTCCGCGAAACGAATTGCGTCCGATTCCCGGTAGTTGAAATCCGACGGGAGCCGCGGTGCTGAAAAAATGCGAACCGCCGCCCGGGAAATTGCTCCCCGTAATGAAGGCGTCGTTCGAAGAATCAGTTCCCGCGCCGCCGAAATAAGCAACGGGCCGCACCGGACAGATGCTGGGCCCCCGCGTACTGATGCACTGGCCCACCACCGGCGTCCAGGGAAATCCGGTGTGCGCAGTCAGGATGCCGCTGACCTCCCAGCCGCCAAGAAGGTGTCCGACCGCATCCTTGCGATTTCGGAAGATTGGCAGATCCCAAAGTCCGGACGCGACAAAGTTGTGGCGCACGTCAAAGTCCGATGGCCCGCGCTCCTGCCGCACATCAAGCGGATAAGTCGGGTTGGTGTTCGCCGTCGGACCTTCGTACGAAACGATGTCAATGCTCTTCGCCCAGCGGTAGATGGCGTCGAATTGAAAGCCCTGACCAAAACGGCGAGTCAGTCGCGCAATCATCGCGTTGTAGTTTGAGTTGGTGTCCGGCGTCGGGAAAAGAATGTTCGAGAAGATCCCGGGATGTGTGAACAGGAAACGCTCGTTGACCAATCTGACCAGATGGCGGCTGGTGCTTCCCTGATAAGCAACGTCGGCAACCAGTTTTGCCGGCAGGCTGTATTGTCCTTCCAGCGAATAGGTATAGGCGTAAGGCGTCGGCACGTCTGCCGGAGCGCCCCAGATCTCGACTTGCGCTCCGTTTACCAGATTGGGAATGCCGTTGCCATTAAAGGTCATGACCAGGGCCGGGTTTGATGGATAGCTGAACGGAGAGTTGTTCGCGCCCAACGCGTAGAGAATCTGTCCCCCGTTGAAAGGCGTGCTGAAATCATCACTGGAAGTTCCACAACAGATCGCATAACGCGAAAAGAACGGTGGATTGCCGCGCGTGTTGGCAAACTCAAGCATCGGAATGCGGTTATAGATGATGCTGAAACCACCCCGCACCACCGCTTTGTTTTCGCTGAGCAGTCCATGAAATTTGTCGCCCCAGTTCGGGCTGTATGCGAATCCCAGCCGCGGACCGAAATTATTCTTGTCGGAAGGATAAAGCGGATTCATCAAGGCGAGTCTGGCCGCGGTCAACTCCTGGCCCGAAGGGCCGAGGACCAGATTGCTAAGAACGCCATTCTTCTCTGAGAGTGGCGCAAAATATTCCCAGCGCAATCCCAAATTCAAGGTCAGATTAGGTCGAAACTTCCAATCGTCCTGAACGAACAGAGCATCGGTGGTCGATCGGAAATTGCGCTTGGACTGTGCCGGCCCACCCGAGCGCGGATCGGCGTTGATTTGATAAAAGAGCGGCGTGTCGTTGGCAAAGTTGAAGAGTCCCGCAAAGGTATAAAGCGGTCGCGAACCCCCGGAGAGGTCGTTGTTGTCCTGTTCCCAGCGACGCTCACCGCCAAAACTCAAACCATGGTTGCCCCTCAACCAGCGAAAGGTGTCGCGGAACTCGAACGTGTTCTCCGAAAAGATGCCGGGCGTGGTCTCGGCCCACGGCGCGCCGAATCGAATGCGATCGAAGGGAAGAGTCTCGATTTCGATGCGCGGGATGCCGAAATTCGTACCCGAAGAAGAATCAATTTCATTGAACGCGAAACGCGTCGCGTTGAAGCGCGCTTCGTTGGTCTTGGTAGAAGAAATCGTGCGGATCCATGTCACCATGCCAAACAGGTTTTGCGGCGCCGTCGTGATGTCGCCCATGGGCCGGCTACGGCCCGCAGCATCGGCGCCGGTACCTCGGAATCGCGAAATATAAGAACTGAAAGTAAGCGTGTCTTTGTTAGTAACGTTGAAGTCCAGCCGCGGATTGAATTGATTACCCTTGCTCACGGTCGGCACCGCGAGTTGGGCAAACTGAATATCGGCAATCCCATCAGGAGTGCCGTTCAGATCCGCAAAGGAAAGATATTGTCCCTGCGCTCCCCGAATGCGACCGATATCCAGGCCCCCTGGGAGTTGCACGCAATTACTCGAGTTGAAGCCGGCGAAGGCACAACTTACCGGGATCACCGAAACCACTCGCGGCGCGATGCCATTAGCGCCCAGAATTTGCGCGGCAATGCTCCCCGGACGGGCGGCAATCACAGCATTCCGAAAGTCAGGTGTTTCCACGAATGCGTTTACCGTGTCGGTGTTGCTGCTGCGCAATCCTTCATAAGAGAAGAAGAAGAACGCCTTATTCTTGTATTGATGAGTTGACGGTCCACCTTCGCCAAATCTGGGTAGCGTAAGCGGTCCGCCGATGCTGCCGCCAAATTGATTGAGATGTTGATTGACTCTGATTGGCGGCGCCCCGTTCGGCCCACCGTACTTGTTGAATGCGTTCAGGCCCGGACTGTTATTTTTCAAAAACAGACTGCCATGAAAATCGTTCGTGCCATTTTGCGAAACCGTCAAAACCTGCGCGCCTGAATTGCGGCCATACTCCGCGGAATAAACATTGGCGATGACGTGGACTTCCTTGATTGACTCCTGGTTCGGAGTGATCACCGCCGCGCCACCGTTAGTCAAACTGTTCACGCTCGTGCCGTCGATCTGATAATTGTTCGCGGTGATGCGCTGGCCGTTAGCGGAAATCTGCGGCTGATTCTCGGTCTGAAAAATCGAGCGATTGGATCCACCCGGTCCGGCGGTGTTGGGTAAAGCAACTGCGCCGCCAGTGCCGTTGCGCGCCGCATCGCCAAAGACCCCGGGCGTCAGGCGCGTTAACTCGTAAGGGTCGCGGCCAAACTGCGGCAAGGTACGCACCTCCTGGGTCGTAATTCCCTTATCGATGCTTGCGCCCTCAGTCTCGAGCACGGACGCGGTTTCCTGTGTGACGTTGACCACCGCACTGACGTCGCCAACCTCTAACGCAATGTCAATCCCAGCCGCTGCTTCAGCCCTTACTGAAACATTCTCGAGAACCTTCTTCTTAAAGCCGGATTTTTCCACCGTGAGGGTATAACTACCGGGTGCCAGGGCTGAGACGCGATAAAACCCGTCGCCGCTGGTCGTCACTTTTTCTTCTTTACCGGTTTCTGTATTCGTAACCGTGATGGTGGCGTCGGGAACTACTCCGCCGCTGGTGTCGGTGACTGTACCCTGAATGCTCGCCCTGAACTGCGCGCTGGCCGCAGTCGACAGCAGTAGCAATACGAAGCCGCAAAAAATAGTGCGGAAAGAGATTTGCACGCTAAGCATGATAGACCTCCGGTTGTCCCATTTGATTGTCGGTGATCGTGGCCATTACTAAGTCATAACGCCATCGAATAACGGCTGGGTGGCAGCGAAATCGTCAGCTGCCAACTTTCGGGCATGGCGATTACTGGTGGGGAGACAAAAGATCGAAAACAGATTTGCTACAAGCGACACTGAAGCCAGCGGATTTTAATATGGAATTCGTATCAACATTGTCCTAATTTGTCTCCGACGAATTCACAATTTGGTTTCAAGCGAAGGGCGCTGGATTCCCGGTTTTCTGGATCCAAGGCCAAGGAATCGTACTGGCCCAGGCTGGTAAGTGATGCGGCCGTCACGGAGCTGAAATGCGACGAGCCGGCTGGTGCGAGGTCGGAGTCCAACGCGCCTCAAAGAAATCCGCAGTGCAATTTCGCTCCTTACTCTGATAAACTCCGGCAACTCTTGGAAGACAACTTCGCCGATCAGAAAGGATCAGTTCCATGCGAACTAAAGTGATCTTACTCAGCGTCGTTCTGCCAATGACGCTCGTTGCGGCCTGCGTATCCGGCCCGCAAACCGGTACCGGAGGCAAAAAGAAGGGCCCCAATGACAAGGTTCGTATCGGCTTTTCCATGGACACGTTGAAAGAAGAGCGCTGGCAACGTGACAAGGCCCTGGTCGAACAACGATGCAAAGAGGTGGGCGCAGACTGCGAGATCCAGGTCGCTAACGGCGACGATTCGTTGCAAACCAAACAGTGCGACAACCTGCTCACGAAAGGTGTCGACGTTCTGATCGTGGCGCCGCACAACGGCCAGATCGCCGCTTCGATTGTGGAAGCCGCGCACAAACAGAACGTTCCGGTGATCAGCTATGACCGGTTGATTCGAAACGCCGACGTCGATCTCTACGTCTCGCACCAGGTGGTGAAGATCGGACAGTTGCAGGGTCAGTACGCGCTCGATCATGTAGCTAAAGGAAATTACGTTTTGATTGGCGGCTCGCCGACCGACAACAATGCGTTGCTGTTGCGCGATGGACAGATGCAGGTCTTGAAGCCGGCAATTGATCGGAGTGATGTCAAAGTGGTTTCCGATCAGTTTGCCAAAGAGTGGAAAGCCGAAGAGGCCCACCGCATTACCGAAGATGCCTTGACGAAAACCAGCAACAACATCCAGGCCATCGTCGCTTCCAACGACGGCACTGCGGGCGGAGCCTGTTCCGCTTTACCACCGGACCTCATCGGTAAAGTTCTGGTCACCGGTCAGGATGCGGCGCTCGATGCCGTGCAACGCATCGCGCAGGGTGAGCAGACGATGACCATCTACAAACCGATTCAGCCGCTGGCATTCGCAGCCGTCGATTCGGCCCTCAAACTCGCCCGTGGTGAAGCGCTCGACGCCAAAGACAAGATCAACAACGGCAAGATCGATGTGCCCTCGATCCTTTTTGAACCGATGGTGGTTGACAAGAGCAACATAATGTCCACCGTGATCAAGGACGGCTATCACAAAATCGAAGATGTCTATAAGAACGTGCCGAAGGATCAGTGGCCCAAGCAGTAAGTCCTAATCCAACAGTCCAATGTCCAACAGTCCAAGGTCTAACGTCATTTTGGCTTTATCTAAAAAACCCACAATGAGGTGTAACCATGGCAAAGATTAAAAGATTTGAGGACCTGGAATGCTGGAAAAGAGCACGACGATTTACCAACGAGATCTACAAAGTAACAGCAACCGGAAAATTCGGACGCGATTTTGCGTTGCGAGATCAGATTCGACGCGCCGCGATTTCCATTTTTTCTAACGTGGCTGAGGGGTTTGAACGCGGCGGTGACAACGAATTCCTGCAATTCCTATCCGTCGCGAAGGGTTCTAGCGGCGAAGCGCGTTCACAACTCTATGTTGCGCTGGATCAGTCCTATAT
>JBKPEE010000222.1:0-12701 GCA_046728235.1 Acidobacteriota bacterium
CGTAACTACCTGCAGCGCCGTCTAAGAACAATGGGGGTCATGGGCTTGTATGATCGGGAATATCTCACGACCCAGGGCGGTTTGGCTGATGTCAGCGCCGACGGCATGGGATTCTATTGCGAATACCTCCTGCTCGTGAACGCCGGACTTCTGGACCGAGTCGCGTTCATTGATGCGCCCCTATGTTTCTATCGCATCCACGAGAAGTCCTGGAGCTGTGCTCTGAATCTCAACACAGATCAATATTACCGGGCGGGCGTTAATCTGGCCCACCGTAGCATTGAACGTTTTCAGCAACCCGAACTGATCGCCGATTTCGACGCCGATCTCACTGCGCTTCTTAAATGGTTTTTTGGAGAATATATTGTTTCAGCCAGACGGTCAGAATCCTACAGTTGGCGGCATTTGGCGAGTTTTCTGCTGAAAGCCAATGAGCATATAACTCCCTTGAAGAATAAAAGGCTTTACTGGCGGGCGCGCATCAGTTTGATCCGGGCGCAGGTATGGCTGGTCTGGGTACTGCTCAAACAAAAACTGTTGGCCGTAGCACCGGGGCCCGTGAAACGCGTGTTCTATGCGTCACGGGCTTTCCTGCGCCGTGAACAAATGGATACTCATCCGGCAAAAATTTGATTCCGGGATTTGTTTCCTGCCAGCGTCGTTTATGCCAAGTTAGACCTTGAGAGGAATCAAAGTGGCCGAAACGCTTGGATCACTCTGCGACAAGCTAGCCACAGTCAAACTTAAGCTGTGGCACACAGACGATGCTGATCGCCTGCAGAGTCTGCGCGCGCAGGAAAAACAGTTGCAGCAGGAGATCGACGAATTCATGAGCGCGGCGCTCGCCGGCAACATTCCTCTTGAGCGACTGACGTTCGCCCAAAATAAGGTTTACAAAAAAGAAGGTAACGTGGTGCCGGAGTTCGACGGCACGCTGGGCGAAAGTTTCGCGCAGTTGGCGCACACGATCTGCAAACTGTGGCACGTGCAGGAAAAAGTTTACGAATTCGAATCCATTCCGATGGACCAGAAAGATGGCGTCATCAAGGAACTGGCAATCGTTAACCTGGAAAGAAATCAATGCATCGATAAGCTCGATCAGCAGTTTCGTGACCTGGTCGCGGCGGCGCGTGCCGACAATTAACCCTCCTGCGGCCGCGGCCATTGGGTGGTAATCTCGTTTCGGAAAAAAGCTCAGGCAGGTTAATAATTAGCCGCGGATGACCGCGAATTTCCGCGGATAAAAACAAACAAATGTGACGGAGAGAAGACCTTGCGCCGAGGGACTTCTGTCTTATTCTTATCAGCATTTATCCACGTTCATTCGCGGCAAATTTAGCTTCATAATCGTATGCATTATCACCTGATTGGAATCTGCGGCACTGCCATGGCCTCGCTGGCGGGAATGCTGCAAGCCCGCGGGCACCGGGTGACCGGGTCGGATGAGAACGTCTATCCGCCAATGTCTGTCATGCTCGAGTCGCTGGGCATTCAGATCATGAAGGGCTACGATGCCGCGCACGTCGGCTCGCCGGACTTCATCGTCGTCGGCAACGCAATTCCGCGTGGCAATCCTGAAGTCGAAGCCACGCTTAATCGCAGATTAACCTACCGTTCGCTCCCGGAGGTATTGAAAGAAGAATTCATTCGCGGCCGTCGCTCACTCGTAATTGCCGGCACGCACGGCAAAACGACCACGACCAGTCTGGCCGCCTGGGTAATCGATCAGGCGGGCCTCAATCCCTCGTTTTTGGTGGGCGGAGTAGTGCAAAACTTCGGTGTGAGTTTTCGGGTTACTGAGAGCGATTATTTCATCATTGAGGGTGACGAATACGACACGGCCTATTTCGATAAGGGACCGAAGTTCATGCATTACCTCCCCGAGATTGCCATCGTCAACAACATCGAATTCGATCACGCGGACATCTACAAAGATCTCGACGCGGTGAAACTGGCGTTTCGCCGTTTAATGAACCTGGTGCCCGGCAACGGCCGACTGATTGTGGGTTGGGATAGCCCACCGGTGCGCGAAGTGGTCGCTTCGTTTGGCAAGCGGCTGTTCACAAATCTTGAGACCTTTGGAACATCGAACGGCGCGAAATGGCAAGCACACAATATCAGCTACTCCGAAGGCATGACCCATTTTCTTGTCTCGCAGGAGGGCGAAACGTGGGCTGAGGTTTCGACACCACTGAGTGGCGACTTCAACGTGCGCAACTGCCTGGCAGCGATAGTTGCAGCGGACGCGTGGGGCATTGAATGGAAAACGATTAGGAATGCTTTAGCAACCTTCAAAAGTGTTCGCCGCCGTTTGGAAGTCCGCGGCGAAATAAACGGGGTCACGGTGATCGACGACTTTGCGCACCATCCAACCGCGGTGCGTGAAACGCTCGCGGCCCTGAAAACCAAGTATGACGGGCGACGGATTATTGCTGTCTTCGAACCGCGCTCGCGGACTTCGTGCCACGCGACATTTCAAACTGCTTACATCCACGCGTTCGCGCCGGCCGATTACGTGATCATCTCGCGTGTCTATGATGCCGGGCGCGCGGCCGAGATGGGTGGCGTGCTCGACATTGAGCAGCTGATTCAGGACATCTCAGCGACAGGCAAATCAGCATCTGCGATTACTGAGGTTCATGAAATTGTTGCCGCATTAAAGAACGAACTCCGATCCGGCGACGTCGTGGCGGTGATGTCCAATGGAGCGTTCGGCGGGATTCATGAGAAGTTAATCACAGCGCTAGCCGGCGGAAATTAATCACAGATTGGACATTCGATTTTTTTCAAAGGTCAAGTGAACCTCATCAAGACGTCTTCCACGTTCTGTTGAAAAACTAATATTCGATTCCCCCGCGTTGCGATCCAAGTTATAAACACCTCGCAACGCGGGGTTTGGCGTTTTTCGCAATAAGTCTGAAATAAGATCATTGGATTTGGCTGCCTGATACTGATCAGTAATAGCGACGCTCATTTTTCCTTCATGACAAAATTCCTTATTCAGCCGAAAGGCCAAAGCTGTCATGTCTTTCTCATTGAAATGTTTAGGTGCAACGCTAATCTGGAACTCCAAAATCGCGTGACCATCCAGGATTGTCCGCGTGGTCTTTCCAATTCGATGGGACGGCCCTTGTTTGTCATTTGTTATGAGGCACTTTGAGATATGTTGCCCAGAGCCGGGAACGACAGTTATCGCATCGATGATAATTGCCAGGATCATAGGACGTTTAGACGGCATGCGAATTCTCCGTTAATCCTTTGTACAACCAGTCTGTACGATCCACGAATTCACACGAAAGATGACGACCATGAACAACATTCGTGTTTCTTCGTGCGACTTCGGGATTACAGCTATTGCGCGCCAATAATCCGCCAGTTGTTGTCTGTCTCAGTGGGAATCGCCTTGTGTTTCTCTACCCAATCGATGATTAGCTCACGCACTTCCGCACTCGAGCGATAAACCACCGGCGCAGTCTTGAACATGTCATAGCCACCGCCGCCATTGACGCGATAATTGTTGGTAACGACGCGCAGTTTCTGAGTCGGCGATAACGACTGGCCCTTGAATTTTAGATTCTCTATGCGCTGTCCGAACGGCTTGGTTAGATCGATATCGTAAGAAACTCCCTCGGCGACATCGAAGTTGTACCCGGGAATCCGCGTGTCAATCAGATCGGCTATGGACTTACCCGGCTCATACTCTTTGAAGTAGCGCGCCGCGTGTTCGAGCGCGTCCTTCAACTGCTGCCCAGTCAATTCCAAAGTTACCAGCGTATTTTCATATTCGTAGAGTCCCGCGATGTCACGCACCGTCACCGCGCCTTTCGGAATGCGCGCGCGGTCATTGAAGCATGCGGCCATCGACACGTCGGCCTTTCCGGCTTCGAGCTGGACGCGCTGAATCAAGTCGATGATCGCGGTGTCATGCAGGCGGCACCCGTTGGCCAATAGCTCATCGCTTGATTCGCCAATCGCGCGGCCCAACCACGCCTGGGTCTCTTTGTCGTAGGGCTCGCCCAGTTGGGCAATTTCCGGATCGATTTCCGTTTTCTCGGTAACTGGAATGAGGCTCGCGGATTTCGCCATAATGCGCCATCGCGCGTTGGTGTCTTTTTCCAGATAAAGATCGACGCGCGCGACGTGACTTGCCCAACGATTCGCCTGGGTCAAGAGCACACCGTTCACCAGCAGATCATTCACCGGCCGGTGCGTGTGTCCCATCAGGATCACATCTACTCCGGGCGCCTGACGCGCGATCGCAATCGCCGCGTTTTCATTCGGCACTTGTGAAGGGCTGGGGATTCCCGTGCGCAGATCTTCCTCGATGCCCATGTGCATGGCGATCACCAACACATCGACCTGCTCTTTATCGCGCAGGATGGGGACCCACTTCTGCGCCTCGCTTACGGTTTCGTGAAACTCGAGCCCGGCGTAATTCGGCTGGTTCTCCCAATTCGGAATACCCGGTGTGGTCAGACCGAGGATACCGATACGCACACCCTGAACCTCTTTCACCAGGTAAGGTTTGTAGTGCGTCGTCGAAGTTCCTGTATCGTAGGTATTGGCCGACAGCCAGGGAAACTGGGCTTCGCCGCGCGCCTTATTCAACACGTTTAACCCGAAGTTGTATTCATGATTGCCTACGGTCATCGAGTCGAAATGCAGGGCATTCATCGTCAGCATCATGGGATCGGGTGGCGTATTGTTGCGCTTGTTGTGAAAGTACTCGAGCGGCGTTCCCTGGATCGTGTCACCTGAATCGAGCAGCAGCAAATCGGGATCACTCTTCCGGGCTTCTTTCACCAGCGTCGCGACTTTCGCGATCCCGACGTTGTCGTATTTGTTTGTGTAGTAATCGATGGGAAAGACGCGGCCGTGCATGTCGGTCGTGCTGAGGATGACGATGTGCGCGCGTGGTGACGAGGTGGCGTGACTTGAAGACACCACGACGACCAGAAGCATGAACAATCCGACCACACACAAATTCCTCGTCTTCAGTTTCATCATCTGATTACCTTAACATGATCGTTCATCTATCTTGTGAGTCGGAGCCGAGTAAATCATAAGTCGGCCGTCGTGAGCTTGCAGAAGCGATCCACAAATCACACGAACAAACCGGGAAGCTCGACTGGAGCGCAAGCGTCCTTGCTTGCCTACTCTGCAACCGGGACGGTTGCGCTCCAGTCGATTGCGTCGTGATTTTTCGTGTTGTTTCGTGGATCGTACTTTGACCACGCTATGGCAGCTTCAGCGGAGAGAGATTATCAGCGCCACGGAGCTCTTCGATCGATTCAGGAACTTTAGGGTCGGCCTCGTCCGCAGCCGCGCGCAGCGACCAGCCTCGATGCGCGAGCAGCGCCACTCCCACCGCCGCCCAGCACAGGTCACGCCCTTTGCGCACGATGGCCAGGGTCACCCCCGCGGCTTCACTGTATTGCAGCACCTTGGAAATCTTGCCGGTGCCCGCTTCATCAAAACCGATGCGCATGGGAACGAATTTGAAAGCCATGGTGATCACTCGATTGACCGATTCCAGAATAAAAGCGGTGAAAAGAGTAGGCGGCTGTGGGCTGATGAAATGCAAGCTGACATAAATCTCAATAACGCCCGCCAAGTGAAAGCAAGCTTCCAGCAAAAGGATAGGCAGAAAGAGTGATCCGTTGCGTTGATAAAAACCATAGAGGCGATCTTCAACCGTGCGGCCCTTATCAATCCACTTCCGATTGAAGCCGCGACGATGAAGAAATGTTGCCGCGCCACTGATAAACCTGACCTGGCGGCGAATCAGCAAGATTCCAGTTGCGATTACTGCGGCGACAACGGCGACGGTTATGACACTCGCCAGCCGCAAGCCTTTCGTCAAACTAAAGCTCAGGAGCAGCGCCAGCATGCCTGCCGAGACGAAAGTGACGACGGACAAACTGTAAAAGACGTTTTCGATCAGTAGTGAAGAGAACCCCTCGATCAAGGGAAGTCGATCACGTATCAGCGCGGGCTTGGCCGGTTCAGCCACAACCAGGCTGCCGAGCGGCAGGATATTGCCGATGGCGTCGCCCATCAGCCGCGCGCGCAGCGCATCCCTGAAACGCAGACGATGCGGCGGCTCGAGGCAAAGCATCCAGGCCAGTGATCGAACAACATGCCGGGATCCGGATATCAAAAGAATCAGGAGAAAGCCGCTGCCCAGACGCTTGATGCCCTCAGCAATTTCAGTAACGCCGGCGCGCTTAACAAAGTAAGCGAACAGCACTACGCCTGAGGCCGTGAGGACGATTCCCAGGGGCGTAAGCCTTCTCTTGCTGGTCGTCTTTTTACTCATGACTTCGGTTTGGTTTTAGAAGCAATGTTCATGCCCGCGACCACCTCCATTCGTCCGACTGAAAATCACATCGGCAGCAGGATTAATGCGACAGTTGCATGGGTTCGGCGTCACTTCACTGCTCGCCGGACATCGTCAGAATCCCCACCTAAAGTCTACACCACTTCCGTTTTTGCCTTTTGCTCTCGCGGTTGATTATGATGTCGGGTCAAGATCGTCAAATAATCCTTTCCCGCGGTTCGGCAATATATATGACTCAGACCCAAGCAGCATTAGAAGAATCCCTCGCGCGTCCGCTGACGTCGCTTTCGGAAGATGAGCAAATGTTTCGCGACAGCGTGCGCGAATTCGCTGAGGGCGAAATTCGCAAGCGCGTCGAAGAGATGGATGAGCAGGCCCACCTTGACCCGGCCGTGACGAAACAGTGTTTCGAGCTGGGCCTGATGGGAATTGAAACGCCGGAAGAATACAACGGGGCCGGCGGATCGTTCTTTCAGGCAATTCTCGCGGTAGAAGAACTGTCGCGCGTCGACGCGTCGCTGGGCGTTTTCGTCGACGTGCAGAACACGCTGGTGAACAACGCGCTCATTCGCTGGGCAAATCCGGATCAAAAGAAGAAGTACCTGACGCAGCTGGCGACCGAGAAAGTTGGCGCGTATGCGTTGAGTGAAGCGGGATCGGGATCTGACGCTTTCGCGATGCAGACCCGCGCCGTTGAGGCCGGCGATCACTTTGTCTTAAATGGCCGCAAGCTCTGGATTACGAATGGCAAAGAAGCCGAAATATTTGTGTTGTTTGCCAACGCAAATCCCGAGGCCGGCTATCGCGGTATCACGGCCTTCATTGTCGAAAAAGGCTTTGAAGGATTTGCGGTCGGAAAGAAAGAGAACAAGCTTGGGATTCGCGCCTCGTCGACCACCGAATTAATTCTCGAAGACTGCCAAGTGCCGAAAGAAAACGTGCTCGGCGAAATTGGTAAGGGTTACAAAGTATCGATCGAGACGCTCAACGAAGGGCGCATCGGCATTGGCGCGCAAATGATTGGGGTGGCGCGGGGCGCCCTCGAAGCGGCGCTGGGTTATACGAAAGAACGGCAACAGTTCGGCAAGAGCATCAGCGATTTTCAAGGCGTCCAGTTTCAACTCGCCGAGATGGCCACCGAGCTGGAGGCGGCGCGCCTGATGGTTTACAACGCGGCGCGCATGAAAGATGCGAAAATGAATTTCGTCAAGGAAGCAGCGATGGCCAAGCTCTATTCGTCACGCGCCGCCGAGCGTATTACTTCAACCGCGATCGAACTCTATGGCGGCTATGGTTACGTCAAGGACTATCCCGTAGAGAAGTACTGGCGCGATTCAAAGATCGGCGCAATTTACGAAGGTACTTCGAACATGCAATTGCAGACGATCGCGAAGTTGATAATTGGAAGGTGATTCCCGCTGCCGTTGAGAGCGGGGAGATGCGGCAAAATGGCGACTACGAGAATCGAAATCTTCGAGCAAATGCTCGCCGCCGATCCATCGGACACCGCTGTGTCCTTCGGACTGGCAAAGGAATATGAGAAGGCGGGCGATGATCCAAAGTTGATCGAGACCCTTGAACGTTATCTCGCCGCCGCGGATGACGAAGGAAACGCCTACGGGATGCTGGCGCACGCGTACGAGCGAATGAAGCAAAACGAAAAAGCCCGCGAAGCATATCGGCGCGGTATTACGGCAGCGACTTCACACGGTCATCCGGGAATGGCGGAAGAATACAAAAGTTTATTGGAAAGCGAATTCTAGCCGCGCCTGTGTATCAGAAGGTTAGCGACGGGATTCAAAGGCGGCGTTGGTTTTATGATCCGTCGCTACGCGGATGAAGACACCTGGCGATAAGTATCATGAGTGACACCAAAGTTCTCAGACTCGTCAAAAAAGCTGAGGGCGACTTGCCTACGGCAGCCTTCACCGCGAAATCTGTAGCCAAGGCGGAAGCCAGACCGGCACCCGCGCCGGCCATCAAACCTGCCCCCGCTCCCAGACCTACGAAACCTCAGCAGCAGAAACAGCGCGAACTGCCAAAGCTCAGCCGCGAAGAGATGCTGAAGATGTTTCGTGCCATGTACCTGTCGCGGCGTCTGGACGACAAAGAGATTCAGATGAAGAACCAGAACCGCATCTTCTTTCAGATTAGCGGCGCTGGTCACGAAGCCGTGCTGGTGGCCGCGGCGATGTGCCTGAAGCCGGGTTACGACTGGTTCTATCCTTACTATCGAGATCGCGCGCTGTGTTTGCAGTTGGGGATGACGCCGCTCGAGATGCTGCTCCAGAGTGTCGGCGCCGAAGCCGATCCCAACTCGCATGGGCGTCAGATGCCTTCGCACTGGGGGCACAAAAAACTCAACATCGTCTCGCAATCATCACCTACGGGGACGCAACTCTTGCAGGCCGTTGGCTGTGCGGAAGCGACTTACCGGCTCAAGCTGGTAAAGGAGATCCGGAAACGGATCAAGAATTTCCATAATGACGAAGTTGTTTACGTTTCGCTCGGCGACGGCACCAGCAGCGAAGGTGAGTTCTGGGAAGCACTCAACACGGCGTGCAACCTGCGCTTGCCGGTAGTGTTTTTGCTCGAGGACAACGGCTATGCGATCAGCGTGCCCGTTGAAGTGCAGACTGCGGGCGGCGATGTCTCGAAGCTGGTGTCAGGCTTTCCGAATCTGTATCGCCAGCGCTGTGACGGCACGGATCCGGTTGAGTGTTTGGCAGTCATGCGGCGCGCGGTTGACAACTGTCGCAAGAACCGCGGCCCGTCATTCGTGCACGCGAAAGTCATCCGTCCCTATTCGCATTCGCTTTCCGATGACGAAAGGCTTTACCGGTGCGAAGCTGAGCGCGTGGCCGATGCGGAACATGATCCGATTAAGCGATTCGGGGCTTTGCTGGTTGAAGAAGGCATTGCCAGTCAGGATGATTTGCAGGGACTGAAGGACGAGGTCGATCGCGAGGTCAACGAGGCTGCCGATCGGGCACTCACCAGTCCGCAACCGGCAGCGGAAACGGCGACCGACTTTGTTTACTCGCCCACGGTCGATCCAACTTCGCCAGACTTCGACACGGAAGACGCCGTGCAGTTGAGCGGCAAGCCCGGCACCATGGTTGATCTGATCAATTGGTGCCTGCACACAGAGATGAAGCGCGATCCGCGCATCGTCGTCTTTGGCGAGGACGTGGCCGATTGTTCGCGCGAAAAATCTCTCAATGAAGTAAAAGGCAAAGGTGGCGTTTTCAAAGTCACGGCGAATCTGCAGCGCGAGTTCGGCAGCCAGCGGGTTTACAATTCGCCGCTGGCTGAAGCGAATATCGTCGGCCGCGCCATCGGTCTCGCCACTCGCGGCCTGAAACCGGTAGTCGAGATTCAATTCTTCGACTACATCTGGCCCGCCTTTCATCAGATTCGAAATGAATTGGCGCTGATGCGCTGGCGCTCGGGTAACGAGTTCTCGGCGCCCGTAGTCATTCGCGTTCCCGTGGGTGGATACCTGAAAGGCGGCGCCATCTATCACTCGCAATCCGGGGTTTCGCTGTTCACGCAAATGCCCGGCCTGCGCGTGGTCTACCCGTCAAACGCGCTGGATGCAAATGGATTGTTGCGCACGGCGATTCGTGCTGACGATCCGGTGATGTTTCTCGAGCACAAGCACCTCTATCGCCAGGCCTACAACAAATCGGCTTATCCGGGCGATGACTTTATGATTCCGTTCGGCAAGGCCAGGAAGGTGCGGGAAGGAAACGATCTTTCCATCATCACCTACGGGGCGCTGGTCCAGCGCTCAATCGTCGCCACGAAGGAAGCTGAGAAGCAAGGCATCAGTGTGGAGATTATCGACCTGCGCACCTTGAATCCTTACGATTGGAACGCCATCGCGGAGTCGGTACGCAAGACTTCGCGCGTGATTGTCGCTCACGAGGATTCCGTGTCCTGGGGGTATGGCGCAGAGATCGCCGCGCGCATTTCCAGCGAACTCTTTGAACATCTCGACGCTCCCGTTCGTCGCGTCGGGGCGCTGGATACGTTTGTCGGGTACGCGCCCCAATTGGAAGATGCGATTCTGCCGCAGAGCTCGGATGTGCTGAAGGCGATTGTGGAGTTGTCCGGCTATTGAAGTTGTGAGAAAGCGGAGTCGAATTTTCACTCTTCTGTTGGTTCTCCTGGTACCTCTCACTCCGTATGGTGTCTCGGGCTATCCCGATGACTACAACCCATTCAAATCGTGGAAACTCAAGCCTTATCGTCTTAAGGAGCTGGGTGTTCTTGAAAGGAACCAGCCGGGCAGCTCTGTCATCTTTGGCTGGGAACGAAATGGTAGGCGGCGGCCGCTAATCAGGCTCGCAGAAACAGCTCGGACCACTGACGATCATGGAAATGATTTCTTTGTTTACGAGCAAGGTGGTCGAGACGCAACCCACCTGACATTTCCAAATGACTGTTCTCTAAACCTCTCTTGGGCTTACTCCGGGGATCTTAATCGAGACAACGTGGATGATTTCGTTGTCATCGTCAAGACCTCCGCTACCGGACTTGGTGATCACGAGTATTACGTGCTGTTTGCTCTATCGTCGAAGAAGGGATTTCAATTGACGGTACTGAAGTCGTTCGACGTTGATGCAGAGGATTTCATCGACGTAAAGGCCAACCGGCATTGCCAGTTCATCCTTACCTCCTTGGTCTATCCGAACGAAAAGATGGGGATTAAACATTCATATTGGACTTACGATCTGCTGGAAGCACGCGGTGCTCAGTTACGTTCCGCAAATTACCTTGACCACAGATTTCCCAGTTGGGTCTTCTACACAAACAAGCCGAATCACAGGGTCAGTTTGCCCGTTAGCAAAGCGAAGGCTGAGGAAATGTTAAGGGAGCGGCTTCAAGAAAGCGCTAATAACCCAATCCCGCATACGCTTGATACCTTTGTAGTTTACTGCAGAAGTGTTCCGTTCGTGTTGCTTCGTGCGGTTTCGTGGATCGTCCTTTCCCGGAGGAAGAGAAACGATCCACGAAATGACACGAACTACATGAAATTCATCACTACGTAGGAAATTTGACCTTGCGTTTGAAGAGAAATACATTTCCAAATTCATCGAGTACATTCCGCTCCTAAAGGCGCGGAAGATACTGTTCTTCCGGGTGCTATAAACATCTCGCTCCTGACGGAGCGAAGACTGCGAGTAATCTTTTTAAAGCAGTGTCATGGAAATCGAATCGAATCTTTGAATGAAACCACGATTCTTTCCAACTCCATCCGCATTCCGCAAGTGGCTCGCTGCTAATCACGACAAGTCGAAAGAACTCTGCGTCGGCTACTACAAAAAGAGTTCCGGCAAACCCAGCATCACCTGGCCTGAGTCAGTAGATGAAGCTTTGTGCTTCGGGTGGATTGATGGCGTTCGGAAGAGTCTCAATGAAGAGGCTTACATGATTCGCTTTTCACCGCGTAAGCCCGGCAGCATTTGGAGTGCAGTCAACATCCGCAACATGGAACGGCTGATAAAGGAAAACCGGGTGCAACCGGCCGGCATGAAAGCATTTGCAGCCCGCAAGGAAAATCGCTCAGGTATCTATTCATACGAACAGAGAAGTTCTGAACTCGTTGAGCCGTATGCGAGAATCTTCCAGCGTAACCAACAGGCCTGGAAATTCTTTGCCGCGCAGCCGCCCGGGTACCGCAAAATGATGAATTGGTATGTCGTGAGCGCGAAGCTGGAAGAGACCAGACTGAAGCGTCTCGAGAGGTTAATTAAAGCATCAGCGAATCGCGAACGGTTGAGGTGAAGCCATGCGCAAATTAACTCTGGGTCTGGCCACAAGCCTCGACAATTACATTGCGCGCACAGACGATGGCACCGATTGGCTGCGCTGGAACCAGGAGGTGGCGGAAATCAGCGCGAAGTTCATGAAGACCGTTGATGCGTTGCTCATCGGCCGCAGGACATACGAGGTGATGCTGGCTTCAGGACAGACATCCTACCCAGGCGCAAAGAACTACGTCTTCTCTCGCACGAAAAAGTCGGCTGCGGCATTGACCAAACGGCTGGCAGGTATCAGCCAGACAAAGGTTGAAGTAATCACCGGCGACGCTCCGAAATTTGTGAGGCGGCTGAAGAACGAGAAAGGAAAAGGCATTGCGCTCTTCGGCGGTGGTAAACTGGCGAAAACCCTCTTCGAGGCTGATCTCATTGACGAATTGGTTCTGAATATTCATCCCGTGATTCTCGGCTCCGGCATTCCACTATTTCATGAAAGCAAAAAGCAGATTGACCTTGCTTTTTTACGAGCAAAACCCCTCAAAAACGGGGGCCTGGTCGTCTCGTACCGAGTCAAACACTGAACGGCTTTAGAA
>JBKPEE010000223.1:0-22039 GCA_046728235.1 Acidobacteriota bacterium
GCCGATGATGCACTCCTGCTCGCGGCCGCCGCGCGAGCCGTACTTGGCGGTGATCGCGGGTCACTGGCCGAGCAGATCGATCATCGCGCTTCCCCAGGGCCCGATCCGCCGCCGCAGCTCATTCCTGCTGCGGTCGCGACAAAGCCTGTCGCGCAGCCCACCCGCCCGCCTGAAGAATTGAGTTTCTGGAACGGCTTCGGAGGTTTCACCCGTGATGGCCGCGAGTATGTGATCGTTATCGACGGCACGTCAGAGAGCGAACCAACGTTGCCGCCGGCACCCTGGACGAATGTGCTCGCCAATCCGCAGTTCGGATGTTTAGTGACAGAGGCTGGTATGGGGTACAGCTGGGCCGGCAATAGTCAAATGAACCGCCTCACTCCCTGGTCGAATGATCCGACTTCGGACACGCCGGGTGAAGTGATCTATTTGCGCGATGAGGAAACGGGCGACTTCTGGACACCCACCCCCTTGCCGCTTGGACCAAGGGCAACGGTGATCGTTCGCCACGGCCAAGGCTACACTCGCTTCACGCATAACAGTAAGAATCTCTATCAGGACCTCCTGGTTGTCGTTCCGACCGACGATCCGATCAAGTTGGTGTGCCTGACTTTGCGAAATGAAGGTGATCGGATCCGGCGTTTGTCGGCAACGTACTACGCCGAATGGGTTCTTGGAACCGTTCGTGAAAACGCACCGTTGCAAGTCGTCTGTGAGCGCGATCCGGAGAGCGGCGCGATACTAGCGCAGAATGCCTGGGCCGGTGACTTCGCCGAGAAGATCGCCTTTGCGGCCGCTGGTTCGACGACGCAGTTCGTCACCGCCGATCGTACAGAGTTTCTCGGCGAACGCGGCTCAGTTTCTATGCCCGCCGCCCTCATGCGCGTAGGGCTTTCTGGTGCCGCGGGCCCCGCCCTTGATCCCTGCGCGGCAATCATGACCGAAATGACGCTGGCTCCTGGTGGGACGGGAGAAGTGGTTTTTGCCCTGGGTCAGGCGGACAGTTTGGAGGAGGTTCATCGACTCATTCGCGAGTACACACAATCCCACCGAGCCGACGCGGCGCTGATGCAGGTGCAACAGCAATGGGACCGTTACCTGAACGCATTGCACGTGACTACGCCCGATCCGGCCCTCGACCTGATGCTCAACCGTTGGCTTGTTTATCAGGTCCTGGCTTGCCGCGTTTGGGCGCGCTCCGCGTTTTACCAGTCCGGCGGAGCTTACGGCTTTCGAGACCAACTGCAGGATGTAATGGCCCTGGTCTACAGTGCTCCGACACAGGCGCGGGCGCAGATCTTACGAGCGGCGGCACGGCAATTCGAGGAGGGCGATGTCCAGCATTGGTGGCACCCGCCGTCCGGGATCGGCGTTCGCACGCGAATCACGGACGACCTCTATTTCTTGCCACTCGTGGTTCACCACTATGTTGTCACAACGGGCGACGCCGAATTGTTAGATGAAGTAGTGCCGTTCATCGCCTCGCCCATCCTTACCGAAGAGCAGGAGGAAGACTTCAGCTTGCCCGCAGTGAGCGAGCAGACTGGCACAGTTTATGAACACTGCATTCGCGCATTGAAGCACGGCTATCGCCTGGGTTCCCACGGATTGCCTCTCATGGGGACCGGTGATTGGAACGACGGCATGAATAAAGTCGGCGCACATGGAAAGGGCGAGAGCATCTGGAACGGGTGGTTCTTCGTCACCGTTTTGAACGCGTTCGCAGATTTGGCTGAGCAGCGCAATCAGGCCGACGATGCCAATTGCTGCCGGGAGCGCGCCCAGCAGTTGCGAGTCGCTTTGGAGGCGACCGCGTGGGACGGCGCCTGGTACCGCCGAGCGTATTTCGACGACGGCACTCCCCTGGGATCAGCTCAAAACGATGAGTGCCAAATCGATTGTATCCCGCAGGCTTGGGCAGTTATCTCCGGGGCGGCAAACCCCGCGCGGATTCAATCGGCAATGGACGCCGTTCAAAAACGGTTAGTGCGTAGCGACGACAAACTGATCCAACTGTTCGACCCGCCGTTCGACAAAGGCGCCCTTGAGCCCGGCTACATCAAGGGATATGTGCCGGGCATACGCGAGAACGGCGGTCAATACACCCACGCCGCTGCTTGGGTTGTCCTGGCGACGGCGTTGCAGGGTCGCGGCGACCGCGCGATGGAACTTTGGAACCTTATCAACCCGGTCTACCATGCCACGACGATTGATGAAGTGCAGCATTACAAAGTTGAGCCGTATGTGGTTTGCGCCGACGTGTATGGCGCCCCACCACACACGGGCCGCGGCGGTTGGACTTGGTACACCGGATCGGCGAGTTGGCTGTACCGTGTCGCCATCGAGACGATTCTCGGTTTCCAATTGCGGGGCGATACACTTCGTTTCAAGCCATGCGTCCCGCCGAGTTGGCCGGGATTTGAACTGAGCTATCACCATCGATCCGCGATATACCAGATCCTGGTGGACAACTCTGCTGGCACGGGTCGCGGCGTCCGATCAGTCGAGTTGGACGGGCAACTATTGTCTATCAATACGGTGCCGCTAATTGACGATGGGAAAACTCACAACGTCCGTGTGCAATTGGGCTGACGGAGAGCACTGATCTATGGTTGACACTCCCGGCGCCGACAAAGATCTCAAGCCACATCTCACGGACAGAGATATGGCCCTGCTGCAGATCTCCACGGTTCTTTACTATCTGCGCGAAAGCAACCCGGACAATGGGTTGGTGCGCGACAAGACCGACCCGACCGCTCCGGCTAGTATCGCCGCCTGTGGCATGGCGCTGGCGACGATTCCGGTCGTCGTCGAGCGCGGCGTCCTCTACCGAGATTTCGCCGCCAAGATCACCTTGAAGCGACTCCGCTACTTGCTTGCATGCCCGCAGGGTCCGGAGCCGGATGCCTCCGGCTACAAAGGCTTTTTCTACCATTTCCTGAACATCGAAACCGGTCGCCGAGTTTGGGAGTGCGAGCTTTCCACGATCGACTCGGCGTTTCTGTTTGCGGGCGCCTTGACGGCAGCAACCTATTTCGATCGCGATACGCCCGACGAGATTGAGATCAGAACTTTGGCAGATACGCTTTACCGTCGGGCAGACTGGAATTGGGCCCGGAATGGTGGAGTGACTTTAACCCATGGCTGGCGACCGGAGAGCGGGTTCATCCCACACCGCTACCAAGGCTACGACGAGGGTTTGTTGCTGTATATCCTGGGACTCGGTTCGCCAACCTATCCGTTGCCGCCCGAGAGTTATCCTGCCTATTGCGCGACCTACCAGTGGAAGAAAATCTACGATCGTGAATTACTTTACTCGGGGCCACTCTTCACTCATCAACTCTCTCATATGTGGATCGATTTCCGGGGTATTCGCGACGACTTCATGCGCGCGCACGGCAGCGACTACTTCGAAAATAGCCGGCAAGCGACGTTTGTGCAGCAGGAATACGCCACCCGCAATCCCATGAATTTCGCCGGCTACGGCGAACACTGTTGGGGATTCACGGCCTGCGACGGCCCAGGCTGGGTACAGCGTGTGGTCGGCGGCGTCGAACGCGAGTTTTTCGACTATACCGCCAGAGGCGCCCCCTTCGGTCCGGACGATGGCACTGTCGCCCCGTGGGTTGTCGTCGCCTCGCTACCGTTTGCTCCCGAAATCGTCATGCCGACCGTGCGGCATTTTGCGGAAATGGATTTGGGCATGACGGGACCCTATGGATTCAAACCATCGTTCAATCAATCGTTCGATGTGCAGAACAGCGCGACCGGATGGTGGGTCACGCCGTATCACTTCGGTATCGATCAAGGACCGGTCGTGCTGATGATTGAGAACTATCGCACCGGCCTGCTCTGGAACATCATGCGCCGTTGCCCGGCAGTCGCGGCCGGACTGCGGCGGGCGGGATTTAGTGGCGGTTGGCTTGGTTCTGTTTCGGGAATTACTTAGGAGGGCTTGAGAACCGCGATCTCCCGCGGGCGCCGCAGATGATCCAGATTGACGAAGCTCCTAACGGACACCGCGAACCCATGCATTCTCAATAAACTGGTAAGTTCTTCAATGACTCCCGTGAACATGCCGGAAAGTCAGTGGAGTCAAGACGCCACGGCTAACGTTCCAGAAATTACTTCACACGGAACATGCTCCATCGTCATTTGGATTAAGTGGTCCACAACCGCTTTGATGTCGCCTGTGTCTCGCCACACTTGAAGCTGTTCGTCGGCGGAAGTGCCTCGCTCAAGAATTGTGTGGAGGTGTTCGATCTCTTGACGCGAGCCGAGATCATCAACGACCTCGTCGACGAACTCCAGAAGTTCACGAATGAGATCACGTATTGGAACTTCCTTGCCTTTGCCGAAATCGATCATCTTGCCGTCGAGCCCGTATCGCACGGCCCGCCACTTGTTCTCCTCGATTAGCATTTTATGATGGAGACGGAGAGTCAGATTGTGATCGAGCAGTCTATTGAACTTCGCGACCAATGCTTGAAACAGGGCAGCGATGGCGATGGTGTCATCAACGCGGGTGGGAATATCGCAGATGCGAAACTCCAGTGTGGGAAAAAAGGGATGCGGTCGCACGTCCCAATAGATCTTCTTACCATCGTCAATGCATCCGGTCTTGATAAGCAGTTCCACGTAGCGCTGAAAGGAGCTGTCGGACTCGAAGTGGTCCGGGATACCCGTCCGGGGCATTCGCGTGAATACTTCCGAGCGGTACGACTTCAATCCGGTGTGTACGCCCAGCCAGAAAGGCGATGAGGTTGAAAGCGCGAGCAAATGCGGCAGCATGTAGCGTACCGCGTTCATAATCTGGATTGCCCGCTCTGGATCTGCTACACCGACATGGACGTGAAGACCAAAGGTGAGCAGGGATCGGGCGATCATTTGATTTTCTTCAACGATCAGCTCATATCTGGCATTCTCAAAAATCTTCTGGTCCTGCCAATGCGAGAATGGATGAGTGCCGGCGGCGACAATCTCCAGGCCCTGCTTGCGCACCAGACCAGCCACAATGCTGCGAAGGTTTGTAATATCGGCGCGAGCTTCGTTTATGTCTTTGCAGATTCCGGTCCCCACTTCGATCGTGGACTGAATCATTTCCGGTTTCACTCGTTCCCCGAGCAGCATTTTGCCTTCGGCGAGAATTTCAGATACGTGCGAACGCAACTCGCGGGACTCGGGATCGACTATTTGAAATTCTTCTTCAATGCCGAGTGTAAATTGCTGGAACAATGACTTCCTGCTGCTCACGGTTTCTTCGTTGAATCAGTCATGCCTTGCTTGCGACCATTTCTTGAACTTCAATTGATGAGTCCGCCGGGCAAATGCGCGCTGACCTGATGATGTTTCACCGCTCTCGGTAACGGAACCGTCCATTGGCGTTCGGTCATCAGCCTGACCCTCGGTCAGCCAGGCATTAGCAAGCGCCCAACGTGCGGCGTCAAACGGAACCAGTGCGGGCAGTTTGATGAGTGCGTTGCCACCGAGAGCGGTAAGTAGTGGCCCAGTGGGAGTCATTTCGACTTTGGACCACTTATTCTTTTCATGACGACTGAAAAAGCGAAACATCAGGCTGCCTGCTATACACGCCGAGATGCCCGCACCGAGCGCCAACCACAAATGGTACCTTCCTACCGCGGTGCTCAGTCCCGATGAATCTCTTGTGACGACCGACAGGAAGATCTGCCGGCTGGCGATGATGGCCATTGCCAGTAAAGCAACCAGAGCTGCCACAAACTTGCACATGTAACTCATATATTAAACCCCAGTGATTTCTTGCGATGCCTGCCTCCTTCACACTCGAATCCACTATTTACTTTGACGAGGCGTGACCGCCTTTGCGAAAGCCATTTCCATTTCCGGAGCCAGTCTGTTGTTCGACGGAATTACTCATTAACAAGGCAAGTTGTGCGGGGGCTATGTGGGAACTACGGTTCAGACTGGCGAATGGATCGTCCACGATGCAAAAGTCCGCGTCATCAACGCCTGTGGCCGCGACTTCCTTGAGCAACCGAGCATCAAGCGCCACCGGTTCGAAAAGGAGCATTCCGACATTACGCAAACGGGCCATCATGGCGTCGTGGCTACTGTGAAACAACGGCACGCGCAACTGTCCTTTTCCCTCCAGCGCGAACCAATCGCCATTCGCCCGTCGCATGACATAAATAGCCATCATTGCTCTTTCATTGGCTCGTACATAAGGGGGGCCGGCAAATCAAATTTTTAGTGAGGGAAGCTTAACATAGGTCGGATGTGCTGTCTGTGCGCTAGACCACTTACGGGCTTCAGTTCGCGGGTCTCACTCCAGCGAGGATCCACGGTTTAAGAGACGCGCGAACCTATTGCGGAGCTCCTGGGCATGAATACGAAGGTCGCGCAGCTTCGCAAAAGTCACCTGCGAGAGCTCTTCAGCGGTAGGCTCGACGAAACCGATTTGCGAGGCGGGGCCTTGCGTGTTCTCTTCAGGCGCGTCAACGCCGAGTTGATTAATGCTTGCCACTTGTCTTTTGCTCAAAATCCGGTTTTTCTTTTACCGGGTATTTAGAATGTGTTACTAGACTTCTTTCATCTCAAGTAAATCTCCTGCGGTTCCCGCGTGTTCCTCAACGGGGACCGATGATCTAAAGATTCGGTCACGTCAGCCATTAATTACCGTCCTGCCTTCGTTTCTGGTTTGAAGGAAGACAATTGACTAAACGTCTGCGGCAGGGACCGCGCCAGGACTGCGTCTACGTCCAGGTGTTGCCCCTTGCGGACAAGAGTCTGTCCCGCGCTACTCGGTGGCGGGAACCTAATGGAATAAATCTTTGTCACCTCAGGCACGCGTTCCTGACGTGTCTGTAGCTCGTCTTTTTCTTTGGAAGTGGCTGGCTCCATGTTGCTCCTTTCGTAAACCTCTGGTTTCAACTGGAGCCGAGGGCCCCAGCTTCATCTTTGAACAAACTGTCGAAGGTTGGAAGTGATTCGTTGTGTTCGCGATGTTCAAACTCGTCGACCCATGATCGAACCGCCTTAGACCATCTGTTTGGGCCGTTGGCAGCTTCGGCCTTAACCCGAACCCTGGGCTTGTTGTGACCGCTCTTGATGAGTTTGACTGATCGCGGAGTGTTCATTTTGGCACCTGCGGTTGGTATAGCCATGCACTCGCAGTGCTGACGATACCGCTCTTGTAACCGCCGGTAATGAGTACTCTACCGCCCGGCAGTAGCGTCGCGGTGGCAAAGTACCGCGCTTCATCAATACTGCCGACGGCCGTGCTAAATGTGTCCGTGGCCGGATCATAAACTTCAACGGACCGCGCGCCGCCGGCGACGACGATCTTGCCGTTTGGCAGCACAACCAACGCGTCGTGGAGCTTATATCGCGCGCTATTCAGATTGGCGGTGACCCGGAAGGTTCCTTTCGCATAATCGTAAATCTCTGTTTGCCTGAGGCCGTGCATGCCTGTTTCATTTGTGCCGCCAGTTATAAGAACATCGCCATTTGGCAAGAGCGCGGCGGCGTATTTGTTGCGCGCCGTGATCATGCTGCCAGTGGGACTAAAAATTCCCGAGGCAGGGTCATAAAGCTCCGCGTAGGCGAATACCTCACGCGAGAGAGAATCGGTTCCGCCACCGGTGAGAAGCACCTTGCCGTTCGTCAACAACGTTGCCGTATTTGGCGTTGGCCGGTTCATCCTGCCGGTAAATGCAAATGTTCCGGTAACGGGGTCATAGAGTTCCGCAGTTCTGAGAAACTTACCGTTGTACCCTCCCGCGATCAGAACGCGACCATCGGCAAGCAGCGTCGCTTCATTGCCGGCGCCTTTCTCTTTCATGTTGCCCGTGGGTGCGAAGGTACCAGTTGCGGGGTCGTAGAGTTCCGCGCTGTCGAGGGCCCCGTCTTCACGATTCGAGCCGCCCAGGATTAACACCTTCCCGGTGCGCAGGAGGACCGCTTTGTGACCCACCCGTTTTGTGGTCATGTTGCCGGCGCGGTGAAACCGGCCGTCGCCGGGGTCGTACAGTTCCGCAGTCGAGAGCGTGATGGCTTCACTCTCCATCCCACCTGCGATCAGGACCTTGCCGTTCGGTAATAGAGTTGCAGTATGAGCTGCGCGGGCCGTGCCCATACTGCTCGTAACAGTGACAGAGCCGGCCGCCGGGGTCGACTGATGGGCGTCGCCTACGTTGCAAGCGATTAGTCCAGTTAAGAAGGCCGTAATGATACTGAGCTGTATGGTTCTTGCCATTGATCTTGATTCCGTCGGGGTTGATTCCGATTGCCGCGCGGCCAGAGTGCGCCATTGAATCTGGAAAGAACTTGAAAAGGGTGAGGCTTTTCAAGACCTCCTGCGTCTGTCTTAACCGGTGTGGGACAAGAGCTGAGTCAGGGCCAGGGCATGGCCCGTAGCATCTTCATCAGGCAAGAACTGACGCGGGAATGTGAAGCTCTAGTAACCGTTCAGGCCATCGCTTTATCCGTTCTCATAAGCCTCACGGAAATATCGCCGGTAGAGGCGGTCGCGGCGATTTTGATCGCCGTGGCGATCCTGTGCGTTGACTGTAATGCTTAAACCAAGACCGGCGCCCAATAGAATAAGTCTCTTATTTTCATACCAACCTCCTGATTTGTGCATACCTCTGTCCTTGATTGGAGATTGCGCGGTATGCTCTTTCGCATTGGATTGATTGGAGAGCCAGCATAACCCGCCTGAACTTGCCCGTCTGTGGGCTAGCACACATATAGAAGAAAACACACCACAAACAGCACTTGATCAGTTACACGCGTGGCAAACCTCTGATTCCTGATCGAGCGGGCCTAAGGCAATCGCTTGCCTGCTAAGGACTCATTAAAATACGAATACGTTCCTGCCGAGACTGCGCGGGCTCAGGCATTCATCCGGTTCGCTGATATTCTTCGCGGTTAACGTTTATACCTTCGTTCAACTTGCGAAAGTGATAGCCCATCGCCGCCAGGCGTAGGGACTCGGCAAGTCGGTCGCGATGACTTACCAGGGCTTGAGTTAGGAATCGCCAAAATTCCTTGCGTTCCCGATCCAACACGCCCAGCTTCAGCATGATGCGCGTCAAAGATGGAAGGTGGCTGATCAGCTTGTAGTGTTGCGGAGCAGAGATTTGCCGGGCGGTCCGGCGCATCGAATCCAGCACTCGTTCGTAGTATTCGCGCGGACTGTAGAGGGTGCGCATAATTGTCTGATACCCCTGGATCAAAAGCGCCGGGTCCATTCGGGTCTTGAAGTTGAGTGTACAGAGGGTGTTGTTTCCTGTCGCCTCACCCAGCAAACGTCCTTCGCGCTCGAGCCGCCTCCACAGTTGGGTATCCGGTACCGCGTTGAGCAGACCCACCATCGCAAGGGGTATCGCGCTCTGGCGAATGAAATCAATCTGTCTTTCAAAAACATCCGCCGGATCGTTGTCAAAACCGACGATGAAGCCGGCCATCACTTCCAATCCATGAGTTTGGATCTTTTTCACTGAGTCGAGCAGATTGCCGCGGTTTTGGGATTTCTGAGCTTCTTTCAGACTCTCGGCAACCGGGGTTTCAATCCCCAGGAAAACGCTCTGGAAGCCGGCGTCCCGCATGCTCTCGAGCAGGGGTTCGTCGTCTGCGAGATTGACGCTCGATTCAGTAGTCAGTTTAAAAGGATAGTCGTTGGCTTTCTGCCACTTTGCCACTTCAGGCAGCAGTTGGCGCACATTTTTCTTATTGCCAATGAAGTTGTCGTCAACAATGAAGACCGTGCTGCGCCAGCCCAGATCTCGCAGCGCGTCAAATTCAGCAAGCACTTGCTGAATGCTCTTGGTGCGTGGGATGCGACCGTAGATCTCAATTATGTCGCAAAACTCGCAAGAGAAAGGACAACCACGCGAGTACTGCACAGACATCGCGCTGTAGCGTTTCATGTTCGCCAGGTGAAAGTCCGGCCGCGGCGTAGCGGAAAGTGGCGGCCGCTCAGTCGCCTGATAGGTACGCTTGGCCTCGCCGCGAGCCAGATCCGCAACGAACTGTGGCAGCGTGGTTTCGGCTTCGCCGAGAAAGATGTGATCAGCTGGCGGCAATTCCTCGACCGTAGTTGTCACGTAAGGTCCACCGAGGACGACGCACTTGCCGCGCGACTTGCATCGATGCACGACCTGTTTAAGAGATTCTTTTTGCACCAGCATCGCAGTGGCGAACACCATGTCGGCCCACTCGATGTCAGAAGACTTGAGCGCTTGCACATTTAGATCAACCAGCCGGCGTTCCCACGATGGCGGTAGCAATGCCGAGACCGTCATTAATCCCAGCGGCGGAAACACAGACCGCTTGCCTTCGAACCGCACCGCATGGCGAAAACTCCAATACGTGTCGGGGAACTCCGGATTGACTAGCAAGACCTTCATCACCACCCCTTTCAATCCTCACCTTTTCTGCAGAATGATTGTTCTTTCACTACGTCTCTTCGGCGCTCCTTCCAATAGATCGCCAATCCCAAAAACACTCAAACACTTCTATGTGTGCTATCGCACACAGCAATGAACGTGCCGACGTGGTGGAATGTTTTGCGTGGCTTGGTTTGCCCCTAGCTGATTGAATCTCAAGCCAGATGGGTAAGTCGCTCAGTTGCAGAATTCTAACTTGTCCCATGTGCATGCATCGCGAGGGCGGATACAGGACGCCCTTCCGCCCACGGGAAAATTTCCCGGGCGACGGGCCGCACTGTAACGTGCGACGTAAGTTGCTTGATGCGTTCCACGAGTTCGAAAATGTCGGGCTTAGTGACGTAAGCATCGGCGCCCGCTTCAAGGGCTTTCTGATCAGCTTCATAGGCCGCGCCGGAGAAGAACAGGATCGGAATGTGTGGCTCGGCGGCGCGCATGCGTCGGCACAATTCAAAGCCATCGACCTCAGGCAACCAGCCGTCGAGCATATACAAGTCGAAATGTTCTGCTTGAATCCGCGACAACGCCTGGGCGGCAGTTCCTACGGCTTCGGCTTGAATAGATGCGTGCCCCAATAAAGTGACCAACATCACGCGAGAGTCCTCGTCGTCGTCGACACAGAGAACGCGGGGTCGGGTACTGGGTGCCACTTTGCCTCCTGGTTTCCGGCTAAATTTTTACCAGTCGTAAAATAATTCAGTTGAGACCTTGCGTCTGTGCGTTAACACACACAAAACACACCCCCCAACCATGGGAGTCAAAATCCAGAACGAACGACGCTTTTTCTTAATCAGGCCACTTCCGGATTTCTCCCGACGCTCTCGGCTCTGTGCGTTGGCGCACAGACCGCAAAGGTCCTGACTTATTAGCATTGCCGCAGTCGTTCTTCAGACAAACTTTCTCGACACACGAGCCATGCGAGCGACTTCTTTCTCGTGCCGTTTTTTCTTTTCTAAGATGTGAAAAAGGGCCAGACTTAACCAAGGAGAGTGAAATAATGTTGTGGACAATAATTGTGATACTGGTGATCTTGTGGTTACTCGGATTCATCGGCCACTTTGGTGGCAATCTGATTCACATCTTGATAGTGCTCGCAGTGATCATCTTGATCTACAACCTGGTCACTGGCCGCCGTGGGATAGGGGCTTAGCGATCACTCAGGGACCCAAGCTCGATTAGATACGCACAAGTCCAAAGAATGATTTCCTGGGTTGTCATGTTCTCTGGACCCGCCGACAATTAAGCTATGAAGCGCGGCGCTAGACGACCGCGCTGCCATTTCAATCGATCCATCCTCACGACTCTGGAGGACGTTGCCGGCTACAATGAGATGCCTTACCTAAGGAACTCTGTCAACGGAAATTCCAGGATTGAACTTCGGCGGGTTTCCCATAAAAGGGGCCCGCTTTTTACCTCTGTTCACCCCGCCTCTGCTTCATCATACTTGTCTCTTCGGTGAGCAGCAGCGGCGGCAGCAGTATCCATGTATTCGTGGAATCTGACGACCTTACCATTATCTACGGTGAACACATGCGCGAAGTCACCGCCGAACTCTCGGCCCGTCGATTTAACCAGCCAGGCGTAATGCCCAAGCGCCACGACTTTATCACCCCGAGCGATGAACTCTCTTGGATCAAAATGCTGAACCTCCTGAGTATCAACCAGCGATGTGAAGAATTGCCCCATCTCTTCATGACCTTGGTGTTTGCCAGCAAATGGCACGTTCTCTATTTCGGGTAATTGCCATTCAATGTTATCCGACAGGAGATTGAGAAGAGCTTTAACTTTTCCAGTCTTGAAATTCTCGTAGACTTTTTGCACGAGCTTCGTGTTCTCCGGCTCACTCATGATGTTCTTCCTTTCTCTATCCGATCTCTTTATAGCAAACTCAATCTGACAGCCGGAGCAGCTTTCTCTTGCAGCCGGCAAAGCGGAGAGACGCGCCGAAGCCCGTCGTTTGTACCCAGACCACACCACATTAGCCAAGTAAATCCAGAGTCTGCTGATTCATTTGACCCTCCCGGCTTAACCGTGCGCCGCAATGCTATCTGCCTGGCGCACCTGACCGCACGGTGAGTTCCGTGCCAGTTGGAAGCTCCAGGTTGTCTTTGCCGGTAACATAAACTGACCCGGCTCCGCCTACCGCGCCTATTACTCCACCGATCGCCGCGCCTTTGCCGCCACCGGCAATTGCGCCGATGATCGCGCCGATGGCCGTACCGATGCCGGCGCGGGTGACAGTTTGCGTGGTTTGATTGTCGCCCTGCGCGCTGCCTTCGTTGTCAACCTTGACTGTGTCGCCATTCAGCGTTCGGATGCCGGTGAGAATGCCAGCGAACCTATATGTCTGGCCGGTGCGCAACCGGATGGTGTCGAAGTCGAGCGTCATGCCCGATCGGCCAGTCAGACTTCCACCGTGATTAACTGTGCCTACTGTACCTTCGATCACTGCGCCTTCGTATTGACTGTTGTCGCGTACAGTCATTGTGAACCGGTCGCCTTGCTTCGCTTGTTTTGTGGTCAGGTCATTGTTCAAAACGGCGACGACGGTTTCACCATCGTTCATAATGAACTCACCGCTGTTCACATCAGTATTGGCCGTAGTCGAGCCCTCGTAGATGTTCCATTGCGGAACAGCCGAGGTCCGATCGTAGACGCTGTTTACCACAACCGGCTGGCTCAATCGGTCTGAAAAAATTTCGCGGCGGATGCGCAAACGGTTACCGTTTTCGATGGACTCGAAAGTGACGTTGAAATCATTTTCCCGGTAGCCGGTCGATTTCACGGCTAACTGGTCTCCGTTCAAGCTTGCGGTTACGCGGCTGGATCTACCGTTGAGTTCCTCCTGGCGCTCGATACCATTCGCTTCGAATGTCGATCGCGAGGCGCGGGAGGAGGCCATGGTCATGGTTGAACCGCGACGCTCTATTGACAGCATCTCTGGCGATTCAAGTCGCGCGAACATTCGATCGTGGACGCTCTGTCGCTCGTTGTTGGCAAGGCTGCGAGTCACGCGGTCGGCAACCTCGCGGGGATTGTCGCTGCGTGACGAATCCAACCGGTACGTTCCGGTTAAACGGCTGTCGGAGTAGTTGTAGCCTGCCTGAGGATTTCGCTGATCCGAGCCGGTCTGCCAATTGGTAGAAAGGTTGTAGGCGCCAGCCAGCGTGTTTAGATCTCCACGCAGAGTCGACCAATCATTCTCCGCCCGGGTCGTCAGCTGGTTTTTACTCATGTAAGTGTCGATCGGAGTGGCACGAGTGAGCACAGGCACAACATAGTCGACAAGGGGCTGTTTGGCGTCGAACTGGTTGCGCAACTGATCTGTGGCTTCCCGGAGGTAGCCAACCGCAACGAGCATATTGCGTTCGCTTTCTGGCTGATTGTAGGGATTGCGATCAAAAGCAGCGGTGAGACTTGAACGAAAACTGTCGCCGCCAGATTCAATGCGCCGAATTACTTGATTGAGTTCGCTATCAGACAGTCGCAATGATCTGGTTGAACTCATTGGCGGAGGAGCTTGTTGACTCCACTGCCAGCTTACGCCATAGGCACTCGCCAGCGCGTTCAGATCCGTGCGCACCGATGTCCAATCCTTCTGCACTTGTAAGTTCAATCGATTGCGCGTCATAAAAACGTTGACGATTGATCCTTTTTGCAGAATTTCCTGAACGTCGGCAGCGACCGCCTGGCGATGTGTAAACCTGTCCCTGAACTGATCTATCGCGGTCGAAAATGCAGGTTCGAATGAGTTGATATCGTTTTGCGGACGGGTCTCGTCAATTCGCCCGTTTACGAGCGCCAGATTGAGGCTGGCACGGAATCTGTTGGAGCTTTGTTCGAGTCTTTGAAGTATGCCGCTGACCTGACGGTCTGTAGTGCCGTTAGGTCGCCGTTGAGCCTGTGCGCTCAAGTCGACTAAGCCGAGCGCCAACAGGATCAATATAGATACGATGGGTTTTGATTTATTCATCTTTTCCTTCCAGCTTCGTAAGGAAGCTGCTATTAACGTTTTTCCAGACACACGTCAGCGGATCCTAATTGCACCAAAGCACACTAACTTTGGTTTTTGTGGTACCGTAGACGCGGAGACAATAGCCTCTCGCTACAGCCCTTTTTTGGAAAGTTTACAGACGGCTCAAGAAGAAGGTTGCTGGCCCGGTCCGAGATGTCGAAAGATATTTCTAAAGCAGAGCTAGTGAGGTTGTAGCAGATGAGCCGAGGACGGTCTGTGCGCTAACACACAAAGCCGAAGACGTGGGATAACGCAACAAACTTTTCATCCCAGCAAACGCTTAAACTCGTCTTTTACTACCTGGTAACACTCGCACACCGTCTCTTCCAGCTTATGCCGGTTGAGAATCTGGATGTGTCCGCGGACGTAACTAATCGCTCCCGCATCTTGCAGGCGGCCGGCGGCCACGGTAACGCCTTCGCGTCGGACGCCCAACATGTCGGCAATCAATTCCTGGGTCATGACCAACTCGTTCGTGTTTAGCCGGTCATGACTTAATAGGAGCCAGCGACAAAGTTGCTGTTCCACCGAATGGAGACGATTGCAAACGGCCGTCTGTGAGATCTGGGTAATTAATGCCTGGGTATAGCGTAGTAGCAACTGCTGGAATTTTCCGCCTCGCGCAAACTCATCTTGCAGCACGTTTGCTTTCATCCTGAGAGCGCCGCCGGCGCTCTGTACGACGGCCCGGTTGGGCATGGTCCCACCGCCCATGAAGAGGGCAATTCCCACCACGCCATCGTTACCGGTTAAACCCATTTCGGCGCTGGTGCCGTTTTCCATGGTGTAGAGCAGCGACACGATTGAGGTTGTGGGAAAGAAGACGTAATCCAAGTGTCCGCCAAATTCGTAAACCACTTCACCCAGAGAAAAAGAGACCGGGCGCAAGTTTGGACGCAACCGCTCGTACTCATGGGTGGGAAGCGAGGCGAGCAGCAGATTTTCAGCTGGCTCATTTGGGATTGCTGTCATAAGTCGTCGACGGCCGGGTCTAAATTCAAATCGCAAACAATTCTTATGAACTGAATTCTAACCGAGATGTGAATGCTCGCCAAGAAGGTCCATTCAGTCTGAAGAATTCAGAAACGATCTCGAGGTGACATTATGTGGTCTAACGCACAGACGAAGCCCGAAACTTTCGTGATGCTAGGGAGGCAAAAGGTAAAGGAGATACGCTCATGGCACTAGCTCTTAATTGCTCAAAGTGTAGTGGTCAAATGCAAGAAGGACTCGTTGTGGATCTCAACTACAAAGGCGTCATTCCAAGTATGTGGATCGAAGATCAGGCAGCGCCCGGCGGCGCGGCAGTAGTTGCAGATAACCACAAACGAAAAGTGAAGACCATAACCTACCGCTGCTCGAATTGTGGTTTCCTGGATTCTTACGCCAAGTGAGCAAAATCGCCGGGTCCGGCTCGGCGAGTGGTTACTGCTGTTGCGGGATTCGCAACCTTTTAACTAAGGTCCTTAGTATCGCTGCTCGAGGTGCTCCTGGTGCGTCAATCTCTTAGTTGGCTTTTCCGGTGGCGGACATCGTCACCGGAATCGAATCATGATGTGGCAGAGGTTCAACGCCAGCGTTGCGATTCACGGCGCCATTTCGCTTGCGTTTTCTTGCCAGCGACCGCGATTTCTTTGGCTTCACTGTCTCGGCCGCAACCGCGACATAGAAAAGCTTGGTTACTTTGCTATCCAGCCAGATGAAGACGTCTTTCGAGCCGTAGCCAACCAGAGCGCCAATGGAGAAATTGGAAAGGACTTGAGTGTTGGTAACGCTTCCGGCAGCACCGCCGCCCAGGACAGAAACACTGCTGCGAAGCAGCGCGTACACGAACAGAGCAAGGGTCGCGCCCATCCATGGCGCACACAGGTATTTCCACGTATGTTGCCGATCAAATCTGGAGTGGTATTGGAGACTACTGCGCAGTCCATTCACCACTCCTCCGAGGGCTCCGGCGATAACTGTAAAAGCAATCAGCCTCAGAGTCTGTGGACTCTGGAGCCCATAGCCAATTCTTCTGAGTAAGGAGTATCGGCTAATCCAGGTATCAAATAATTGCCATGACAGAACGGCTAGCATGAGCAAGAGATAGAAGATGCAAACATTGCCCCAGCTCTTGTCAGCAATTCTTTTCGTAGGTTCATGGGCCAATTGAAAGCGGCCATTCTTTTTTTGGTTCTTTTGTGATGCCATGCCCGGGCTCCTTTTAGAACCTCAATGCCTGACGGGAATACAGCGCCGCATTGTGAGTTGGCAAAATGTCAGGCTGATTAACTTGCCGACCCCGATGGCAATCGATATGCCATCGAAACTTCGCGGGATGCGGCGGGGATCTTGAGTAACCATGAGCCAGGCAACTATCCGTTCCGATATGGTGCCTATCCTTTAGTGCTATCGCGCGTGCCCGCCCGCTGATTTCTCCAGACAACAAGGCCGTCACCTTCGTCAGCGAGGTTGATCCAATTGGATATCGCTTTCGGGTGACTTACTTTAAACGGCAAGATGGCGCCCTCGGCATAAGGACCTTTATGGCTGAGCGGGGAAGCACTGAATTTGCTCTGATGAATGAAGGGGCGGCCTACACTCAGTAAGACCGATGACCACGCCCGACCGATTTTCTTACAACGGTCGCGTGAATTTGACTGGCGTTTATTTGCGCGCATTGGTGACGTGCGCCTGGAGAGATGAAAAAGGTGAGAACGAATCCAGGATCACGCCGAGTTTGTGTGCCAGGTTAATCTAGCGTCCACCGGTGATGTAGTTTTCAAGATGCTGAATCGTGCTCTCACGATCATCAATAATTGCCTTTACAACATCACCGATGGAAATAATCCCCGCGAGACCGTCGCTGTCAATAACAGGCAGATGTCTAACCCGTTTATCGGTCATTTGATCCATGCACTCTTCGATACTCTGATTCGGACGAACAAAGTGAACATCCGTCGTCATAATCTCCCTGACCGGGATCTCACGTGACGATTTACCGTGAAGTATCACCTTGCGCGCGTAATCCCGCTCAGACAGCAGACCCACAACATCCTTCCCTTCGACCACTACAAGTGCGCCAACATTCTTATCAGCCATGATCGAGAGCGCCTCGAAAACGGTTATGTTCGGTGAAATTGTCCAGACTTCGTCACCCTTCGCCTTGACGATATCCGCAACTGTTTGCATGGACTGCTCCGATTTCACTACAGTGACTGGACGAAAAAGCCGTCGCAATCAGGTTTTCCTTTTTCCAGGGCTTAGTAAAGAGTTTATCGTAGATCACGCGTGTTTGTGCAAACAAAATTGTTGACAAGCGCCGAGACTATTCCGATGAGGGCCGGGAGTTGATCAATAAACCGGGTTGGACTTGCTTAGTGACCATCACTGGTCCAGTTCCATCCGCGTCTGCAACAGCCTCAGAATGTCAGCGCGCGAAACAATTCCCTCCAGGTGTCCGTTGGCCATGACCGGCAATTGATTAACATCTTCGCGTCCCATGATCTCCAGCGCCTTATTGACATTCGCGGTGGGCTTGATCGCGTGCAGCTTTTCCAGCGGTATCATGGCATCAGCGACGCGCAGCCGCGCCCATTTTTCGCGTTCGATCTCCTTTACTTCGTGGGTGGTGATCATTCCGGCAGGCTGGCCGCCGTCTTCAGCGATAAAAGAGCGCCGTCCAGAGCGTAACAGGTAGTCATTAACGAATGTTTCCAGCGTCGTGTCGACATTGACGCTGGGCCAGTTTGAGGCCATCACGTCCTTTACATCCACTCCACGCAGACGGTTGGTTACCTCGAACTGAGCATAAGCTGATCGCGCCGCATCCAGCAGAAACCATCCGATGAATGTGAGCCATAATCCGGCAAATCCAGCGCCGTTAAAAAAGCGATACAGTCCCCACACAATAAAGCTGAAGGCCAGAAGCTGGCCTATGCTTGAGGCTATGCGAATGGCTTTAGCGGGGTCACCGGTGATCCACCAGATGATTGCCCGCAAGACTCGACCGCCGTCGAGCGGGAATCCGGGAATCATGTTAAATACCGCGAGCGTGAGATTGATTGCCCCGAGCCAACCCAACATTGCTGTCAGCGGTGATTGTTGATCGCGCAGCGGTGACCAACCCAACAAGAAAGCGGCCCCTAAACAGATCGCGCCGATAATTGCGCTCGTGATCGGTCCGGCAATCGCCATCCAGAATTCTGTCCTGGCGTCGGAAGCTTCTTTCTCAATTTGCGCAACTCCGCCTAGAGCGAACAGTGTTATCGAACGAACAGGCAGACCCCGGGCCTTGGCGACCGCTGCGTGAGATAACTCGTGTATGACGATGGTGGCAAAGAAAAGGATCGTCGTGACGATTGCCAGACTCCAGATGACGCCGCCACTCCAGCGCGGATTTGTAGCCGCGAATTGACCGGCCATGGAAAACGCGATCAGTACGGCGATTAGCAGCCAACTGTAATGAAGGCCGATCTGGATCCCGAAGACTTTGAATAATTTGATCTGAGCTTTCATTCGTCTCAACCAGGCGCAGAGTCTTCCATATCACACCAAGTCGCAAGGCCTTGTTCGCAAAAGCGTCGTTGCGCCGATGAACCTCGCATATATTCGCTACGGCGCTGTTCGGTTCCGGTTCACGCTGACACTTCCGGATGATAAAACTATTCCGTTCGAACTGATCGAGCAATCACAGTGCCCACAAGATGAAATGAAGAGTGCCCAGCAAAACCAGGCTATTTCGATTCACCAGAATGCGATCACATTTGCATCGAAGCATGTAATCTTGAATCTGCTTGAGATGATTAATACGCCGGTGTACAGGCACTGGTCAGTCGTGAGGAAAACGTAGATTCCAAAACAACACTGCGCCACACTACGGTTCTATCAAGATTGTTACATCCGCGCCTCATGTGATCTGAATGAAACCCCTGGGACGCTGAGCGCCGGCAACTGTGGGAAACGACGCGCAACAGAATAGGAGAGAGATTATGTTAAGTGATCGAGAAGCAATCGCTACTGTGGCGGTTAAGAACCTCGCAAACGCGAGACCGTTCTATCAAGACACGCTCGGCATGAAAGCCGTTCGGGCAGACGGTCCGAGCGTGCTAAGCCTCAAGAGTGGAGATTCATCGTTGCTCTTGTACGAGTCGCCATACGCGGGAACGAATCAAGCTACGGCGGTTACCTGGGTCGTCAATAACGTCGATGCCAATGTCGAGACACTGAAGAGTCGCGGCGTGAAGTTCGAACACTATTCACTGCCCGAGACGAAACTCGAAGGTGACGTACATGTTTCCGGGAAGATGAGAGTTGCCTGGTTCAAAGATCCCGACGGTAACGTTCTCTGCATAGTCAATGACCCGAGGCGAGCGGATTAGAAGAGCTTGACTGGGGACACGATCTCAAAAGAGAGGAATCTGACAATGGCACTAAGTTTCGCAAAAGATATTCGCCCACTGTTTCGCGACCAGCCCGATGTCGCGACGATGAAGCCAATGGGGCTCGATCTTTCGTCTTATGACGAGGTGAAGGCGAACGCCTCAGGCATCTATGCCAGGCTCGCAGACGGCAGCATGCCCTGCGACAGCGCGTGGCCCGAAGAGCAGGTAGGGCTCTTCAGGAGTTGGATGGACGAAGGCATGAATCCTTGAGTGCGTCGCGCCCGCCGAACGCGTGTAGTCACAGCGTTCGAGTGCATGAAAAGCCGATCGGCGATTTCACCATTGCTCAAGCCGTCGGTCACGAAGGCGAGAACCTCGATTTGCCGGCTCGTCATCACGATCATTCACGAAATGAGTCCGCAAAGCGGACGGATGAAAATAGCCCACCGCTTTAGCGGTGGGAACAGGATTAGAAAACCAATTGAGCCCGTGAAGCGGGCGACTGAAAAATACGGTTTGTGACTCAAGATTCCCGTAAATTCAGCCGTCCGCTTCACGGACTACGAATTCATCGGTGCGCCGGACCCACCGGATGAATCGGTGGGCTATTGTCATTCGTCCGCTGCGCGGACTCACAAAAGTCAAAATACGTATCGTGAATCGTACTCGATGCCGTGTCGCTTCAACAGGTCAATAAATTCTTCTTCGAAGGTCTTGCGGCGGTGGTGTTCCTTCTGATTGTTAATGTAGGCAATTGTTTTTGGCACCTGAGAAGCGCTAACACTAAAGGCTCCGTATCCTTCTTGCCAGCTAAATTTTGCCTGCCTCGCAAAGGTATCGTGAATCCATTTGGAAGAACCTCCCTTTATCAGTTGCACGGCCTTAGCAAAGCTCATCATCCCTGGCAGAGATAGCAAGGCGTGAAGGTGATCCGCCGTGCCGCCAATTGCTAAGGCTTTCATGCGATTTTCATTCGCGATGCCGCCAATGTACGGCCAAAGCCGATCTTCCAGCTCTGCGTCAATGAACGGATAACGTTCTTTCGTGCCGAACGTGCAATGCATAAGATTACTGACAAAGGCATGTGACATAAATGGTTTCTTCAAACCTCCGCTACACGGACTGCGGGTTTCATTACCGATGGCTGTTCCCACCGATGAATCGGTGGGCTCTGACCCGGGCCCCGACGTGGGCATCGCGCGTGGTAGTTGATATTCGTCCCCAGCGCAGACTGAATAAAAGGCCTCGCACATCTACGATAAACGCGGCGTCAAGTAAAGAATTTTGCAGTCGATTCGGCACGTCAGAAACTTGCCGATCAGCATCTCAGAGCCATAAGACGATCATTTTCATGACGCTCATTCACGAAAATGAGTCCGCAAAGCGGACGGGTGAAAATAGCCCACCGCTTTAGCGGTGGGAACACGATTAGAAAACCAATTGAGCCCGTGAAGCGGGCGACTGAAAAATACGGTTTGTGACTCAAGGTTCCCGTTAATTCAGCTGTCCGCTTCACGGACTACGAATTCATTGGTGCACCGGACCCCACCGATGAATCGGTGGGCTATTATCATTCGTCCGCTGCGCGGACTACGAATTCATCGGTGCGCCAGACCCCACCGATGAATCGGTGGGCTATTGTCATTCGTCCGCTGCGCGGACTACGAATTCATTGGTGCGCCGGACCCCACCGATGGATCGGTGGGCCATTGTCATTCGTCCGCTTCACGGACTACGAATTCATCGGCGCGCCCCCACCGATGAATCGGTGGGCTATTGTCATTCGTCCGCTGCGCGGACTGCGAATTCATTGGCCGGACCCCACCGATGAATCGGTGGGCTATTGTCATTCGTCCGCTGCGCGGACTGCGAATTCATTGGTGCGCCGGACCCCACCGATGAATCGGCTATTGTCATTCGTCCGCTGCGCGGACTCACAATCTATTAGGCCGCAATTCGGCAAGTCGGAGACTTGCCGCGAATCAGCATGGCACAGCCATAACGGTCGCCAATAATGTTCATCGATCCGCAACGCTGCATTGGCTGCCTCCAGGAACAATGTGTCCGTCTGTTCTTCGGCTGCGACAGTAGAAGGATAATCGCCGTCATCAAAAACCGGCACTTCTGCCACGGTGGCGCCGGCGCGTTCGACGTGAATGATTTGTTCGCGACCGTCCGTGCTTTCACGGAAAGCGCGCACCGAACCATTGACTATTACATAAAGTCCGCGC
>JBKPEE010000224.1:0-13792 GCA_046728235.1 Acidobacteriota bacterium
GAATCTGGTGCAGACGGATGCTGTGGTTTACCGACAAGAACGAGCAGTTGGTGCGCGATCTCAAGCTCGAGGACTTTGAACTTTAGACAACGGCGAGAAACAGGAAATCAAGTTCGTGGAGTTCATCGGCGCAAACGCCGAGCGTCTTCGCTGCCGCAATGCGTTGCATCGCTGCGTAAGGGGTTGAGATGGACATGATCTCTTCAAAATAGAATGTCTGCGAAACTGGGGTTATACGTCGTTGGATCTATATCATCGCTTTTCCTTCGGTCTTCGCTATCAATTAGATTTTTGTCGCTGCGGATGCTTCATATAACACTGTGGGTGTCTTGGTGAATTTGTTTTCGCTTGGCCGAGCACGTCATCTCAATGACAGCGAACGCTACCGCGCAGTTGGTGTCGATTTCTCAAGATCAGTTGTGAAAGGATCACGGCATTCAGCGGCTGCCGTCCAAATCTGAGGCTCTGTACCGATGAATGGCCGTCAACGTATTTGCCGAAACTGGATCCGATGTTTGAGTCGAACAGATCTCATTTTCTGACAGCCGTTTCTTCTCGCAGTTGCTTAATTATTCTCTTAACCTGTTCGACGTCCTTGGCCGAGGGCGAGAGAGTGAGATACTTCTCGAGGGCATCGATTGCCTTCGCGGTCTCGCCGCGTTCTGAATAAAGGGCGCCCAGATAGCGATAGGCGACGACCGCTGCGCTTCCGCCCAGACTGATCGCTCGTTTCAATTCGCGTTCTGCGTCATCAAACCTTTGCAAACGAATCAGCACTCGGCCCCGATAAAGATGGGCGCTCACCAGATCGTCTTTTAGTTCGATGGCGCGGCGCAATTCACTCTCTGCTTCAGCAAATCGCTCCCTCAACAAAAGTATATAGCCATAGTTGAGTCGCAGTGTCGGATTGTTTGGCTCGATTCCCAACGCGGTGTGCAAAGCTTCCTCTGCCTTTTCCAGATTGCCGGTGTTTACGTAAACCGCGCTGAGTTCATTAAGGGCCAGCACAAAATGAGGATAAATTGACGACGCCGCTTTCAATTCTTCGATCGCTGTCTTGTTGTCGCCTGCCGCAGCGGCCGCAATGCCCTTGTCGTATCGGTCGACAGCAGCCTTGGGAACGTCAGCCAACGCAGCATTAAGCACGCCCGGTTTGGTGTTAACTGTGGGCCGCAGGCGCAATTCGATTTGAACGGTAGTCGTACGCGCAAGATTGTCATAGAGATCGACCGTCTCCTGTGCGGGCAGATAATCTTTTCCGGCTTCGACGCTGATAAAATATGATCCCTCTCTCAGACGCCGAAATGTAAAAACGCCATTGGCATCGGTCATCGTTGAGAATTCGCCGACTCGGACACTGCTTATTCTGACGGTGAAGCGCCGATTCTCCCGTTCGCCCGCCGGCACAACCACCTGTCCAACGACCGTGTTATTCCCCGACCGCATGCCGGAAGAACGATCGTCGTCGATCCCGGTCCCTGTAAGTTGTGCATGCACATTCGCCGATAACGAGATGACGATCAGCCCACACCAAAATCCATGTAGGTTCAGTTTGCTGATCGGTTTAGGAGGTGAAGAAGTGGTCAACATGGTCCATGCTCCTTTTGCGAAAAGCCAAGCGAGAGAGGACATGTATCAGGGTTCCTGAAGTATAGCCGAAAACCCTTTTTTGAGACACCCAGCGGCAAACGACGCAAAAGAGTTACGCAGCCGCTATGTCAACTGATACTTACGAATGTCGATACCACACAATGCTGTCGCCATCATTTGGTCGATTAGAATAAGGAACTTTGGAATATCCGATCGACTGAAGAGAGAAGAAGGGGAACTCGAGCAATGCATTGTTTGAAAGCAAGAATCCGCCCGGCTTAAGCATTCGTCCGACGTTGATCAATGCCAGGCTCTGCTCGAAATTATCGTAGTAGACCAGGATGTTCGTTGCGATGATTAAATCAAATTTGTCAGCTGGTGACAGATCCAGACGCTGCAAGATGATGTCGGCATCAATTGGTAAGATCTTTTGGACTACCGACGGTGAGATACGCACCGCCCGTGACTTTAAATCTGGCGTGTGTGCAGGAATGGCCAACGGTGGAATGGCCGTTCCTATCTGGTCGCCGAAATGTTCCCAGTAGCTGATAGCGCCTGAATTCCATGCGGCCTTTTCGTCCCGAGGAAGTTGAACCACATAAGTTTGGCCGCGTTGTGCACGCATCCGCGCCTGTGCCAGATGACCATTGACGCGCTCACTGAGATCGAAGGTTACGATCTGAATATCACGAGAAGTTGCCAAACCGAGCCTGACCAGACTATCGATCACCGCAAACGGCTGTATCGTCTGTTGAGGATAGAAATCGTAACCCTCTTGCTTGTCGGTAAAGTCGAGTCCCGGGCCGATCACGGCCACGCGTCGCACGCTCGATGTCGTCAGTAAGCCGCGCGCTTTCATTTCCTTTAGAGATTGTTCAATCGCATAATTTGGCAACAGCGAGGTATCGGATGAAAGGCCGCGCGCGCGAAACAACCGCGAGCGCTCAGCAAACTCTTCAGTCGCGTCGCCCTGTAGCCGGGCCGCTTCCAGCGTCCGAGCATATCCACTATTTTCAGTCATGATTCGCTGCAGGTTCGCGGCGAGAAACTTTTCAGCGTCTGCTTTGCCTTTTGCAGTTCCGATATTGATACCTTTTCTGTTGATTACGGTTCGCGCGAATACCAGGCGGTCGTTGCCGGCCGGGTCGCTCGCGGCTGTGACCAGGTCTCGGATACGCGCCGCGAGAAGGCTGTTCATAGCCACGTCGGATTGTGAGGCATTCAAGCGTTGCAATTCGCTAAGGGTCACCCGCGGCTGTGTGGTAAACGATGTACCGAAAAGCAAAAGATTCACGATTGAATCCTCGTCGCCCTGAGCCAATCGTGACCTGATTTCGGCGTCATGACGCGTGACCCACCGTGGCCAAAGAGCCGCAATCTCGGCTTCACTTTTGCCTTTTAACTCGGTGGGCAAAATCTCTGCCAATGTTGAAACAACCTGCTTCGCGTCAGCGAACGGGATGTAATCCGCTTTCGCTCTTGCTGATAATTGACTTGATACGGCGAGCGGCAAGACCGATATGAACAAAGTCACCAGTGGAATGAAGAGGAAAAGCCTTCTTTTCATAACAAGGCACCGATCTTAGGAGATCGAATCCGTCGTTGGCCAGGTACATCCTTAAGCGTGATCTTGGGAGAGACCCGATCGTCCGCGAAGGTTGCCCTGAAACATTCGGCACTGGTTTCTAATCACCCTGATTGGCATGATATGCTTCGGCCCATCAAACCAAATCCCAGTTGTTTTGAAAGGCCCCACCTCGATGAAACTACGAAACATTTTTTCGATCATCTGCTTTTTGTTCGTCCTTACGGCGAACATCGTACTAGCCCAGGACAAACTGACGGCGGATCAGATCATCGAGAAGCATTTGGCGGCCGTTGGCGGGCGCGCCGCGATCGCGAAGTTTAAGACGCGCGTGGCGGTCGGGACCATCAAACGAGAAAACGAACCGGCCGGTCAAATGGCGGTAATGTCGGAATACCCAAACCGGCTTTCGATCTTTTATGGATTCCGCGATTTTGACCTGCAGATGATCTACGATGGTCAGAAAGCCTTCTTCCGCCCCGTGCTTCGCAGGGACTTGGCTCCGCTCACCGATAAATATCAGGAGATGCTCTCCTCGGGGCTGATGCTTAATAGCATTTCGCTCTACAACCTGATCGCCAATAGCCCTGCCGGAGAATTGAAGTTCGAAAGTAAAGGAGAGAAAAAGGTGGCCGGCAAGCCGGCTTACGTGGTTCAAATCAAAACGCGCGGCGGGACACAGATGAAGTTGTATTTTGACACCGAAAACTTCATGTGGGTCCGCACCGATTACGGCAGCACTTCGGTGGCACGGCAAATGGGAACCTTCACGAATGATGTGGTCAATCAAGGCGGCACCGAAACTACTTTTGATTTTTATGTCGAGACATCGGATTTCCGCGACGTGGACGGCGTCAAACTGCCTTTTCGATTTGTGCAAGTGCTGTCAGCGCCGTTCATAAGTCAAAAGGCGATGGGCACGGTTCTGGGCGAAATCAAAGAGTACAAGCATAACGAAGGCATCGATCCGAAGATGTTTCAATAAAAATCTTCACAAGCATTGCTCTCGGATATTTTTCAGCCGCTGCTAACCGCTACCATGATTTGAACGAAAAAGGGGGGGCCTGTTGGCTCCCCCTTTTGAAATGGCAAATCAACTGCTGCGCTAGAAGATTAACTTCGCGGCCAGCTGGACGTTGCGGCGGCCATCTTTGAAACCTCTGATGAGGCCCTCATTAACTTCCGCCGAAGCGCCATCGACGAACATGTTCGCGTGGTTGAAGACATTATAGAATTCACCACGCAACTGAAGGTGGACGCTTTCGGTGAATCTGATGTTCTTGTAGAGACCAAAATCAACATTCCAGAAGCCTGGGCCACGGAAAGCATCCTTTCTGGTCATGTTGGCCGGGAATGGCCCGAACTCGCTCGAGCCGGCCGTGTCGTTGATGTAGTTGCCGGGTGTCTGATTGCTCAGGTCGATGAGCCTGAACTCATTTGGTTGACCTGTTGGCGGCGGGTTGCTGGAAACCTTGAACGGAATGGCGCTCGATGGGACCAGGCGCGGACAGACTTCGACAAGAGCGTTTGTGCAATCGAAAATCGAAAACGGTTGGCCCGAGCGGATGCCTACGATCCCGGTGATGGCCCATCCGCCCAGAGTGTGACGGATAATTGCGTTATCGTGTTTCTTAAAGACAGGCAGATCCCAGTTGAAGCTGCCGATGAAACGATGACGCGTGTCAAAGTCCGAGTATCCGTAGTCGAGACGAGGATTAAAGGGATCGAGCAGCCCCAGATTGAAGTTGTTGGTCGAATCGCTAAAGGTTGAACTGAGGTTGTCCTTGCTCACGGAATATGTGTAACGAGCCGTGAACTGCAATCCGAGGTTACGCAGATTGCTGCTTTCCAAGGTAGCGATGAAAGCTTCGTAATTTGAAAAGCCCTTGTTGCCGCGCGTGTTCAGCGGATAGTACTTCGTATTGATTACAGCATTCGGATTAGCTGGGGTGAAGCATTGCGACGGTCCGTCCACGATACAAGCGAGGCCGGCACGATTGTCATTCGTCAGATCGTAAAGCTGACGGCCAGCCGAACCCGACCACTCAACTGATGCGATGGTCCGCCGAAAGACTTCCTGTTCGTACGAAGCACTCCAAAAATGCGCATAGGCGTTCTTGACGTGCTCGTTGACGTGACGAACATTTAACAGACCTGGAAGGGTCGCGGTGCCGCTCGAGCCGCCCAGAGGACCGAAGTTGTTGCTCGGCGGTGGTGCTGGAATAGTTGGGAAACCGGGATCACCAGGATTCACGGTGACCACCGCATAGGCAGGCGCATTCTGGATCACGTTAAAGGTAACGTTGCCAAAATTGCGTTCATACGCAATGCCGTAACCTGCGCGAATTGAGCTGCGGCCATCTCCTTTGAGGTCCCAGGCGAAACCGAGTCGGGGCGCAAAGTTGTTCTTGTCCGGCGCCCAGAGACCACCCACCGGACTTTGCTGTGCCTTGAAGATTCCGCCGTTGCGAATCTGATCGAAGGGGTTCAGAGTGTTTGCATAATAGAAGTTCGAATCGAGATTCTGGTCCTTATTATGCTGGACGCCGTAGTATTCGTACCGCACTCCGAGGTTGACTGTGATCCGCTCATTCAATCGCCAGGAGTCGTTGAGATACGCCGCCCATTCGTTATAACGGTTGCTGCGCGTAAATTGGGGCGACGAGACTGGCAGTTTCACCGGACTGCCAGGCAAAGTGTTTCCCTGAGGATCGACCGCGACTTGGAAGCGGCGCAAATTGCCCAGGACGAAGTTGTTGAAACCCGTCGTGTAGGTGGTCGTGCCGAAAGCCGCCACGGCATTCTGATAAGCGCCGAAAGCGCGATTGTCCTGCATGTAGATATAGGTTCCGCCAAACCGGACAGTGTGCTTGCCGGTCGTTTTGCTCAGGTCTTCATAAATCTGGCCGACGTTTTGCGGACCACCAAAGGGAATCGCGCTGCCGGGGCTGAAGGGCAAGTAACCCGTCAAGGCGATTCGCCGACCCTGGAAGGTCGCTACTACGTTATTGCGCAGAAAATACGTAGGTTGCACAGGAGCACCAGCTAAAGGTTGTTGGTTGTTGTAGCGGTTGTAAACGAGCTTTGTCTGAGACACAAACGTCGGCGAAAACGTATGCGTCACATTGACGATGGCGTTCTGGTTGAAGTTACTCGAACCCGTATTGAATCCCGCCCAGGGACTGTTGGCGTTTGATCCGACGAAAAAGCTCTGACTTTGAATCGCGTAACGACCATAGATTTGAGTTTTATTGCTAAAGTTCCAGTCGATTCGAGTCGAAGTCTGATAGCTGTTTTGCGGATCACCACCACCGGCATCAGTTGGCAGCGTTTGACGCACTTCTCTTAAAGCGGGCGTAGTTCCCGGCAAGCTGCAAAACGCGCCGCCGCCAAGACCAAGGCCATTGCAAACGTCAGCCACTGTAAACACAGTGCCGGTCGGCGTCGCCGCCAGCGTGGCGCTGGCAAAAATAGCTTGTGTCCTCGCGTCGGAAAGGGCGATCAACTGCGGAGCAGGAACCAGGCGATTTACCGTCGTCGAGCTGCGCACGCGCGTCCATTCGGTGCTGTTGAAGAAAAATAATTTCTCTTTGATGATCGGCCCACCGATGGCATAGCCAAATTGATTTCGAACAAACCGCGGTTTTGGATTCCCACGGGCGTTGATGTCAAAGCCGGCAGAAGCCAGCCGCGACACCCGATTGAATTCATAAACTGAACCGTGGAACTGATTCCCTCCCGGTCTGGTCGAGACGTTGACGATACCGCCTGAGGCACGCCCGTACTCGGCCGAAAAATTGCTGGTGATTACCCGAAATTCGCCGACCGCGTCGAGCGGAATACTCATGCCGACTGTGGCCGTAAAGTTATCGACGTTTTCACCACCGTCCAGCAGGATATTGGTGCTCGCAGAGCGCTGCCCATTTATCGAGTACCCAGTTCCCCGAGCCGAGGCGTTATCAGGATTAACGTTGGCCGAAATTCCTACCAGGTCATATGGATTGCGGGTGATCGTGGGCAGTTCACGTACTTGAGTCCCACTAACGACATTAGATAATTCTTGGGTTTGAGTATTAACCGCGACGCCAGATTCAGCCGTAATCGTCACCTGTCCCGAGACAGCTACAATTCCCAATGGTGTCTCAAGTGAAACCCGCGCGCCTGGAGTGATCTCAACACGCTGGGTTGACGGCGCAAAGTTGCCGCCTTTTGTGGTTACCTCATAAATTCCCGGTTGCAGGTTAGTGACGATATACGTACCATCATCGCCTGAGGTAGCCGTTCGTTCCGCACCTGTATTTACGGATTTCACCGTGACAGCTGCGTTTGGAATAATGGCCCCTTTTTCGTCCGTCACCCTTCCGATGATTTGACCGGTCTCAGTTTGGGCAAAGGCGCCAATAGACGCCAACCCGAGGAAACAAAATAAAGCAAGCCCGAAAGTGATTATTCTCATGTTCTCTCCTCAAAAGGACCTATGTTACGAGGGCGTCACGACTGGGGATGCGCCGCTAATCCCTGTAGTTGGGTACTCGTCGTGCGTTGGCTACGCAACGGAAATGCCAATTAATGAAAGGCGAAAAGCCTTCGGAAAGGAAGTTCGCACGCACAGTAGCGATTCCCGGATCATCCGAAAATTTGGTTTTCTAATCCACTTTTTGGAAGAATCTCGGGTCGCCAATCGCCACGCTTTCGCAATAACTTTCACTAAAATGGCCGGCCCTAGCCCGCGGAAGTGTTTACATTGAAGTTCTTTGCCGAAGAAACACAAAAGTCAGAGGTGGTAACATTGGCCGCTACTCGGCGCCTTGCTGTTACTGATTCTCGGTACCTGGTAATTTAGAATGCTTTTTGAGGCAAAGCTTATTTCACGACCAGAAACTCGAAAGATAACTCTTTGCCGCGACAGATCATGCTCAGGTAAAACTCCCAAAACCTTCGCATAAATCGCCAACTGGGCCAACGCTGATCCAGATTCACCAGCAACTCCAAACCAATCGCGCGCCAGACATTAGCCAGCGAGACGTAAGTACGAATGGGCTTGAGTCTGACGTCGGTGTAGAAGGGAAAGAGCTGCCGGTCTTCGACAAAACAGTTGAATGAATAACTATTGAAGTGATTGCGGTGAGTGGGGTCGGTGGGCCAATCGGGATTCGAGTAGTGCGGCGTTACGATCAGAATTCTGCCATCCGCTTTAGTTATGCGATGAAGCTCGGCGATAAAAGCCATTACATCGGGCACGTGTTCCGCTACGTGACTGCAGACGATCTGATCGAATTCATCATCGGGGAATGGATACGGAATGGCTCCTAAGTCGTGAATGACATCGGCGTGGGTTTTGGGATTCGCATCCATGCCGAGTGCGCCGGGAGTCTTGTTCCAGCCACAACCTACATCGAGGATCTTCACGCTGGTCGGGTTCTCGTTCATTCGAAATTGTTTCGAGGTGGTTGTTGCCCGTTGGAAGAAGCGTCGGATCCTAAGGGATCTCTTCAGTCAGAGCTTCGCGTCCATTTCTCACGAGCGCCGAGAATGAAGCAAAGTCACAGGCCATGACCGGGACGGTAAACTGAGCCTGCAACTCTTCGAAGCGCATCCCATCCAACATCACCGGCTCGTCGCTCTTGAGCGCGACGCGCGGCACGATAGCGAAATCACCGGCCACCTGGTGACGCGCGGCGAGAAAGTCGCGGCCCGTCAACAGTCCGGCCACGCTCACATCACCTCCGAAGTAATCGTTGTCGACGGCCACGACCTCGAGACGTGTCTTAAATTGTTCGTTCATCCGGACAATCATTTCTGCCAGCACCGGCGCGAACAGTGATCCAGTCATGATCGTACCTCTCAGCGCCCTCCCGGACCGTCGGGCTGCGGTCCCGTGGCGCGCTCCGGCTGAGCGCATCAGCGAGGCGAATTGATTTGTAAAACTGCGCACCATTCCCACACCGTCTTCGATCTGCGGGTAATGGCCGTAGTGACTTTTTGCCGGAACACTTTTTCCGGCCTTTAAATAAATCTCGTCACCGAGCAATGCGAACCTGGTTCCCAGTCGCTGTTTAAGGTCGCGCTGGATTGCCGAAACCTCGCTGATTGTTCGGCGGCAAAATTCCGGTGTCACCGGTGTTAACCGCGGGTCGTTCAGATATCGGGTCAGGCCCAGCGGCACAATCGCGACGCTGCTTACAGAGGGATGCAACTTAGCCAGTTCGTAAATCGTCTGCCGCAGAATCTCGCCGTCGTTAATCTTGGGACACAGCACCACCTGGGCATGAATTTCAATGCCCGCATCAATCATCCGCTGCATCTTGGCGCTGATGTCCGCGCGCGCTTTGTCGATGCCCAACAGATAAGCGCGCACGTCGAGATCCGTCGCGTGGACCGAAACATATTGTGGCGATAGCCGTTGTTCGATCACCCGCCGCATTTCGTCTTCAGTGATCGAAGTGAGCGTCGTGTAATTGCCGTAAAGGAACGACAGCCTGACATCTTCGTCACGCACAAATAAGGAAGGGCGGGCCGTCTCGGGGTTTCCTTTACAGAAACAGAAGAGGCATTCGTTCGCGCATTGCCGCGGGACAATCTGTTCGAAACTGAGCCCGAAGTCTTCCGCCTCATCGCGTTCGATGTTGAGCTCCCAGTCTTCGCCGGTCTGTTTTCGCACGTCCACAACCAGCTCCGTCTCGCCGGCTGATTGAAAGCGAAAATCCAGATAGTCGCGAACGGGACGGCCGTTGACCCGCATGATCCGGTCACCCGGCTCGAGGTCGAGTTCGGCCCCGATCGAACCGGCAGTAACACCGGTAATGGTGACACCGCGACGACGGATCTGATTGACTGCGGGGCTGACTGCGAATTCGTACATGACTGGCGATTGACCGCAAACTGCGTCTCAGTGCAAACGGAAAGTATACCAAAGTGGAGGGCGTTTGTTGATTTGGTTTGCCCGGCGGGGTAGGGATTGCTCAGTCGCTTCCGACGCGTAGCGTCGATTGACTTTAGCCCGGCGTTTTAACGCCGGGCCTTGGTCCGCAGCCCGTCCCGTCGCGTCAGCGACGGCTGAACAATGGCGCCATTCAGGCGTCGCTGACGCGACGCCGTAATTCTATTGACGTTTTCCCCGGCTCTAAAGAGCCGGGCTAAAGTCACGTCGACGCTACGCGTCGAGGCATTTCGCCAAATCAAATTACCGCACTACCGCACCCCGCCTGAGGCCTGGTTTAAATGGCACGCGCATCCTGCGCATGGTCCACAGGCGGGAGGCCCCGGGCCACTAACTCTGTGCTTTGACAATGCTCCAATGGCGGCTTACTCTCGTGGTGACTCACACGTGATGACTTCGCAACCCCGAGCCTGAGAGACATGAATCCCGAACTTTCCGCGGCTTCGACAGCCCGGAGCAAATCCGCAGACCCCCAGCCAGCGCCGGTATCTGTACTATTAGTTGAAGACGACAGGTCTGTGCGCCGGTATCTGGAGGTGACCTTGCAACGGGCCGGCTATCGAGTGATTACGGCGGAAGACGGATTGGCCGGAATGCGGTGCGCGCTCACCGCGAAAGTCGACATCGTGATCACAGATGCGGTGATGCCGGAAATGACCGGTCAGCAACTGGCGCGATTTCTCAGAAACAGTCCGAAGCTGGCCAGGCTCCCGATTATCCTGCTGACGGGCCAGGAAAATGATCGCGCGTCAGGCGCAGACAAAAAGCTCATCGACGCCTTTCTTTATAAGCCAGTCAAAGCGGAAGAATTGAAGAAGTGTCTGGCGAAGCTCCTGAACAGTGATTAGCGCATCCGAGTGGTTGGAGCGCAAGCGTCCCGCTGGCAATGAGTGCGAAGCGCGAAATCGTCGACCGCCAGTGACTTACGAAGCCTCCAGCAACTTGCCCAGCGCCGTGTACTCTCTGCCCTGCGACAAAGCCACCGCATGGTATGTCAGCTTACCGGTGTAGGTGTTAACACCTTGAGCTAGACCCGGATCGCCCATCACCGCCGCCTTGAATCCCAGGTTCGCCAGCTTGAGGGCATAAGGCAAAGTGGCATTCGTCAAAGCGAATGTCGAAGTCCGCGGGACCGCGCCCGGCATGTTCGCGACGCAATAATGCAAGACGCCTTCGACGTAATAGGTCGGATCAGAGTGCGTCGTTGGATGCGTGGTCTCTACACAACCGCCCTGATCTACGGCGACGTCGACAATTACCGCGCCATCCGCGACGTCCTTCAACATATTCCGCGTAACCAGACGCGGCGCCGAGGCGCCCGGAACCAGAACTGCGCCGATGATCAAATCGGCCTGTGCGATTGCGTCATGAATCATGTAAGCGCTTGAGGCGAGGGTGGAGATTTTTGAAAGAAAGATATCGTCGAGCTCGCGCAACCGATCGAGGTTGTTATCAATGATGGTCACGTGGGCGCCCATGCCCACGGCGATCTTTGCGGAATTCGTGCCCACTACTCCGCCGCCGATGATCACGACGCGCGCGGCCGGCACGCCCGGAACGCCGCCAAGCAGGATGCCGCGGCCGCCACTCATCTTTTCCAGATAATGCGCGCCGACCTGAATTGCCATGCGGCCGGCGACTTCAGACATGGGGGTCAAGAGCGGCAAGGTGCCCCGCCGGTCGGTGATCGTCTCGTATGCTACGCCGGTCACTTTCCGTTCCAATAATTCTTGCGTGAGTTCATGGTCGGGCGCCAGATGCAAATAGGTAAACAACAACTGGCCCTCACGCATGCGCGGATATTCGGGCGCGATTGGCTCCTTGACCTTGACGATCATTTCTCCCTGGGCCCACACGTCGTCCGCTGACTCGGCGATGGTGCCGCCCGCGCGTTTGTATAACTCGTCGTCGAATCCCGAGCCTACGCCCGCATTGTTTTCCACCAGCACGCGATGACCGGCGTCGGTCAGGGCGCGCACGCCCGCGGGCGTCAACCCCACGCGATACTCGTTGTCTTTGATTTCCTTAGGCAGTCCTATGATCACTGTTTATGCTCCAAATATTCTTTCGGGTTATGGCTTTCCTTTGGGTGATGGCTGCGGCGCTGCGGCGACTTTCAAACTGTTACGAATCATTTCCCACGCAGGCGCATCCTGCGTCATTTCCTTTTCCGAACCGAGGATCGACAGGTGCACGAGTCGTTCGGAGATGACCCGCTCGTAGGAATCCAGCCCACCAGCTTCACCACCCATCAAGACGCGCAGGCGAATTCCTTCGGCATCGCCGCCACCCAATTGGATCGTCGCGGGCGAGCGCTTTGGTTGCATTCCCTGTTGCTGAAACTGTTCAGCAAAGTTATCGACATACTGATCCTGAAACAACTTTTTGGCGTGCGCTTCCTTTTCCGGCGTCTTCAAAGATTCCCGCGGAGAGCGAACGCGAATAGTGACGTCACCCTGCGTCAACTCCAGGAACTGCATCTGCCCCGTGCTCTTGTCACTGAGTTGCCAGTTGGCCGGATAGTCGAAAGACAGACCGTCCTTATCATAGTGCTTTACGTTTGCATCCTGGGCCCCGGCGCTGGTCGTGATTAGCAGTAATGCCGCCGGCAGAATTATCGATCGAAGCAATCTCATGATACCTCCTCGGGAAAGCGGGTCGGCATATTAGCGCGTTTTCATCCATTCAATACAGTCGCGAAGTGCGTTCCGCATGTGGGCGGGACGATCGTGATGAATTCGGCCGTGGCCGGGCAGGACCCATTCAAAGTTGTAATTCAGAAGTTTCTCCATTGATCTGGTTTGCTCGTCCCATGAATACCAGCAGGCGCTGCGGAAAGCGGTCAGAGACTTTCGGTTGGGCGACCAGGCGAGATGATCGCCCGTAAACAGAAATTTGCGGCGATACAGAAGCACCATATGGCCACGCGTGTGGCCAGGCACCGGAATCGCGATCAAGTCGCGATCGATTTCGATCGCGTCGGTGCCGCGAATTACTGTTTCGATGCCCCGCCGTTCTGCGCCGTCAGCCATATGCATGATTCTTTCGCAGTTGAACTTCGCGGCGAACCGTTCATGATCGGCGACATCATCTTTATGCGTCATGAACATCCTCGTCACGCCTCCCATGGTTTCGATTTTCTTCACGAGTTGCGTGGCGAATCGCGGTGAATCGATTAGGACGTTGCCGCCTTCCGCGTCGGGCCGCACGATCAGATAACTCCAGGCGCCGAAGCTCGACTCGGCATTGAACCCGCAATAGTAGACGTTATCGGCGATCAATTCCGGAAACGCCTCGATCCCGAGGCGCGCGTCGTGATGCTCAACAGCGCCAATCGATCCGGTTGGACAGGCGACCAGGGCCATCATCGCCCGCTTCGTCTCGGCTTCGGTTTTGGGCTGACGGTAAACAATCGAGGCGTCCCCTGTTTCAGTAAATGTTCCGGGCGCAATCTGGCGGCACGCATCGCAATCGATGCAGGTTGAGTCTACAAAGAAATCTCCGGGAATGTTTTCGGGAAGTCGTAAAGCTAAATTGGCCATCGATAAATCAATCATGAGCCACAGTCTATTGGAGTTCAAGTGAGACTGGCGGCGGGTGCGATCTATTTCAACGACATCAAGTCAGGACTCTGGATCGTGAGCTGGGCGAGAGGATCGACGACCGCGGCGGGGCAG
>JBKPEE010000225.1:0-32718 GCA_046728235.1 Acidobacteriota bacterium
ACGACGGCGATAAAGCCGAGGATCATCGCGACCTTGCTGTGGTGCGGACCCGTCCCCCCAGCGATCACGATCGAACCAACCAGTGAAATACCCGAGATCGCATTCGTGGCCGACATCAGCGGCGTGTGCAGCAGCGGCGGCACCCGCGAGATCACCTGGTAACCGAGAAAAGCCGCCAGCGCGAAAACATAAAGCGCGGCAATGATTGCCATTGGCGACATGCTGGCGGATTCTTCCAACAAAAGGAGCGGAAACAATATTGATATTGAAATCATCTAAACGATCTCCAATCCCACGAATCAGTTGGTCCCTTTCGATGAGTCACGCGCCTTGGTAGTGCCCCAGTTTGGAGTACCGCCTTTAGGCGGCAAGAGACCAATTTCAACATTCCGCCTGAAGGCGGTACTCCGAAACAGAAACCAGGACACTACCGCGCCTATTGGCGGGTGACTCACGGCGGCAAGCCCAGCCACTATTTTCTTAACCCCAACGCTGTTCAGTCGCGCCGCTATGGCGCGTAATGTTTCGGCCGTTGTCTTCCATGTGCGTGTAGGCAGACTGCACCGCGACCCGGCCCGGCCCATACAATCTCAGCCACAAATATCGATTGCCCCAGGAACGCCACGAACTCCAGGTGCCCGCCGGCCGCTCAATATGCAATTGCATCTGCACCGAAGGATCTTTGAAAAGCAGCGATGTCGGTTTAACCAGAATCGCTTGGTTCGGCTGGAGCGATCGGACAAATGCATTGCCGGCAGAATGCAGCAACAGCAATCCCGGCGCAGTCGGCGAGAAGAACCGATCCATGAACATGCCTAGCGGATAATGGGTCTCTGTCTCGTTTCCATTTCGCGTGGTGAACCAGATGTTTGACTGGAACCAGTCGTAGGTGACATTTCCCGTGGCCACGAGGAAAAGATGTTCGCGCACATCTACCGCCTGTCCGGGTTGCAGCGGCAGCGCGATCATCTCGCCGGGCGCATCGCGCGAAAAGGCGATGTGGCCCGGCCCTGCTGCCTGAGTCATCACCAGAGGCATTCCCGCAAGCAGACGCTTCCAGGCTCCCTTCAAACCCATGGTCGTGATAGTTACCTGCGGGTCCTTCCAGAGCAGCACATGATGCGCAAAGTAAACCCAATCCTGTCCCGCCAAACTCATGTCGGCCACCGGCACGTAGTTGCCTTCGATTTGGCAGAAGGAATCTCCGAATTGAAGCTTGGCCATGTCCTTGCGGCCCGGCAGTTCTGACCAGCCTGACTCAGTCACGACGTGGCGCGCGTCGAGGGTCGCGCCGCAGGCCGGACAACTAAGTGTGCTGCCGTCGGAAACGTGGCCGCACCAGGAACAAGTATGAGTCGCCATGGTTTTCTATTTGGCGTGGCAATCGCGCCGCTTTGACTGCCGGCGCAAGCGTCTCGCTTGCAATTCGTCTGTTCAAAGATGAGTGAGCAAGCGGGACGCTTGCGCTCCAGTCACGCTGCCGGCGCACTCCAAATCACTCGGTGTGATGGTGCACGTACATCGATTGAATGCCGACGCGCCCCGGCCCGGTCATGCGCGCCAGGTTCATTCCGGTGCCGCCAAAAAATCCGGTCGTCAGTTTCTGTGATTCGACATTCATGGTCACCGTGGAATCTTTGTAGAGAAACGCGCCGGGCTCGATCATCAGGCTCTCGCCCGGCCGCAGCACCCGCTCAAAGACATCTCCATAACCATGCAGCAAAAGCAGCCCCGGCTCATTCGAAGTCACAAACCGATCCATGAACATGCCCTGGCCGCCAAACAAAATGTTGCGCAGTCCCTTGATCCGCACATAGGAGTAGTTGATCTGGTGCGAGCATAGTAGAAAGGCATGCTCGCGCACATCCAACTCCATACCCGGATGCAGTGGTAACACGACCAATTCGCCGGTGGCGTCGCGCGAGAAAGCGATGCGACCCGGTCCATGGGCAATGCTGATGATGAAAGGCATGCCGGCCAGCGCGCGCTTGACGCCGCCCTGCAAAGGCATCACGGACATGGGCGTGTGATCGTCTTTCCAAAGCATCACGTGATGTTCAAAGAACACGGCATCGCCCTGCCCCAGATTAATTTCGGCCACCGGCACGATCTCACCTTCAACCTGGCAGGTGCTCAGGCCGAAATGAATCTCAGTCATGTCGCGAATGCGCGGCGCCTCGCGCCAGCCGGATTCGCTCACCAGATTGCGCACATCCAGGGGCGCGCCGCAGGCACGGCACGAAAGCGCGCTCTTCTGGTTTTGGGCCGTGCACCATTCACAAACGATGCGCTCAAACGGTTCCGCAGCCGCGGGAGCAGATGTGACGTGCGGTGCGTCCGTCTTAATTGGCGTATTAACCGGCGGAGGGGAAGGTGCTGAGGCGGGGGCGTCACTGACCAGCTTTCCGCCGTCAAAGCCGCAGAAAGTCTCCTGGTCGTCGTAAGGTCGATTGCACTTGGGACAGTGTTTCACTTCGATCTCCAGAAGTACTTGCTCTAGGATTTCGCAGAGCGCACTCGAGTCTCAGTCACTACAATAAAACGGCCGGCGATTTTCTCTCCGTATTGATTCAAGAACCGATTGAGTACGCGTATCTTGTTTGTCGATCGTTCGTTGGCCAAGCGAAGAAAAACGACGCCATGGTGCAGGCGCCGTTCGCGAAAGACCTTCTCGCCAAAGCCTCGATCATTGGTAATCAGAATGCGTTCCTCGAACCGCGCAATTTCAATGACCCGATCATCGTCAATTCCACGTGCTTGATCATAAACCGAGAACACGTCGTGACCTTGTTTTTCCAGCCAATGTGCGACTGCGGGCCCAGTACACTCATCAACCAGGAACCGCATCTACGCATGCTCCATCTCAAGCGGCCCAAAGGACGCGTCTTCCAGCGCCTTGGTCGCAAATAGGAAGCAGGCCCGAATGTCTTCTTCCGTTACTCCTTCGTACTCTGCGGCAATTTCAGCTGCGGTCGCTCCGTGCGCCAGCAGATTTAGAATGTAATCAATAGTTAGACGAGTGCCTTTGATGACTGGCTTGCCGGCCATCACTTTTGGATCGACGGTTATTCGAGCGAGTAGTTCTTCGTCTTTCATCTTCCAACCTCCCAACTACTTTATCACCCCTTCCATCGCCGCAGCCACGCGTTGATTCATCCACTTGCCTTCATGTGTTACACACGATGGACCAACGACGTCGTCATTCATGTCGAGGTGGAGTTCCCCGTCCTTGATCAGCAGGCTGAGAAAAGCAGTGACGTTGCGCGAGTAGAGTTGGCTCGCGTGTACGGGAACGGTCGCCGGCAGGTTCGTCGGCGCCATGATGGTGACGCCGTCGTGCTCGATAATCTCATCCGCCTTGCTGCCGCGTACGTTGCCGCCGGTGGCGCCCGCCAGATCGATCACTACCGAACCACGTTTCATCCCCGCGACCGCGGCTTCGTCCATCAGCAAAGGCGCACGCTTTCCCGGCACCTGAGCAGTGGTGACAATCACGTCGGCAGTCTTCGCATGTTCGGCGACCAGATTGCGACCGCGTTGCAAAGCCTCTTCCGATAATTCGACGGCATAGCCGCCCTTGTCTTCGGTTTGAATCCCGCCGAGATCGACTTCCAGGAAGGTTGCGCCCAGTGAGCGCACCTGCTCACCCGCCGCCGCCCGCACGTCATAAGCTTCGACGACGGCGCCAAGACGACGCGCCGTCGCGATGGCCTGCAGTCCGGCCACGCCTGCGCCCAGCACGAGCACGCGCGCGGGCGGCACCGTTCCAGCTGCAGTCATCAACAAGGGAAACATTCTTGGGATGTGATCTGCGCCCAGCAGCACTGCTTTATAGCCGGCGACGGTAGCCATTGAAGACAAGGCGTCCATGGCTTGTGCCCGCGTGATGCGCGGCACGAGCTCCATAGAGAAGGTGGTTAGTCCGTGCTCAAGCGCCGGGGTTAACTTCGCGGGTTCATCAAGCGGGCGAAGGAAACCGAGGACGACTGCGTCTTTCTTCAGCGACCGGAAATCTTCCTCGGCAGGTCGGCTGACACAAACCAGAACGTCTGCCTGCGACAACAACTCGTTGCGATTATGAACGATCGCGGCGCCCGCGCCCGAGTAGTCATCATCGGTGCGGGCCGCGCCCAAACCGGCGCCGCTTTCGATCATCAGTGAGGCTTTCGCCGCGATCAGTTTCTTCACCGAATCGGGCATGAGCGCGACACGCGCTTCTCCGGGCGACGATTCGTTCAGGACCGCAATGTTCATTTGAGCTTGGCCAGGATCTCCGACATGAATGGAGTGAAATTGCGAAGGCGGAGTATATCATGCGCGGGAAGATGCCAAATGTGACGTGGGGCACAGTCGGTTTAGCGCAGACTGACCAGTTTGCTTACCACCGGCTTGCGGGCGGTGCTGGCGCCCTCTATAATCCGAGGGTCACGGCGCATTGGTGTAGTTGGTTAACACGCTGCCCTCTCAAGGCAGAGATCACGGGTTCGAGTCCCGTATGCGCTGCCAAAAGATTCTGGAAAGCACAAAAAAGCCGGGCGAGATGTTCGCTCGGCTTTTTTGTTGAGGGGCTGGATTATGACGCGACTATTTGAAATAGCGCCTTGACCCATTCGCTTACGCGAATGGTACTGACTTCATGACGCCGCGGCGTATCTTGATCCGTCGCTACCACCCGCCCCGCCGGTGGCCCCGTCGCTACCGCTCCGGGTTCTGACACGACTACATCGCCAGCCCGCGCTTGATTGCGATGGGGCCGTTGACGTTATTCAGTCGCACGCGCGGTCCGCCCTGTCCGATTTGACCGCTCAGGTTATGGCCAACGTATTGACCATCGTCGACCGTCAAGCCGAAATCGTTGGTGATGGCGCCATGAAGTGTGCTCGCCTTGACGTCAGCGTTCGCACCCGACGGTACGATCAGCGTGATCGATCCGTTGACCGAGTTCACCGTGATGTTCTTCGAATCGCCCAGCCGGGCCACGTTCGCTTCGACACCGCCGTTGACTGTCGATATCTTCACTTCTCCGGCGAGCCCTTCAGCCTTTACCGTACCGTTAACCAGAGAAGCGCGCACATCGCCCTGTACGCCTGAGACGTCGAGCGACCCATTGACCAGTTCCGCGCCATCCAAATGGGCGCCGCGTGGAACAGTGAGCGTGTACTCCACGCTGGCCCAGCCGTGGTCACGGCTGCGATTGCCGGAGTTTTCGTCAGGGTACTTGGTCTTGATCATGACACTATCGGCCGTGTTGGTGACGTCGACCGTAACTTCATTGAGGCGCTCCTGATCGTAAGCGCGCTTAATGGCATCAACTTTGACGGATGGCTGGTCCCACACGTTAATGTGAACGTCGCCATTGACATTCGCAATGGCAACACGACCGGTCGCCGAGAGAGGGTAAGACTGATGAAACTCCTGTGTCAGCTCATCACCCTTCGCCTTCTGCGGTTCGGCGGCTGCTGCACACGTGAACCCCCGCACCAACCTGATGTGATTGTCGGCCAAAGTTGCCATCGCCAGCGATGAGATGGCGATTAATAAAGCTGCTTTCTTCATTTGCTTTCCTTTCGTAACAATGCTTCTTAGCGCTTCCAATTACCAGAACACCGGTGAGGAGCTGTTTGTGGCAGATTATTTCTTTGGTCGCTTGCTTATCTGGAGCGAGCCTTCCAACAACGAAACTTTAATCAGGGAATCTCCGCTCCCGTTGGTGGCCTCAATGAGCCGGAAACCGCCATGGTTCGAAACGCCGGTAATACTCTGGTTCTCTGAATAATTCAGTTTGAAGTCACTATTAAATTTCACCGCCCCACCCAACGACGCCGACAGGCGAAAGGATGCGTCGCTGGGAAGTGAGAGATGAATACGTCCGGAGATGCTCTGCAGATCGTAGCGGCCCGCGCGCGACAGCGCGCTCATACAGTCTATGTCGCCACTAACGGTGTTCACTTTTATGGTTTGAATCTGAACCTGATCCAGGGTCACCTCGCCGCTAACTGTTGACGCCGCCAAACCGTCCCCCGTAGCCGTAGAAACCAGATTGCGCGCGTCGATGCCGCCACCCACCGTATGAAGCTTGAACACGCCGCTCGAGTCGTGCACGGAAATATCGCCGCTAATCGTGTTTAGACTTACTTCGCCACGCAGTTTGGACAGGGCCATGCTTCCTGATTGCGAACTGGCGTCGACCCGCGCCACCTCAGTGACGCGAATGTCGCCGCTGCTGGTCTCCAGCTTGAGACCAGCGGCGCGCGGCACATCCAATTCAATATCGGCCGACGCAATACAGGAGGAATTTGAGCCTGTGCGATGCCCGCCGTTGGAGGTCACCCGCAGCTCGGTGGCGGCTTGAGATTTCATTTGATCTTTGCGGGCAAGCTCGATTTGCGTTCCGCCAGTAGCGCGCGCGCGCACTTCGTTTCGGTCCCAACCACGAACAGTCAGATTACCAGAGACGACGCACACCGAAATGACCACGCGAGCATCGGCAGCCATCGTGCGCTCAACCTGCTGACTGCGCTTGCGGCGATCCGGCTTTACGACGTGGGCAAATGCTTCACCACCCGCAACCACGAGCAACACAAACACAGCCACGACGGACGGACCTTTGGTCATTGATCGCCTATTTCTCCAGCCCTCGCAATTCGTCGAACTGACTCATCAGATCGACCTTGCTTTGATAAGCGGAGAGCATGAACTGGGCGGCGTGCGGATCCTTAGGATTCTTGCGCGCGATATCGCGCGTCGCGGTGATGGCGTTATCGATCAGCGCCAGGTTGTATTCATATTCGACGCGAAGTGATGGTCGCAGCGGCGGCTTTGATTGGAAGGTCTCGTTCAGCCTGGCAATCGTTGTCTGATACTCACGCTCCTGCTTCACAAACGATGGTTCATTAGTGCCGGGAGCAGGAGCATTTCGTTTCATTCTGCCGCGATTGCGCGGAGAACTCTGTGGCCTGGGCTGGTTGTCGTCCCGTACGATCGCCGGCTTGGGTGAAGGTGGCGGCGCCTCCGGAGAATTTTGGCGTCTGACTTCCGTCTCATTGGGAGTCACATTGTTTTTCTTCAAATAAACCAAACCGAGAAGTGCCGCAAGCAAAATGGCAGCGGCCAGCGAAGCGTAGGCGAGTGGTCGAAATGCAAATAACGAACTGAGCGTCCAGCGCGGCTCGCGGACCCCAGGCAGGGTCGCGGCATTCAACGCGGCAATCCTCGCGTCCAGGCGTTGACGCAAACGTTCACTCGGAACCGGTTCAGTGAATTGCGTCGCCATGGCCGCGGCCAGAACCGAGTTCTCAGCCTCAAGTGTGCGCGCACTTTCTGCACACCGGGCGCAGGCCTTCAAGTGCGAGGTAACACTCAACGCTTCGTCGGCATTTAGTTCCCCGTCAAACCACGCCTGCAGCATGCCTTCGTCAAGACAGTCTCTCATTGCTTCACTCCCATCCTGTTGTACGCCCGCGCGAACTCTTTACGCGCTCTGGCCACCAGGCTACCCACATAGTTTTCTTTTAAAGACAACGTCTGCGCGATCTCGCGGTACGAGAGTCCCTGGTGCCGCAGTAACAAGCAACTGCGCCTCGGTTCTTTGATCTTGTCCAGCGCCCGGCGCGCAGCTTCCAGCTCCGGCGCGCTTTCGGGCGCCATCTCTGGCGCGACTTCCTGGGCAGTTGTTTTTAGGTAGGCCGCGTCGCGCGCCAGCGCGCGATTCCGGCCACGGAGCGTATTCCGGGCTTCATTCAACGTAACGCGCAATAGCCATGGACGCAGTAACTGAGCATCCAGCCGGGCATCCAAATGTCGATAGAGCTTCAGAAACACTTCCTGGGTAATCTCCTCTGCCACCGCCGGATTGCGCACTACCGCGCAGGCCGTCGAAAAAACCGCCCGGTGATGCAGCGTAAACGCCTCGTCAAAATCGATGGACGTTCCCTGCGACGCCGACTGATCTGTGATTGACTCGATTACCGTTCGGACTCCAGCGCGCATTTATTCCTAAGTTGAGAACACCGCCAGGCTCGGATTTATGGCACTTTCCCGCAATTAATCTTTTCGCAGGAATTCTAATGGAGAGAACGTATTAAGTGGGAGTCGGGTTGCTGCCCGTGTCAGAACCGCCTGCGGTAGCGGGCGGGCCTTCTTAGTTCCGACGACAAAGGCAACGCCCGCCCGCTACCGCAGGCGGTTCTGACGCCTACTGCTTATCGTAAACAGCGACGTTGTGGAAACGTTTGCCCTCGGCATTAGTCCCGTCGATCGTGACCGTCCGGCTCTTGCCATTCGCCGCGACGGTAATCGTTGCCGTGGTTACAATCTTGTTTCCTTTTTTCTCTCGCATCGACAGAGTGCGGCTGTTGACCCGCCGATACGACCGCAAGTCGGCCGCGGGATTCCCGGTTTCAGCGTAATATTTGCCGTCGAATTTCCCGGTCCATTCGTTGTGGGTTGGATTCCCCGAGCTGTCCGTCCCGTCAACGGTGGCTTTAATCATGTCACCGGATGTTTCGTAAATGACGGTGTGGTTTTTAGGGCCCGCCTTAGCGATTTTTGATTTCGCTTCATTCAACTTCCAGGTACCCATCTGCGAGTTTTGGGCTGAGCCTACGACTGCACTCGCGAAGATCATCGCCACGACCGGCAGGATAAACTTTGCTTTCATATCTTCTCCTTGCAGGGAAAGATTATAGACTGGTCGCGAGATTTTAGTTTTACACCCGGACGCCGTCAATAATTACCTTTCTCGGGTAGTGCGTCGGTTTGAGAAAATTCTCATTCTCGCCGCGGCTTTAGCGCGGCGACAATTCTTTGGTGCTCATCATTTCACCTCCGAATTCGTATCAAAGGAATTCCCAGATTTGCTTCCGGTTTACCAAAAGAAGAAACGCATTCGGCGATCGTTTCCGCAACCGACATGCCGTTTGCCGGCTGGCGAAACCCGTAATAAATCCGCCGGGTGTGGCAGGTGACCGGCGCGGAATTTTCTGGACATTGCGGGAAAAGTCGCAGCCAGGCAACTGGAGCGCAAGCGGTCCCGGTTGCAGAATATGCAAGCGAGGACGCTTGCGCTCCAGTCGAGGTAGGACACCACCCGATTAGAGAGAACGAATGACGTCAGACTCCGTGTTACTATAACCATCGCCCCCGCATTCGCTCGCATCAAAGCTGTACCATCATTATGATCACGCTGCGCAAACATCGCTTCTTCTTCCTATTCATGAGTCTCAGCACAATTTTGGTTGCCGTCGCGCCACTGTTTCTGATTGCCAGTTGCCGGCCGCTGCAGCAAACGCCGCCGGAGTTAAAGGCGCGCGAAACCTTGCGCACCATGACGCGCGGCGGCGTGCTGCCGGGCGAGGATGCGGTCGCGCAAATTGAAAAGGATTTTCCCAAAACAACTGCCGGGTCGCTCGCGAAGATCGTCCATGCGCGAATCAAGCTGAATGCGAAAGATTATGCGGGCGCCGCCACGTTGCTCGAGGCGCCGGGAATTGCTGATTACACAGTCATAGGCGATTACGCCTTGTGGATGAAAGCGAGTGCGCTCGAGCAAGCCGGACGGCGGGTCGAAGCGCGCGCCGCTTATGAAAAACTGGCTCGCGATTTTCCGAACTCCTTGCGCGCGCGCGATGCGTTGCTGCATGACGCGCAAATTCTGACGCAGGATGGACAGTCGGCGGCGATCCCGGTCTTGTTAAAAACGCTGGAGGCAAAGGATGATCCCACCGCCCTGCTGTTGTCGGCAAAAGCGTACGAGCAAGCCGGCAACTCGACGAGCGCGCTGGCAAATTACCGCCGGCTTTATTTCTTCGCCCCGGCATCAAGCGAAGTGGGCGAAGCGCCGGCCGCCCTCGCGCGGCTTAATTCAAGCGGCAGCGCTGCGACCGCCGAAGAAGGTCTCACGCGCGCACAGAAACTCTTCACCGCCAAACGATTCAGCGAAGCTTACGATGCCTACACGGATGCGTTCGTGCACTTTCCCATGGCCGCGACTCCGGAAGGCCAGGCGAACCGCGTTATCGCTGCGGCGACTGCGCGACGCTTTCCCGATGCGACCGCGGCTTTGAACACGATTCCCACTTCGTCTGAGGCGCGCGCCGAGGCCATGTTCAATCTCGCGCTTGCGTATGGCCGCGCCAAGCAATGGCCCCAGGCACGCAGCACAACCGATGACCTGCATCGGACCTTTCCGGGGAGCCAATGGACCATGCGCGCCTTCGTGCAGTTGGGCCAATTGGCTGAAGGCGCGAAGGACGACACCAACGCGAGCTACTTCTATCGGGCCGCAGTCAATTTCTTTCCGGGCAATGCCGAAGTGACGCCGGCCCAGTTCTACATCGCCTGGGCCGCGCACGAGGGAAAAAACTTTGCTGAGTCGGGCCGCCTGCTGACTGAGCACCTGGCCCTTTATGCCGGCAACAATTCAGATTTTCGCGGCAAGGCCGGTTACTGGGCCGCGCGCGACAGCGAGCGCGCCGGCAATCGCGCGTGGGCCATGACGCTCTACGCAGCCTTGCAGAAGCGATACGACGCGAATTGGTATGGATATCTGGCGAAACAGCGCCTCGACGATCTGCAGCGCGCCGGGGTGACCCCACAAACTGTCGCCGAAGGCTCGACAGAAGCAAAAGCGGTCGCCAATCTGGAGACCGTAACGGTCGCCGAAGAAACCGCCGGCGCCAGTGAAGATCAGCACATCGCCAAGGCGGATCAACTGTCCATCACAGGTACGGATGATTGGGCCCTGGATGAGCTGAATGTCGCCGCTAATGCAGCGCCTTCAAGCCCTCGCGTGAACCTGGCGATCGCAAAGATCTTTCGCGCCAAAGACGACAATGTGCAGGCCCTCAATTACCTCAAGAAAAGCTATCCGGACTATTCGCAGATGAAACCGGAAGAGATGCGACGCGACGAGTGGGACGTCTTCTATCCTCTCGAGTACTGGGACATCATTCGGCAGGAGTCGCGCGCGCGCGGTCTCGATCCTTATCAAGTCGCCGGCTTGATTCGACAGGAAACTGTTTTCAACCCGCGGGCCGTATCTCCGGCAAGGGCTTATGGCCTGATGCAGCTGCTGGTTCCGACGGGCATGACCACGGCGAAGAGAATCGGTGTCGATCGCGCGATCACGATGGACGCACTCTTCGAACCTCGGCTGAACATTCAATTGGGTACCGCCTACTTCAAAGACCAAATCGAGAAGTACGGCCGGATCGAGTATGTCGCGGCGGCTTACAATGCCGGCCCGCAGCGGGTCGTGCAGTGGCGATCGTCTTTGCCTTTGCAAATCGACGAATGGCAGGAGGCGGTGCCGTTTCGCGAGACGCGCCTTTACATCCAGGGAGTCGTCCGTAACACGCTCCAATACCGGCGGCTCTATGACGACAACGGCAACTTCCGTCCCGAAGTAGGCTCGCAGGCGATCTATCCGTCGCCGAACTCAAATGCCTCACCTGCGAATTCAACTATTCACCTTCGCAAGGTCAGCGGTGAAGAAGAGGAATAAGATCTGGGATCGACTCGCGAAATCCCGCGCCATGCGCTATCTGCGAATGGGTGGTGATGATTACCTCTTCGAGCTGGGGGCGCAGAGCGAGACAAGACTGAGTGAGCTAGCAGAACGACGTAGGTTTCTGCTGCTCACATTTCTCGGCGCTTTACTCGCGACTATGTTGGTTTGGATTCTTGCGTTGAGCTTTCCCCGTACTTCGTCACATCTGTTCTCGATCGTCGCCAATTCAAATCTACCTCGTTATGGAAACCTCTTGGCGGTGGTAGCCATGGCCATTCCCTTTGGACCACCTTTCGTAGCCACGTTCACGCTTGGCCGGATGATTTGGCCGGCGAATGAAACTTTTGAATCGTCCTCAGAAGTAATGGCTGGTTTTAACTACTCGCAGAAAGCGAATCAGCGTTGGATCATTGTGGTCATCGCGGGGATTATCGGCGGCATAAATTGCTTTCTGCTTCTCGTAGCGCTGCTAATTGTCACTGGCAATTGATTGCCGAGTCGCGGCTGGTACCGTTGGAAGCCGTGTCGAAGCGCTGAAAGCGCGAGATGCAAAAGCCTGGGCCAACGGCCCAGGAAGGTTGTCACGAAAAAATCTTAAGACGGTTCGATTGGTGAAGGAAAACCGACAAGTCTACCTGCCTATTGCCTACTTTGCTTCCATCGAGGTGGCGCGAAGAAGAACGTGGCCGCGATCGCGACAGCAAACACAAAATACAAGTCGTTGATAACCCATGCCGGCGCTGCGCCAATCAAGATGAAGGTCAACAATCGATCCATGAAAGCGCTGCCGTCGACGGTTTGATGCGCCGCCGCTCGCGCTGAGTTCTCCCAGCTTGTCAGCGGGCAATTAAGCTTCAGGATACATTCCATCGCGACAATCAGAATCGCGAGCAGATGAGTGACGCGAAACCAGGGATTGCGAATCCACTTCCGGCGCCGCCAAATCCCGATCAGAATCGCGATGAATCCGCCGACAACGAAAACGACGTAGGCAATATGTATTGCTACGATCAGATCGGCAAGGAATGCGTAGAGCATGATTCAGTTCTGATGCGCGTTACCTTCGTCTCCTGCCTACTGCTGCTTGGTTTAAAGCCCTCACCACCATTGTACATTTCCTTCTAAGACCATAATACGCTTGGACTTTATGCTACTTTGTTAAAATTGATTCGGGTAAGCTCCTAAGAATGATTCGAATTTGCGCGGGTGAAAACAACTTTAGCAATGAGGTACGAGCTGCTGGGAGCGCGGACGCCCTCGTCCGCTCTGAGCGCGAAGCGCGAATTGGTCTCAATATCAGCCCAAAAAGAATCAGGCATTTGATCATTGATCCAACCTCTTTAGTCTTACCGGATAATCTTTAGACGCGAAGGAATACGTCCTCCCTCACCGTAGGCAAATGGGTGAATGAGTTCGCTCCCGTTGGCGCTTTATCCCATCCGCTCACGCGGATGGTACTGACGGCATTTTTGCCGGCGTGGATCTGCGTTAAGCCGCGGCCGATTCTTGCCCTGCGTAACTGAGCCCTATGATGCGAAAACTAATTCGCGCTTTGCGCTCAGTGCGGACGGGGGCGTCCGCGCTCCCAGCATAGGGCGGCGCGTTTCAGTCCGACGCCGCAGGCTCTCTGTTGCCGTGCGCTTCGTGCACTCAATACGGACAGGCTCTATAAATATTTGCCAGCGCGGCGGCAGAAACGGCCTTGCTGACCACCAAAACACTTACTCAACCAACACCACACTATGCGGCTTCTCCCGACTCTGACTTTTGTGATAATCTCCGCCTAATTCATCCAATTGTCCTGATTGTCGCCTGGAGATATTTGCAGCGACCAGCTTTCGCCTAGTTCACTACAGCCCCTTCGATGCACGTCTGGTCGCTCGCCACGTTTGCGACGTCAGCGACTTCGGCGTTGCAGGCTCTCGCTCTCGAAGAGCTTTCAATCTGGCTCGTGATCAATTGAAAGGAGATTCTCATGTCATTAGCTAAACGATCCGCAGCAGAGTTTCTCGGCACTTTCTGGTTGGTGTTTGGTGGTTGCGGCAGCGCGGTACTGGCCGCAGCTTTCCCGCAGGTCGGCATTGGCTTGCTGGGAGTGTCTTTCGCTTTTGGTTTGACAGTCCTGACGATGGCCTATGCGATCGGTCATGTATCAGGATGTCACTTGAATCCGGCAGTGACCATTGGTTTGTTTGCCGGTAAGCGAATTCCCGCCTCGGACATCCTCCCTTACATCGTGGCCCAGGTGCTCGGCGCGATCGCCGGCGCCGGAGTGCTCTATGTGATCGCGAGTGGGAAGGCCGGCTTCACGCTGGCCGGAGGTTTCGCCGCGAATGGTTACGGTGCAAATTCTCCGGGCGGTTATTCATTGACGGCTGCGCTCGTGGCTGAGACGGTGCTGACCTTCATGTTCCTAATCGTCATCATGGGATCAACCGACAAGCGCGCGCCCCAGGGTCTGGCGCCGATTGCCATCGGGTTGTGTCTGACGCTGATCCACCTGATTAGCATTCCGGTAACTAACACGTCAGTAAACCCGGCGCGCAGCACTGGTCCGGCACTCTTCGTCGGCGGTTGGGCCATCAAGCAGTTGTGGCTGTTTTGGGTGGCCCCGATAATCGGGGCGGGGATCGGTGGCGCGGTGTATGCAGCATTGATTGGCGAGCCTGAGCCCACGACCCAGGCTGAACCCGCCAAGGCTAAGGTGGCCGCCGCAGCTGCGTGAAGTGCGGCTAGCGACAATTGAGACCAATTCACGCGTCGCTAATGCGACGCAGGCGGCTTTGGTTCATCTCCCCGGCCTTAAAGCGGCCGTGTCAAAACTCGAATTCCGCTTCACGTTTTTGCTTCGTGTTAGTTCGTGTGATTTCGTGGATCATCCGTTACGCCGCCAAGAAGAACGATCCACGAAATCACACGAACCATCACGAAACGCACCACGTGCAGATCAGACGTCAAGTTCGAGTTTTGACACACTCTCTAAAAGGCCGGGCCAAAGTCAGTGCGCCGCTGCGCGGCGAGGGCCCTAACTCGATATTAAGGCCTCAGCGCTTGGTGAAGAATTCAGCCGCCGCCTTCTCAGTTTCTTCCGGCGTTTGTTCTTGCAGTTGTTGATTGATCCCCCAGTTATGTCCCCAGGGGTCGAGAAACTGGCCGTAGCGAGCGCCCCAGAACATGTCCTGCAGCGGCATGACGACTGTCGCTCCGCGCGCCTCGGCGCGTTCGAAAACGCCGGCAGCATCGTCTGTCAGCAGCGTCACGCGCACAGTCGTGCCGCCGAGTGTCCGTGGTGTCTTGCAATTGCCGCCTTCTTCAGCAGTAAACTCATCGCTCACGAAAAATTTGTGACCGTCAAGCTCGACCTCGCCGTGCATCAGGCGCTTACCATCCGGCGTCATCATGTTGTGTCCCGCTTTAGCCCCGAAGACTTCCTGGTAAAACTTCAAGGCGGCCATTCCGTCGCCGACGATTAGGTGGGGAATGAATTGATCTTCTTGCGGCATCGTTTTGTTCCTTTCTTTATACCAAATCCTTACGGCCGGACATCAGCCAACCTTGCGAGCCGCTCGGCGGCTTCTTTGGATGGAACGACAGGAATAATCTCGAATTCAACCAGGTCTTGCCAGTGACTGATCCATCGCGCAAACAAGTCCGGGTCATCACACGCCATTAATTGAAAGCAGCGATCATAGTTCGGCTCGACCCAGCTATCGATGTATTCAAGTCCTGCGGGCATCATGCGGCCCTGCTCGCGGAACCGGCGATAAACTGCGTCCGCATCCCGGTTCTTGTAACGCTCGATCACCATGAACAACATCGCTTAAGTCTCAGAGTCAGCCTGGTCACGCAGCTTCTTTGGCGCGATCAGCTGCCACGCCTCTTTGATGTGAAGCGATAACTCCTGATCGCTGACCCGATCGACTTCGATGCCGATCCAACCGCGCACGCCAACATACGGCGGCCGGTAGAATTTCTTTGGTGATTTCTTGATCAGCATCTCCTGGATTCCGATCGCCGCCGGCACGGTCACCGCGACGTGCCCGTCGCCGTGATGATTATTCGAGAACATGGCGAAAACTTTTTTGCCGACAAACCACGTCGGTTCGCCGTGCGAGATCTTTTCCCACGTACCCGGCAACGACAGACAAATGCGCCGGACGCGATCAATTTGTTCGGCGTCCTCGTTTTTCGTCCGGTTGTTTTTGACTTGCTTCATGAGGTCTGAAGAAATTTCCAATCCGCAGCCGGTCGGCCGAGCCACAACCAGATAATGTAGTCTACTCGCGGCGGTTCGCCGCCTATGGCGCGCAGCCGTGCATTGATCTGCCCGCGATGATACTGGCTGTGAAGCGTTACCTGAAGCATCGTTTCGGCAACGCTAATCTTCTCTGGTTTACGTCCCAGCTCACGCTCGACGATCTCGGCCCACGGCAGCAGTAATGTTTCTGCAATCTGTTCGTCAGTCAGCGCTTCAAGATAGCTCGAGACGTCCACATGATAACTGTGGCCCCATTGCATTATCGATTTGACGTCGTCAAAAGTCGGGCTATCACGCGGTTGGCCGCGCCAGGCCCCCAGGAAAGCGCGTTGGACCAGATGCAGATGATAGAAGAGGTCGCGCAGCTTTTGATCGGCCGCCGCGCTTTCGCAGTCCTGCACGGCCCGCCACACGCACGCGTCGGCCCATTCCATATGACCGTAGAGATCGTTGAGATCAGATAGCTTCATTTGTTGGCGACGGTGGTGAACAATTTAATCTCTGGCGCGTCGGCTGCCATTCTAATCATGCGGTCAAATCTCAGCCCAATCTTGTTAAGCAATTTCGCTGATGATTCGTTGTCTGGCGTAGTGATCGCCAGAATGCGATCCAACCCGAGCGTATCGCGTGCGTAACTCATGGTTGCCGCCGCGGATTCAAAGGCGTATCCCTGGTTCCAATACGACGGCAGAAAAGCAAATCCAATATCCGCATCCGGCAAAGTGTCCCGTTTAATAATTCCGCAAATACCTATCGGCGTCGCATCAGCTTTCAACTCGACCAGGTAGAGACCGTATCCGTGTTCGGCATAACTCTTAACCGGCCCGTCAACGATATACGCCCGGGCGTCATCGAGGTTGCGCGCGCCTTTGTCGCCAATGTAGCGAATGAACGACTGGTCGTTTAGCAATTCAAGGATGAACTCGGCGTCGGTCTCAGGCGACACATGGCGCAGTCTCAGGCGTTCGGTTTCGAGAATGATCAAGCATGCAGATGATAACCAGCGGCGCCTCAAGTAACAATCGATCTGGCGACTTCGGTGCTGGTTCAGTTTGAGTTAAGTCAGTGCGCGGAGCGCACGACAGCGTAAAGCCTGGGGCGCAAGCCCCAGGATCGATAAGGAAAAATGGGTCGAGCCCGCGAAGCGGGCGACAGCCGTTAGCGGAACCACGGGGACGTTCAAATTCAGGACTCCGAGACGCTTGTTCTTGCGAAGTGTCGCGTAATCATTGAGCTGTCGCCCGCTCCGCGGGCTCGCTCAATTACTTTGCATCTGATCCCGGGGCTTGCGCCCCGGGCTTTATGCTGTCGCGCGCTCCGCGCGCTCTTTCTTGATCCCGTGTAGGTGGGTCAAGCATATGATTGCTCTAATTCCAGCCTCACTAGCTTTGCAATGGGTTTATTAGATGGCGGCAGTTAGAAGGCTAAATCAGCTACCGTTAGTTGACTTCTCTTTGAGACTGCTTACAGTCATTAGGCAAGTACCACAAAATGATAAGTACGCAACAAACTGCTATTGAAAAGTTTCGCACGCTTCACGAATCGGGATGTTTCGTGTTGCCAAACCCCTGGGATGCGGGATCGGCGATTTACCTTGAGCGTCTCGGTTTCAAAGCGCTCGCAACCACGTCTGCCGGTGTCGCGTTCTCAAAAGGTTTTGCGGACGGCCCGGCCTATATGTCGCGTGATCTCATGCTGGACCATTTTCGTGAGCTGGCGGATGCCGTCTTATTGCCGGTGAACGCAGACTTTCAAAATGGTTATGCAGACAAGGCGGAAGACGTGGCTGCAAATGTGAAGTTGTGCGTCGCCACGGGTGTCGCCGGATTGTCGATTGAAGACAACAGTGGGCGCAGCGAACAGCCGCTTTACGATTTTGGTTTAGCCGTCGAGCGGATCAAAGCCGCGCGGGCAGCCATCGACGAATCGCCCGTTCCCGTCTGGCTCACCGCGCGCTGCGAGGCATGGTTGGTTGGTGATCGTAATCCTTTGCGTACTTCGCTGGATCGGCTGGTCGCGTTTGCTGAGGCGGGCGCGGATTGTCTGTACGCACCAGGTGTGAGTGCGCCGGACGAGATCACGCAAATCGTAAAAGCCGTGGCGCCAAAACCAGTGAACGTGCTGGTCTCATCCAACAATTGCAATCTCACAGTTTCCCAACTGACGGACCTGGGCGTACGTCGCATCTCGGTCGGCGGCGCACTGGCCCGCGTGGCGTGGGCAGGTTTTATTCGATCGGCAAAAGGGATTCAGGAAGACGGCTCATTCGCCTCGTTCGCGGATGCTACGGCGTTTGGTGAGCTCAACGATTTGTTCGCTGAAAGACGATCATTATGAGCCGAACTTGATTGGCCTCGATTCCTTCACTGATTCATAAACCGCGTCGACTAACTGTACTGACTTGAAACCATCAGCCGCGCTTACAGCGGCAGGCCTTCCCGCCGTTAACGAGTCAATAAACGCGCGGTCCTCCTGAACATAGCCCCACTTCTCTTCCTTCGGAAGTTGATGCATCGACTTTTCCACGTGTCGACCATCAAGGCCTTCGCTGTAGACCAGAGTTTCCATCTCGCGGGTCACGATGGTCGCGTGATGGCAAAAGACTTCGACGCGCTCGAAGGGAAAAAGCCAACTGGCATCCGCCGAGGATGCCACAGTCGCGTGCAGGCCGTTCTGAAAAGTAACCAGTGCGGAAAAGTCGTCGATCTCCTGGTACTCGTGAGTTGAGCCGATGGCCTGGACGGTTGATACTTCGCCAAACAGAAACCGCATCATGTCGAACATGTGGATCGTGGTCTCGTAGAGAAAACCACCCGTGATGCCCGGATCGCCGACCCATTCAGGATTTCTCAACTCGCCACGGTTCATCTTTATGTGCGCAGAGTGTGGCGGATGCGTCTGGCGGATCATTCGTTTCAGCTCTGCATAGACGGGAGCAAAACGGCGGTTATGGCCAACTTGAAAGACGCGATCACTTTTTTCCGCAGCCTTGAGCACGCGACGCGCATCGGCTACGGTGGTGGCCATCGGTTTCTCACAAAAGACATGCTTGCGTTCTTCGATCGCCAGAATCGCCAGGTCGGTGTGTTTTGTATTCGGTGTAGTTATGAAGACGGCGTCGCACGTGGCCAGCACTTCTGCCACGCTATGCGCCACCGTCGCGCCGGTTGAGCGCGCGAGCTGTTCGGCGCGGGGTTTCTTAATGTCGTGGACGGCCGCGATCTCGACTCGCTCATCGCGCGCCAGAATCGAAGCGTGCACCCCGGCGATATAGCCGGCGCCCAGCAATCCAATCTTAATTTTTGTCATAGCTCCTGTCAGAACCGGGAGCGGTAGCGGCCGGGCCAGTCTGAACCCTAACGCAACACCCGCTCAACCGCGCTCTTTGCCTCACGCGCCAACTCGAATGGATCACGCTCCCAATATTCAGGCCGAAAGATCTCGACGCTGGCATTCGCGCCATAGCCGATTCGCTTAAGTGCCGCGATGATTTCTCTCAGCGGCAGGATCCCCAAACCCGGCAGCAAACGATGCGCGTCCTTCAGTTGATCGCGCGGCAAATTTTCGGCGTCGTCAATGTGAAATATAAATAAGCGCGATGGATCGAGCGCGTCAATCATGTCGATTGTTGAGCCGCCCGTATAAAAATGAAAGCTGTCGATAACCAGGCCGACGTTCTCACGATCGACTCGCCGCACGATCTCGTCAGCCACGTCCAGAGTCTGCACGCTGCAATCGCTTTGCCCGAGGAATTCAAACGCCAAACCCACATTATGACGCGCGGCAATCCCGGACAACTCAGCCAGCACGGACACCGACTCGTCGATAATTTCATCGAGGTTGACTTCGCGTTGCGGCAGATTGCCCGGCACCACCACCAGGTAGGGACATTTGATTTCCGCCGCCATCATGCTCAGTGTCTCGCAATCCTGTTTGATTGCCGCATAGCTTTCGACATCGCGAAAAGTGACGTGTTCAATTGAGTTGATGCTTAGCGGCTTGATTTGCTTCTCACGGAATAGATTCTGCAAATCGCCGTCCGCGTCCTGGTAGAAAAAGTCGTACAGCTTGCTCTTCCAAATCTCCAGATAATCAAAGCCAGCCTCAGCCGCGGCGCGAATGTCAGTCGCCAGATCGGCTTTCATGGTGGTCGCACCGTTGAGTGATAGTTTCATTTGACGTTTCAACCTTGTCAGAACCCTGCGCCGAAGCAACGGCACGGCCGGCAATCATGCCCTCCTTAACGGCCGGGCTTCTGACACTTCATATTCGCTCGCCTGAACCTGGATCAAACCAATGCGCCTTGGTCATATTCATGTCGACCCATACCGCACTGTCGGTGGCCGCGCGAAAGTCAGCCGGCGCGCGGGCCGTCAATTTGGCCGTCCCGATTTGAAGCATGACAAAGGTCTCGCTGCCCATCAACTCAGTCACATACACGGAAGCCTGGTGCCAGCCTTCGCGTTGGGCCAGCGACAGCTGTATGTGCTCAGACCTTATTCCCAGAGTTAGTCGCTTGGTCTCAGATCGTTTGCAGCTTTCCAAATCTGATTCCGAAAACGCCAGCTTGAATTCCTGACTCACAAATGCGCGGTTGCTGAGATCGATCTCACCTTCCAGGAAATTCATGGTCGGACTTCCAACAAAGCCGGCGACAAAAAGATTTTTCGGTTGATTGTAAATCCGGAGCGGCGTGTCGAACTGCTGCAACCTGCCCTGGTTCATTACCGCGACGCGATGACCGAGGGTCATGGCTTCCGCCTGGTCATGCGTGACGTAAACAGTCGTCGTCGCCAGTTTCTGTTGTAAGTGTTTCAGCTCGCCGCGCATCTGCAGACGCAGGCGGGCGTCGAGATTCGATAGTGGCTCGTCCATCAGAAACGCGCGCGGATGGCGAACAATCGCGCGCGCTAAGGCCACCCGCTGGCGCTCGCCGCCGGAAAGTTCACGCGGCCGGCGGGCGAGTAACGGCGCGATTTCGAGCATGGCTGCCGTTTGCTGCACCTGCTCTTGAATCCGGGTTGGGTTCAGCTTGCGAACTCGCAGCGGGTAGCCGATATTTTCCGCTACCGTCATATGCGGGTAAAGCGCGTAACTTTGAAAGACCATCGCCACATCGCGGCGCGGCGGCGGCAAATCGTTTACGCGTTCACCGTCGATCAGAATCTCACCTGACGTCGATTGCTCCAGCCCGGCAATCATGCGCAACGTGGTTGTCTTGCCGCAGCCGGAGGGGCCGAGTAATACGACAAACTCACCATCGTCGATCTCGAGCGAAAGATCATCAACCGCTCGGCGTGAGCCGAATGTCTTGGTGAGGTGTCGCAGCGTAATACTCATCGTTTCGATGCGCCGAGGCCATTACTACTTCGCGGACAGGCTACCATTTACTCTTCCGGACAAGGCTGTTCATCCTTTCACGGCGCCCAGCGATAATCCTCTGACGAGATATTTTTGCAAACTCAGCGCAAACGCTAATATGGGAAACATGGCCACCACGGCGGCGGCACTCATGACTCCCCACTTGATGCCGTATTGAGTAACGCGCCCGGCGATGCCAACCGGCAGGGTCATGGCGTCGTCCGTTTGCGTCAGCACGAGCGCAAACAGGAACTCATTCCAGGAAACGATCAGACAAAAGACGGCCGTCGCGGCCAGGCCCGGCGTCACCAGCGGCAACACGACCCGCCACAGCGCTCCCAGGCGCGAATCGCCGTCAACCATGGCAGCTTCTTCCAGATCGCGGGGAATTTCGGCAAAGAATCCGCGCATCATCCAGACAACGAATGGCAGGTTGAAGGCGGTGTAAACGATTACCAGCGAAAGCCTGGTGTTCACTAAGCGCAAATCCCTCATGATCAGAAACAGCGGCACCGCGGTGACAATCGCGGGAAACATTCGCGTCGAAAGAATCCAAAGCGCGAGTTTGCGATCGAGATTACGCGGCAGCTGAAATCTCGCCAATGAATAGGCCGCCAGCGTGCCCAGCACCAGCGCGCAAACGGTCGAAGAAATTGCCACCAGCAAACTATTGATCAAGTAGCCGCCGAAAGAGCGCGCCACAAAGGCGTCCGTGTAGTGCTCGAGAGTTGGGGTAAATAAAAACCAACGCGGCGGTGAGGCGAATTGATCGACCTCACGCTTGAACGAAATGGTGATCATCCAATAGACGGGCGCAAGCGTAGCCAGCAGAGCGATTACGATGAGCAAGTATTTGAGGAATCGTTTCATACCTCAATTGGCGCAGAAGGTCCTTACTTCACCCCCGGGTTTGCAGTAATCGAATATACCCAACGCTGATCACATTCGTGATCACCAGCAGGACGAACGACATCGCCGCAGCGTAACCAAAATTAGAGAAGCGAAACGCGGTCCGATAGATGTACAAGCTCACAGTTTCAGTCGCAAAGCCCGGCCCACCTTCCGTCAAAATAAAGATCTGATCGAAGACGCGCAGCAAATCCATCGTCCGCAGCAACAGCACGATTAGAATTGCAGGTTTGAGCAGCGGCAAGGTCACGTGCCGAAACGTTTGCCAGGCGCTGGAGCCGTCAATCAGCGCCGCCTCGTATGGTTCCTCGGGAATGGCTTGCAAGCCAGCCAGAAAAATCAAAAACACGAACGGTGTCCATTGCCAGACGTCTGCGATGATGATCGACACCATCGCCAGTTTGGGTGACGCCGTCCACGTCAGGCTCTCGGTGTTTAATCCCAAACGCTTTAGTGTTCCATTAACCGCGCCGAAATTTGGATTGAGCATGAGCCGCCACACAACGCCAACGACAACCGGCGGCAGCATCATCGGCAATAACAACAGTGAGCGAACCAAACCGCGCGCGCGCATCTGGGCGTTCAGCAAGATCGCGAGTGAGAGACCCAAGGCGAATTCGATCGCCAAAGCTGTTGCTGTGTAGATGAGCGTATGTCCCAGGGCGCTCAGAAAAAACTGATCGGTGGCCAGACGCGCGAAGTTTGTCAGCGTCCAGGCGCCCGAGCCTGTCTGCAGACTCACCTTAACTGAATAGAAGAGTGGATAGATTGACAGCGCCAGTAGAACCGTGATGGTTGGCGCGAGAAGAAGGTAAGGGAGCGCGTAATCCGATTGTCTGATTATCACTGTTTCCGGTTTCATAAGGCATGCTCGAGCAACTGGCTGCCAGGGAGACTCAGAACCGCCTGCGGTAGCGGGCGGGCTCACACAATCGCTTAAGTCTCATTGAAAACGAATCGGCCCTCCCGCTACTGCAGGCGGTTCTGACCAGGTCTAATCCCGCGCAACTATCTTCTTGAGTTCTGCATTCGCCTGGTTCATTGCATCTTCGGCCGAGAGCTCGCCGCTGTTGGCTTTCGACAGATAAATTCCAAAAGCATTTTCGATTTCGTTCCACAAGGGCGTGCGCGGCCGCGGGCGTGAGCTTTCCAGCGACTGCAGTTGCGCGAGATACGAAGGAAATGTTGCCTGCAACTCCGGATCGTTGAAGACAGATCGTCGTGTCGGTGGATTGCCGCGCTGCGCGGAACGCTTCATTTGTTCAGCGCTCGTGGCCCACAACAGGAAATCCATCGCCGCATCGGGATTTTTTGCATCGCGTGGAATCGCGATCAGCCAGTTGCCGATCTCAGCCTGGCCCGGCTTCTTTGCGCCGGGCATTTGGCCGAATTCCATCCTGCCGACAACTCTCGACTTTGACGCGTCGCTGAAAGAGCTGATCCAGGCGGGCCAGTTAATCGACATCGCCGCCGTACCCTGTAGCAGATGGGCGCCTACTTCATCGGCATTGAAGCTGGCGTAACCGGGCGGCGAATACTTTCCGAGTTCGATCATGTATTTGAGCGCCGCGATTCCTTCCGCGCTGTTGACCACGGGCTGGCCCGCGGCGTCGAACATCTCGCCGCCAAACGCCCAAAAGATCGGCATGAAGTCGGCAACGGCCGCGTTGCCCTGCGCGGCGCGCATCACATAGCCGTAAACTTTGCCGCCGCTCGGCGCGCCGTTCGTTTCCTGCTCGCTGATTATCTTCGCGGCCGCCAGCACATCGTCCCAGGTCTCCGGCGGTTTTAGGTTGTACTTTTGCAGGAGGTCCCGGCGATAGAAGAACAACTGTGAATTTCCGACGTACGGCAGCGCGTACAAGGTGCCCGTTTGATAAGGACTGCGGCACAGCGCAATGGAAGCGGGTACAAAATCGTCTTCAGGCGCGGTCTTACCTCTTCGCTGCAGCAGCGGTCCAAAGTCCGTCAACACGTTCAGCGACGCAAACTTCGGGAACCAGGGATCGTCGAGCATGATCAGATCGTAAGCGCCCGTGCGCGAGTTCAGATCGATTAACTCTTTTTCAAAAAGATTCGCGTAAGGAAACTCAGCAATATTGATGTGTACACCCGTTTGCTGCTCATAATCGTTCGCTGCCTGGCGCAATGCGTCGCCTTCGACGCCCGAATTGATCGCGATCGTTAAAGTCTTTTCGCTGCCGCGTTTTGCCTGGCAATCAACGAGCAATAACGCGAAAACGAGCAGACACGTCGTGATCACAATGCGGTTCACCCGGGGCGTCATGTTGGCCGGGTACATTAGCGGGAAAGCTGAAAAGCATCAAGGAGTCTATGCAGTTGGTTTGGATTCGCAGTAGAATCCCGCCGCCCTTATTTGGAGTGCGGCGGCTTGACGCCGCTTTTAATCAGATGGAAGCCACTCAATTAGTACGCACGAAAGATTGGCCTCATGCGCCGGTTCACCGCCTTGATTCGCGTGGTGTTTACATGGTGAATCGACAAGCTGAACATAGCTGACGATTATTAAAAAGCGGCGTCAACGGCACCCCACGCGAGCTGCTCGCGCGGGGACCCCGCCGCCGCCGCACTCCAAAAATCTCCGAAGGAGACCTATGAAACTCAATAGAACTCTGCCGTTGCCTCTGTTGATTGTTTGGGCTTTTGCCTCGGTGATTTCCGCGCAGACTGCGCGCCACCCACTCAGACTCGACGACCTGGCCCGATTTCGCAACGTGGGCGATCCCCAGTGCTCACCGGACGGCCAGTCGGTTGCTTATACCGTTTCGACGATTGATGCGAAGGAAGACAAGAGCAGCACGCACATATGGATGGTTGGCTACGACGGCCGAAACGATCGGCAAATTACTTTCAGCAATGACAGTGAAGGCGCGCCGCGTTGGAGTCCGGATGGAAAATATCTTTCATTCACGTCCTCACGATCGTCCGGGAAACCTGGTGTGCGCGGCAGTCAGATTTGGTTGCTCGATCGCAGCGGTGGCGAAGCTTATCAGCTCACCGAATTTAAGGGGCGCCTGCAAGGCTACGAATGGTCCCCGGATTCGAAACGCATTGCCGTGTTGATTGGCGATCCCGATCCTGATGCGCCCGATCCAACGGCGACGCCCACGCCCGGCACACCGCCGAAGCCTCCGAAACCCATCGTCATCGATCGCTATCACTACAAACAGGATGTGCAGGGATATTTGCTCTCAGGCCGCCATACTTACATCTACCTCTATGACATCGCGTCGAAGAAACTCGATCGTTTGACGAAGGGCAAATGGGACGAGTCGTCGATCTCCTGGTCGCCTGATGGAAAGCGGATCGCGTTCATGAGCAATCATGCCGACGATCCGGACCGCGAACCGGCGGCGCAGTTATACGTCGCGGACGCGACCGCGGGTGGAACGGAAAAGCTTTTGATAACCGCTGACAATCGCGCCAGTCGCACGCGACCCGAATGGTCACCCGATGGAAAATGGATCGCCTTTCTCGAAGGCGATGAGAAGAAGTTCGGCGCTTACGGACAAGAGCATCTCTCGATTGTCGCGAGCGACGGCTCGGCACCGGCGGCGCGCGTCGCGGCGAGCGAGGCTTTGGACCGCAGCGTATCGAATCCCCGGTGGGGCAATGACAGCAAAGCCATCTTCGCCACCGTCACTGATGACACATACGTTTACGGCATGCGCTTTCCCACCGCCGGTGGCAGCGCCACGCCGGTTACCGACCGCGCAATCGTGTTGGGGCAGCGGCACAGCGCCGGACAGTGCGCCGTGGCCATCTCAGGCGATGACAATCATTACAACGAGATCTATTCCGCCAGGCTCGCCGGTAACAAATTGAAGTTCGAACAGCTTACCCATCAGAACGACGCTTTGTTCGCCGAGCTGAAACTGGGCGGGACCGAGGCCGTCAGCTTCAAGAGTAAAGACGGAACCGAAGTGCACGGCTTACTCACTTATCCAGTCGGTTATGTGAAAGGCACCAGGGTCCCGTTCCTGCTGCGCATTCACGGTGGACCGAACGGACAGGACCAGCACTCGTTCAGCATCGAACGCCAGGTCTTTGCCGCCAATGGCTATGCCGTGTTGGCCGTCAATTACCGCGGCAGCTCAGGTCGCGGGCAGAAGTATTCGCGTTCGATTTTTGCTGATTGGGGCCACTATGAAGTTGAAGATCTGGAAGCGGGCGTCAATCACGTCATCGAAATGGGCGTGGCCGACGCGGACCGCATGGGCGTGGGCGGTTGGAGCTACGGTGGCATCCTGACCGACTATATGATTGCCACCGACACGCGCTTCAAAGGCGCCACCAGCGGCGCCGGCACCGCGTTCACGGTCGCTTTCTACGGCACCGATCAGTACATCATTCAATACGATTACGAGATTGGCCCGCCGTGGAATCCGAAAGCGTGGGAAACTTATGTGAAGATCTCTTATCCGTTCCTGCACGCGGATCGGATCAAGACGCCGACGCTGTTTCTCGGCGGCGAACGCGACTTTAACGTACCCGTCCAGGGTGGGCAGCAGATGTACCAGGCATTGCGCAGCCTGGGGATCGAAACTCAGCTGGTGATCTATCCCAACGAATTTCACGGCATCACGCGGCCCAGCTATGTGCGCGATCGTTACCAGCGCTATCTGGATTGGTACGACAAATACGTGAAGGGCAACAAACAGCCGGCGAAGAATGTGGCGGAAGGTGGGACACCTTGATCCTGAATCAGCGGGGGCTCTTGAAAAAAGTGAACCGTGCGATGACTCGCAAAATACAACCTCAATAGTAACCTCAAGATCAGGAAGGTGGGCTTGCCCCCGCTCTTCTGAGAAAATAGTACATGGCTCGCAAATGGTCCAACTTGAATCTGCCAGGCGCGCTACATTTCGTCACTGGAAACGTTCTGAATCGCGCTAACGTCTTTACTGAGCCTGCCTGCTGTGAAGCTTTCCTAGCGGAACTGGACTCGCTGAATAAGAAATGGCCCAGCAAGCTCATTGCTTATGTTTTGATGCCTGATCATTTTCATTTCATAGGCAATCCGCGCGATGGCCGCATAATGGAATTCGTAGGCGCCCTCAAGAGTCTTTCGGCGAAGAGCATCGTGCGGGCATCAAAACAATTTCGATTTCCAGTTGACGAGGATGGGTACCACGTCTGGCAAGAGAGTTTTAAGGCCACGCCGCTTTGGAGCGGTTGGATGATCTGGCAAAAGATTAACTACATTCATGCCAATCCGGTCAGGGACGGAATCGTCAAATCTGCGAAGGATTATCCGTGGTCCAGCTTCAGATCATTCTATTCACAGGGCGAAGCAGTGCTTGCCGTGGATCATGACTGGTCGTGGCCGGATGACGTCGAGAAACTATCTCGGGCTGTCAAGGAATTGGCTGGCAAACCAAAGAAGCGGGGGCAAGCCGCCCTTCCTAACCTGAGAGGTGAATGAACTTGACCTTGAACCTATCGGTGAATGGCTTTCAACGTTGCAGCCTATCAAACAATCTCATGGTCAAGGAAGGGGGCTTGCCACCGCTGTCATGGAGTAATCCCAACTGGAGAAAGATCATGTTTTCATCTCGATGCCTAACTAGAATCAACTTCGCGTTGTTCTTCCTCGCCGTCCTCTGCACTTCTACTCCTGCGCAGGACAAAGCCGCGCCTCCTATCGACGTTAACCAAAAACTCGCCGGCTTTGATGCCTTCATGGAAAAGACTTTGAAAGACTGGAATGCACCGGGCATTGGTGTCGGGATTGTCGTCGGCGACAAGCTCGTGTTCGCCAAAGGTTACGGCTATCGGGATTACGAAAAGAAGAAGCCGCTAACGCCGCAGACAATGTTTACGATCGCCTCGAACACGAAGCTCTTCACCGCGGTGGCCGCCGGAATGCTGGTCGAAGAAGGCAAGCTGACCTGGGACCGGCCCATCAAGGAATCGGTGCCGACGATCGAGTTCTATAACAACTATCTGAACGACACGATCACTTTGCGCGACATGCTGGCGCACCGCACCGGCATTACGCGGCACGATTCAATCTGGTACAAATCAGCTTACTCGACCAAAGAATTGTTCGAACGGCTGAAATATCTCGAGCCGAAAGAGTCGCCGCGGCAAATCTTTCTCTACAACAACATGATGTATGCGGGCGCCGGCTATGTCATTGAGTTGCAATCCGGCAAGCCCTGGGCCCAGTTCGTGCGCGAGCGGATCCTGCAGCCACTCAGCATGAACAGCACCGTTTTTACGATTGCGGACATGTTGAAGCAGCCGGACGTGGGCGTGCCGTTTACCGAGCGGCGTGACTCATTCGAGCTTTACAAAATCCCTTATTACGAAGAGCAGCAAGGGGTAGCGCCGGCCGGGGCAATCATCTCAAACATTGAAGACATGTCGCACTGGTTGATTGCTTTGATGAATAACGGCCAGTACAACGGCAAGCAAGTGCTGCCGCCGAAAGCTTTGGCAGCGACGCTGGAACCGGCGATTGCACTGCCTAACACCACAGGTTTGACGCGCGGTTGGTGGGAACTCCTGAACCAGGCTTATGGCATGGGGCGCTGGACAGCTTCATATCGCGGGCATCTGATTGCTTTTCACGGCGGCGATCTGCCGGGCTTTCATTCACAGGTTTCATACATGCCCAACGATCACATCGGCGTAATCGTCTTCGTCATCGGCAACCACACGGCGCCGCTTTACAACCCGATCAGTTACCACGTGTACGAGCGTTTGCTGGGAATGGAGCCGACGCCCTGGACCGACCGACTGCTCGATATTCGTTTGAAAGGAAAGAAAGCGGGCACCGAAGCCAGATCGAAAGAAGGCTTTGGCCGGGTGCCCGACACGAAGCCTTCGCATCCGCTCGCCGATTATGCCGGCGAATACGAGCATCCGGCTTACGGTGTCGTGAAGATCGGCACGAAAGAGAATCAGCTTCAGTTTGATTTTCACAAGATCGTACTGCCGCTCACCCACTTTCATTACGATCGGTTCGATACGCCAAACGATGAGGAAAACGGCAAATGGTCCGTGAACTTCTCGACTAATCCGCAAGGCGATATCGACAAAGCCACGATCTCAGTCGATGAAGGCGAAGTTGTTTTTGTGCGTCGCCCCGCAAAACTCGATGAAGCCGCGGCCGAACGCGTGGCCGGAAATTACGAGACGCCCACGGGCGGCAAGTTTCAGGTCGTATTTCGGCCCGGCCGTGGACTCTTTATCGTCACCACGGGCGCTCCCGATCAAAAGCTGGTGCCCTACAAACCCATGAAGTTCCACTTACCGGAATTCTCTGACGTGCTTATTGAGTTCGTCGAGGAGAATGGCCGGGTGACTGCGATCAGACAGATCACCCCAGCAGGCGTGTTTGTTTCAAAGAGAGCACAGTAGGCCCGCTGAAGATCACAAATGAGGATTGGCATCGCTTACGCCATCGTGTTGCTGTCATTCGCCTGGCCGTTTCCTGCGGCGCAGGCGCAAACAACTTCCCTCGCCGGCGACTGGAGCGGCCAATCGATTTGCGGCGGCGGCAATCCATCCTGTCATGACGAGTATGTCGTCTATCACATTTCGGTTGACCCTTTGGATGCGACCAAAGTGAAGATTGGGGCGGACAAGATTGTCGATGGCAAGCTCGAATGGATGGGCGACATCTTCTTGAAATACGACCAGTCGAAGCAAACGCTGACCGGCGACTTGCCGAACTCTCGATACAAAGGAATCTGGGAGTTCGTCGTCAAAGGCGACATCATCGAAGGCACGCTGAGTATCTTTAACCCCGAGAAAACTGTCAGCCGGCGCATTAAAGTACAGAAGAACGGCACCTCTCAAAAGGATTCATCACCAGTGAAAACGCAGGCAACCGGTACATTCGAAGTAAAACTTACTCCCCAGGACGACAAGTCAGAAGATAAGTCGATGGCACGCATGACGATCGACAAACAATGGCATGGCGATCTCGAAGGTAACAGCAAAGGGCAGATGTTGACGGGCGGGGATGCGACCAAAGGGTCAGCCGGCTATGTTGCAATAGAGAAGTTCACCGGCACTTTGAAAGGCCGTAAAGGAACGTTCATCCTGCAGCACACCGCGACGATGACAAAAGGCAAAGGCGATCTCATTATCACCGTCGTGCCCGATTCAGGAACTGAAGAGTTGAAAGGTATAACCGGGCAGGTGACGATCAAGATCGAAAATGGAAAACATTTGTACGATTTTGAGTATAGTCTGCCATAGTTCGAAAAGGTGTCAGAGGTCGCCGGTAGTATTCCTAAGAATACTTCAGCTCTCTCAAGTTCGCTTAAGTGGACCCGAGTCTGATCCACGAAACAACACGAAAAGTGCACGAAAAATGGGAGAACCACGACAAAACCCTTTCAGAGTTTCATTCGTCGTGATTGCCATCGCGCTTCTTATCGGATCCTGTCAAAAATCAAATCCTCCGGTGACCAGTCAGCCGCAACGCACCGACAACCCGCAAGTCGGAGCCAGGGGGCCGGCAGGTTTTCCACCGCCGGTAATGGACAAGCCTTATCCCGCCACCGGAGTCGTAGTCCAAATCAATCGCCCGGAGGGATGGATCGAAATCAACCATGATGAGATCAAGGATCTGATGCCGGCCATGCAGATGGAGTTCTGGGTCCGTGATAAATCTCTGCTTGATAAGGTGAAGCCGGGAGATCGAGTTGACTTTACCATAGTGGAATCCACTAAGGGAGAGTACTTGACCGAAATAAGTAAGACTGCGCCGGCGCCGCAACGTTGAATGTTACGCCTGCCGCGGCTTCACCCTCAAAAGTCGGGTCTAGCTCTCTGGTCACAAGTGTTTCGTTCGTGTTGCTTCGTGTGATTTCGTGGATCGTCGTTGTTTTCCGAACGAACAGAAATGATCCACGAATTCACACGAACTACACGAAACTCATCATCTTTTGAGGCAAAGCGCTTTCCAGCAGATTTGAAATGACTTACCTGAATCTGAATCCGGCCGCCAGAGCCGGCTTACGGGAACACAGCGGAAAGCGTCACTGATGGCTCAAATCGTGTTCTGCCTGCTTTAAATATTTCTCAGCCTGCCGCCAATGAATCGCCACCGTGTAAGGAATGGACGACAGAAAGGCCTTATCGGAAGACGTACGATTTGACTCAGCGTACGCCAGCGCCGAAACATTCACGACCCGCGGCTGATCGATTTGCCGCCACCAGAAAACTCCGTCGCCGTAAGAATCCAGTGCGTTCGTGAGTTCCCGCTTTGGTCTTCCCGCCGGCATTTGATCGAGAAGTCGTTCGACTGCTGCGCTTACCTCCCGTAAACGCTCTTCGAATATCTGCAACGGCACGCGCGCAAGCTTGCCCTCAGCTTCGAAATCTGCCAGCGAGCGGTAGACAATCACATCCCCCTGCAACTGCTTCAATGCCTCGATTGCCTTAGCCGGCGCGTCACCTGAGGCTGCTTCGGCATTTGTTCTGTTCCAGGCGACTGTCTGTGCATGCGCCGCACTGCAAGCCAACATAATGGAAACAATCGTTGGCAGAAATGTCAGTCGGTTCTTCATGTTCGACGGTGTTCGTGTGCTTTCGTCTCCGGATTTCGTGGATCAAAAAACGGATCCACGAATCCACCCGAAGTCCTGGCAGCTCGACAGTGGTGCACGAGGACCAAGAGCAAGCGCCAGCCTCATCGGTGCTGCTCCTGTCTGACTGAAACGGCGCCTGAATAAGCGGCTAACGGCATTAACGTTGCAAGGTCTAAAAACTCGCAATATGATGCGCTTTCCGGATTGGATAGTTGTGAAGCGCTTTGTCCGGAGCGCAAAAGATACCGAAAAGAGTTCGAAAGAGTTGCTAAAATGCCGGCTCTCCGGTCTATTTGGCAATGCTGAAGCGAGGTGAAGGAATGAATCGGCCATTAGAGACTGAATATGCGCCTGACTATCAGGGTTATGTCGATCAGGTGAGCGAAGGAGACATCATGCAGGTGTTGCGTTCAGAGATTGATGATCTCGATGTTTTGCTCAGCCGCGTGCCGGCCGAGAAAGAAACGTATGCCTACGCCGACGGTAAATGGACCATTCGCGAAGTAGTGGGCCATCTGATCGACGGCGAACGTGTCTTCGGCTATCGCGCTCTATGCATCGCGCGGGGTGAGAAACAGAACCTGCCTGGATTCGATCAGAACGATTACATGGCGACTGCGCCCTACAATCAAGTCGAGTTGGAAGATCTTTTGAGCGAGATTCGTCTGGCGCGCCTTTCGAATATCGCCATGTTCCGCAGTCTTGACGAAGAAGCGTGGAACCGCGCCGGCACTGCCAACAACAACCAGGTCACGGTCCGGGCCATCGCGTTTATCATGGCCGGACATGTGCGGCATCACCTGAAGGTTTTGCGCGAGCGATATCTGACGGAAGACGTGGCTGATAACTAATCAATGAAATGGTTCGCTCCGCAGTGTCCAGTCAATGAAGCTCAGCGACGTTGGATCGAGCAGTCGAGTTCATGGCTCATCGACCATTTTGGTATCAAGGCCCGGGACGTCGTAGTGATTCTCCCAGTGCAGTGGAGTCAGTACCGGGAGCGGTAGCGACCGGGTCGGATTGTTTACCTAAATGATGGAGTCGAAGAAATTTCTGATTCTTGAAGAGACGGACCCGGTCGCTACCGCTCCCGGTACGGACTCCATTCC
>JBKPEE010000226.1:0-11192 GCA_046728235.1 Acidobacteriota bacterium
GGCGACTCTCCCAGCGACGAGAAAAGTTGGCAGTTAACCCCACAGGACATCGCGCAAGTGGTCATCGATCTGCTGCACCACGATGATCGATCGCTCCCGAGCCGCGTCGAGATTCGTCCCAGTAAACCGCCAAAGAGGTAAGCGTGAGTCGTGTGCGGAAAATGATCACGCCTTTAATTTGTGCCTTGCTCGTGCTGACGCTTGCCGGTTCGTCGTTTTCCGGCTTCTCAAGGCAGTCTCCGGAAGAAGGTAATAAGTACAAGGATCTGTTCGAAAAGTTCTACGCCGATGGTGAATACGAAAAGTCAATCGCGGCGGGAGAGCAACTGTTGGCCGTGTCCGCCCGGCCGCAACGGCAAGCCGATGCCGAGATTCTCATAAAGCTGGCGGGAGCCTATCGCGCAACCAAGGACCTGGAGAAAGCCGAAGGAACCTACAAGCGCGCGATTGAGTTATTGGAAGGAGCGTCTGACCCCGCGAATCAAACTTTGGGCCACGCACTCGAAAGATATGCGTGTTTCTTGCAGCGCGATGGAAATAAGGCGATGGCTATTGCGATGCAAAGACGCGCCCTCTCAATTATCGCGCCTTTACCAAAAGATTTTCATCCAGGTCCGGTTATGGGTAAGGTGATTCCCGGTCAAAAGATATCTGTGCCTCAACCAAAGTATCCTGCCGATGCGAAGAAAAATCATTTCGGAGGAACAGCCTCAGTTCTCGTGTTGATTGATGAAACAGGCAAGCCGCTCACAGCGTGCACCCAATCCGGCGACGAGTCACTCGCGGTTGCGTGTGAAGATATGGCCTTCAAGGCTCGCTGGACTCCGACAACGCTTGACAATGTTCCCGTACGAGTGAACGGAACAGTTGTATACAACTTTGTAGCAAAATAGATGCGAGCCGTCGTTCAGCGTGTCACGCGCGCCTCAGTTACAGTTGACGGTGAATCGATCGGCGAGATCGGCAACGGTCTGGTCGTCCTTCTGGGTATTGCGCGCGACGACACCAAAGTCGAGGCGGCGTACCTGATTGATAAGATTTCGAACCTGCGCATCTTTGACGACGATGAAGGGAAGATGAATCTTTCAGTCAAAGACACGAGCGGCGAGCTGCTAATCGTCTCGCCGTTCACGTTGTATGGCGATGTGCGGCGCGGTTTGCGTCCTTCATGGATCGACGCAGCGCCGCCCGAAGTTGCCGAGCCCCTGTACGATTTTTTCGTACGGCAGGCTCGCACCGCTGTAGAGAACGTCGCGACAGGGAAATTTCAGGCGATGATGCAGGTAGATTTGATTAATGATGGGCCGGTGACGATACTGCTCGACAGCAAGAAGCTATTTTGACGAGTGTCAGAAGCCGCTTGGCCTGCTGACACAATCTCTTCAGGAGTGACTGAGTGAAAACCATAATCGCAACTTTTTCCTTCGTTCTGGTGTTTTTGTTTTCTTTCACCGCCTGTAATCAAACGAACTCAAACACCGCAGCTAACAAACCCGCGGAGACAGGCGGCCCAACCGGGAATGCTAAGACTGCTGTCAAACCGGTGCCCGACTCACAAGTCGCCGTTATCGAAACGGCTGACTATGGCCGCATCGTAATCGAACTTTACCCGAACGTCGCGCCGAAGATGGTCGAGCGCTTCAAGAAACTCATCACCGAGAAGTTTTACGACGGCACGGCTATTCACCGGATCGATCCGCAGTTGGGAATTATTCAAGGCGGCGATCCATTGACGAAGACGAAGAATGCCTCGATGTGGGGCACCGGCAACTCGCCTTACCCAAACGTACCGGCTGAGTTCAGTGATATTCCCTATGAACGCGGGACGCTGGGGGCGGCGCGTACCAACGACATCAACGGCGCCAATTGTCAGTGGTTCATAACCCTCAAGAATCAGCCGGCGTTTAATAATAAGTACACTGTTTTCGGCAAAGTGATCGACGGGATTAAGAATGCCGAAGTCATCATGACCGCGCCGACCAGGGAGGGCAGCGAGCAACCGGCGGATAAGGTTGTGATTAAGACTGTGACGTTACAACCGAGATCGAATTTCCCGTAGGAACTGGAGCGCAACCGTCCCGGTTGCTCTTTCGCGCTTCGCGCTCATTGCAAGCGAGGACGCTTGCGCTCCAGTCTTTCTGCCAGCGAGACCGCTTGCGTCCATTCAAGCTTTCGGAAACAGAATTGCCAGCGCGGGCTCTGAGGTGAACATGCACCGGGCGTTGTGTCCGCACAAAGGAACCACCACGACCTTGTGCGTAGCTTTGTACTTCGCGTTTACATAAGCGCCAAAAGCCTGGCCGCGCGCCAGCCGCGTCGGGCCCTGGGCCATCGCGGGACACGATCCATCGAATCCTCCCAGCGGCAGAATATCAATCTCGCCCAGCAGATAAGTGACCGGCCGCGACGCCAATTGCTTCTTTAGCTGATCGTCGGGAATCGGGGCGGTGTACCCCGTGCGATTTTTCAGGCCGTATGGCCAGCTATCGTAAGTCGTGCAGTTACGCGCATCTCCAAATGGGCGCAACTCGTTATTCGCGCCGCCGGGACGATCGGAATCGACGTAGGCATAGCTTGAAGGATTTGCGACCACGTACGTGATCGGAACGCCGAGCGCATCGTGCACCTTGTTGGCCATCTCGTAACGCGTTACAAACTGGCCCCCGGCCGAATGGCCTGTAAGGACGATCGCCTTCAGGTTGGGAAAAGTTTCCTTGCGCGAAAGTTTCCGCAGAATTGCGTCCATGAAATCAAACGAGGTGAGGTTCTTGTTATTGATTGCCACGCCGCCTGAGCGCCAACTGTCACCGTTACAGGGCCAGTTGACTTCATTCGTATCCAGTTTATCCATGCAACCGCGCTCGTTGCTCGACGCAAATCGTGGCGCGATTACGATCGTGTCGTCGAGGGCATTGGCCAGAAACGCCGCCGCCAAACCGGTGCGAAAATAAACGTCCGTGTCACGGCCGGCGCCATGGACCACGATCAGCGCCCGGGTGATCTTTTCATTCTTTTGATCCAGAGAATAGGTGCGGTAAACCAGCGAGCGGGATTGCCCTTCGAGACTGACCCACTCCGTACAATCAGCCGTCGCCTTCGTGCAAGGTTCAGCAGCATAAGCCGGAACAAAGACCAGTAGCGAGATCAGCAAGAGAAGTGTTCGCATAGTGGGCGGGAGAATATAGCGTTCAACTGCTCATGTGCAAGAAGAAGTTGTGTCACAAATAAGGGAACAAAGTAGCCCGTGCATCGGTTAACCTTGAAGGGGATGGTAGAAGCCCGAACCTCATTGATACCCGATCGGCCCACCCGCCTCAGACCCTTTACCAAGGTCCGCGGTCAAGGTTACGTTAACGGTAGCGGCGTCGTTGACCACCACCTGCTGTGGTGGACCGACGGGCTTCATATCGCAAGAAACAAGCAGATTTGGAGTCACGAAATATGTCCCAGCCGCCAAATCCCGGATCGTGAAGTTGCCGCGATCGTCAACCTCCACCGGAAAGAGACGATCGAGCGCGGTGATTTCTCTCACACTTACACGCAGCCTGGAATCACCAGGTAACTGGCCATTGACAATCTTCACCGTACCATTGATGGTCGCGGTGCCGTATCGAACAATCAGGCGCACTCCAGTGATTTGCTCGTCAGCCTTGACGGGTATTCGATCCGTCGGCGTTGCCTTTGGATACTCGATGCGCGCCAGACTAAACCCCTCTGCCGCATGGTCGATGTCAAGAAGCGCCGAGCCCGCATTCAGGCCCTTGATCGAGAAGCTGTAATCGGGATTGATCGATGACGAGTGCCAGACAGAGTTAGAGTTCGCACCGGTATTAGTCCACGTCCCTACCTTAAGCTGCCGGAACTTATCGACAACGACCGGGTCCTTATTGTTCTCCAGCACCACCACCCCGGCAATGACTGCGCCTTTGCCGGTCTTGATCACCAGGCCGTCGATGTCTCGATCGACAATCCGAAACGAGACGGGGCTCGAGCGAACGTTATCGCCCTCTTCAGGTTCAGCGCGCAGCTGGTAATCACCCGGAAGCAGACGGTCGATCTGAAATTGCCCCTGACGGTTGGAAATGACTTCCAGCGGTATGAACTCTCTTCGTTGCTCCGATATCCAGCATTGCATGTTGGGCGCGGGTCGATTGCTCTGCTCATCTAATATGACACCTCTGGCGGCAAAGGTACGAATCGGACCGTCCACAGTGATGTCCACATGACTAGTTTCGCTGCCTTCTGAAACTTCAACCACCGTCGCCCTCTCGGGATCAGTGACGCCGGAAAAAAACACTCGACGATACCTGCGGGCTTCTGAACGCCACCAGAGATTTCCACCATCATTGCCGACGGCAACTTTGTAGCGGCCGGGCGTCACCCCAAAAATCCGATAGATCCCGCGATCGTCAGTTTGGCCGTCATGAAACCGAAGATAGCCGTTCTTTTCCGCTGTCTGATTCGACGCTGGTTCAGCGTCGAACAAGTACACCCTCTCCTCGATTAGCGGATGTCCGTCAACGTCGGTGATCTTGCCGGTAATCACGCCGCCTTTGACCAGCTCAAAGTCGATTCCGTCAGCCGTTTCTCCATCGCCGATGGTCACTTTCCGGCTAACCTCCACAAACACCGTAGTCACGGGCATCACCCAGTAGCTGCCCGCCGGCAGACCGGTCAGGCGATAGACTCCGTTCGCATCAGTACTGGTTTTAAACTCGCCCTTTGGTAACGGTACAGCCGAGTCGACGGCGCCTTGCATCACCATCGTGACCTGCGGCGCCGGCTTTGCCTTGAGCGTCACCTGGCCACTAATCACGCCGGTTTTCGTGGGTTGCGCCGTTGGCGGCGCGGTGGATTGTGCCGACAACGTCGCAGCGGCGGCCGAAAGCAGTAGTATCACAACCGACGTTAGCAGATACTTCATCGACTTATTTGAGACGTCGCTCGGGCGCGGCTGAAGATCAGCACTGAACCTGATCTTGACCGTGGCGCTTTCGCCGATCACCACTTGGTTGCGGCGGCGCCATAGGCTTCCCCGGCCGTCTGTCACCGGATATTAGACGTTGGCATTTGGCGGGAACTTCCCTTGTCTTACTAGATCGTATCGTCGCGGGTCTTTGACTGCTCTTCCAGTTCAAATCGGTCGCGATCGCGGCGCTCGATCTTATCCAGGAAATCAAGCTCCTCGTTATCTTCGAAGCTGACGCCGATCGCCCGCGCATTTTCTTCCACGATCGATTGATCGGGAGTCGGACTGTCGCCCCCGACCGCTTCTGAGCCGGTTTCATTGACGTCTTCCCAATCGGCGTCAAGATCGCCGCCCGCATCCGCCGGTGAAGCCGAGCTATTTCGCAACCGCTGCGCCAGCAAGTCAGGGTCTTTCGGTGCGTGCGCAATCTCTTCTTCCATGAACTCTTCAATCTCAGGGTCGGGCACAAATTCAGGATTGTTACTCAGGTAGTTGAATGACTCAGGCGTCTTCTTGGGCATGATGTCCGCTCCTTATTAAAAGGCGTTCAGTCGAGCAGACGCTTCACTTGACGCCGGCTCTGATCAAAATGCTCTGAGGGGAATCAGTTTATAATCCGACTATAACAAATGAGCAGGCCAAAAAGTAGTCCTCTCCTGTCTGCAATAGGTTTACATGAAGACATTGAGGAAGAACTTGGCTTGCTTGACGACCGGCAGATCGCGCTTCTAAACTTGAGTTTGACCATCCGCTACGATCGCATTTACCTGACGAAGCCGCCGGCTTCTGATCACGTTCTATTGTGCGCGCGGGACGTGCGCGCCATTCAAAACACGAGGTCGATGACAACCTATCATGCCGCATAACCTGTTTAATTCCCTGCAAAGTTTCGCTCCCGCGCCTGGGGCTACCGGCCGCTTTTATTCATTACCCCAACTGGAAAAGGAAGGCCTGGGCCAAGTCTCGCGTTTGCCGGTAAGCATTCGCATTGTGCTTGAGTCGGTGCTGCGAAATTTTGACGGCGAGAAGATTACCGAGGATGACGTCCGCGCGATTGCCAACTGGCAACCAAACGCTGAGCGAACAGAAGAAGTCCCGTTTACAGTGGCCCGAGTTCTGCTTCAGGATTTTACCGGCGTCCCTTTGCTGGTAGATCTGGCGGCGATGCGTTCGGCCGTCGTCCGCTTGAATAAGAATCCCGGCGTCATCGAGCCGCTGGTGCCCGTCGATCTGGTGATCGATCATTCGGTTCAAGTCGATTTCTCGGCGACCTCCGACGCATTTCGCAAGAACATGGAGATGGAGTTCAAGCGGAATAATTCGCGTTATCAATTCCTGAAGTGGGGCATGCAGGCGTTCGATGGGTTCCGGGTGATTCCGCCGGGCATCGGCATTTGTCATCAGGTGAATCTCGAGTACCTCGCCAAGTGTGTTTGGGAAAAGAACGGAATCTACTACCCCGACAGTTTGGTCGGCACCGATTCGCACACGACGATGGTCAACGGCTTGAGCGTCGTTGGTTGGGGTGTCGGCGGGATTGAAGCTGAGGCCGCGATGTTGGGCCAGCCGGTTTACTTCCTGACGCCGGATGTGGTCGGCGTGCACATGACGGGCCGTCTGCGCGAAGGCGTGACGGCAACCGATCTGGTGTTGGCGGTCACCGAGATGTTGCGCAAGACAAAGGTCGTCGGCAAGTTTGTCGAGTTCCATGGCGAAGGCGCAGCGTCTCTGTCAGTCACCGATCGCGCCACGATCGCCAACATGTCGCCGGAATACGGCGCCACCATGGGTTACTTCCCACCCGACGAAGAGACTTGTGTTTACCTGAAGGCTACGGGACGCGACGACGCGCAGGTCGAAACCGTGCGAAATTATTTAAAAGCCCAGGGCCTGTTTGGTATGCCAAAGAAGGGTGAGATTGATTACACCACAGTGCTTGAACTCAACCTCGACACGATCGTGCCGAGCGTCGCCGGTCCCAAGCGGCCGCAGGATCGAATTCCCCTGCCGGATTTGAAAAACAGTTTTATCAACCTGCTGCAACAGGACGCAAAAACAGGCGGTTACGGAAAACCCTATAACGAGCTCGACCTGCGTTACGCGGCTGACATCGGCGCCTCGCAGCACGCCCTGGCAATGGTGGTGGGTGGCGGTGATCAGCATCCAACGACGGCGCCGTTCCCTTCGTCGGATCACATCACCACGAAAAATACGAGTGTCTGGACCGAGACCGAGATGATGAACAATCGGCCCACCCCCGATCGCGTCGCCGAAGTTCTGGCGGAAGAATTTCCGAAGGCGCACGTAGATCTCGGGCACGGAGATGTTTTGATCGCGGCGATCACTTCGTGCACCAACACCTCGAATCCGAGTGTCATGTTGGCAGCGGGATTGCTCGCAAAGAAGGCCGTCGAGCATGGATTGAGAGTGAGACCGACGGTCAAGACTTCTTTGGCGCCGGGCTCGCGCGTGGTGACCGAGTATCTCGACAAGACCGGTTTGCAGCCTTATCTGAACCAGCTCGGGTTCAATCTGGTCGGCTATGGTTGTACCACTTGCATTGGAAACTCGGGTCCGCTCGATCCCACGATCGAAGAAATCGTGAACGATCATGATCTCATCGCGGCCAGCGTCCTCTCAGGCAATCGCAACTTTGAGGCGCGCGTGCACCAAAGTATCAAGGCGAATTTTTTAATGAGCCCGCCGCTGGTGGTAGCGTTCGCGTTGGCCGGCACAGTGGAAAAGGATCTCTCGAAAGACCCGGTGGGCCAAAACGAAAAAGGCGAGGATGTTTATCTGAAGGACATCTGGCCGACGATGGAAGAAATCGGCAGTGTGATGCGTGACGCGCTGGACGCGGAAACATTCCGCAAGTTGTACGGCAACTTCGCGGAACAGAATCCGTTATGGAATTCGATTCCGAGCTCAACGGGTCTTACTTACCAGTGGGACACGAACTCGACCTACATTCAGGAGCCGCCGTTCTTCGAAGGCTTTGGCGCCGAAGCCGGCGAGATGCAGGACATCACGAGCGCGCGGCCGCTGGCTATCTTCGGCGATTCCGTCACGACCGATCACATCAGTCCCGCCGGTGCGATTAAAGCGACCTCGCCGGCAGGAGTCTACCTGCAACAGAGGCGTGTCGATGTGGCTGACTTCAACAGCTACGGCTCGCGGCGCGGCAATCATGAAGTGATGATGCGCGGCACGTTTGCTAACGTGCGGATCAAGAACCTGATGGTGCCGGGCACGGAAGGCGGCGTCACCCTGCACCAAACGGACGGTGACCGCATGAGCATTTACGACGCGGCGATGAAGTATCAGGAAGAAGGCACGCCGCTGGTCGTGATCGCGGGACAGGAGTACGGGACGGGCTCGTCACGCGACTGGGCGGCGAAGGGAACTCGCTTGCTGGGCGTGAGAGCCGTGATCGCGCAGAGCTTCGAGCGCATTCACCGCAGCAATCTGGTGGGCATGGGGGTGCTGCCGTGTCAGTTCAAAGAAGGTATCAACGCCGCGTCGTTGAATCTCGACGGCACCGAGACCTTCGACATCACGGGCCTCGTGCCTTCGGATCACCATTCAAACGGCTCAGGTAATAAGTTTGAAGTGACGCCGCGGATGGATGTGACGCTGACGATTCATCGCGCGGATGGACAAAGCGAGCAGGTGCCGCTCACGCTTCGCATCGACACACCGATTGAGATTGATTATTACCTGCATGGTGGGATCCTGCCGTATGTGTTAAGGCAGTTGTTGGCGGGAACGACGGGGTTTTAGGACGAGATGAGGTCAGTACCGGGAGCGGTAGCGACCGGGTCGCTAGAACTATCTTCGCTTCAGGCGTGAAATCAAATAGCTAGGCCAACGCCGCTTGATTAGATCCTGGAAATTGTTGAGCCCTGAAGGCGCAACATATTCCGCGCCTTGTAGTTCTAGTGACCCGGTCGCTACCGCTCCCGGTACTGACCTCATTACTTGTCTATCGTTCCAGCGCTTCGCGATCCCACTTCGCCAAATTCGCTCCCGCTTCGTAAGTGCTCTGACAAAAATCCATCAACACGTCTTCGGGTGAAGAAGATTGGCGCACGGTGTCATAAGAGAGGAAGAATTCCTTAACCTCCGCAGAATAGATTGCGGTCTCGGGTTTTACTTTCGCCTCGCCGAAACCCGCCGGCTCAGGTGCGGCGTAAGCATAGAACGCGGCCTGGAATCCATTGCCGCCTGGCCAGAAGCCGTGGCTGATCACTTCGTGTGAATAAGCTTCGACCGTGATCTTGTCGGCGCCTTCGCGCGGTGGCGCCTCGCGGCCTGAAAAGCGCGTGACGGCGTGATCGAAGCTGCCCCACCAGAAATGCACCGGACTGACTTTGCCGATGAAGCGGGAACGAAACTGCTTGAAGACGTCGTCGATCGAGACCAGTGCGCGCCAGAATCGATTCACATAGTCAGCGTCGTAAGACTTATGAAGGTGATCCTCTTCAAAGCGAATAGCTTCGCGCACGGCTGAGAACGGTGATGGGACTTCCACCGGCATGGTCCAAATCTTCACGTCAATTCCCAGGCCATGAAGCGTTGTCATCAATTCTTTATAGAAATCGGCGACTGATTGCGGTCTGAGATCGAGCGTAGTCAGGGCGCCGTCGCTGCAATCGATGCGCAGCTGGTGATCGATGAAATCAAAATAGATCTCGAAGATGCGATCGCCGTAAGGCATCGGCGACGTTGTCAGCCCGCGCGCCGAAACATAGAGCGGCACATTCCACCAATGGTTGACGAGCGGTGTCTGCTCCAGGCGAATCTTGCCGACAATCTGCGTCCACATGTGGAGAGTCGCGAGTGTGTCCTGCCATTCTTCGAGGACAAGGTTGGGGTAGTTAATTGGCATGATGCGAAACCATACACCAGTTACATCATGAAGTCAGTACCATCCGCGTGAGCGGATGGGTCCAAGCAAACGATGCATCTTTGACCCACCCGCTGACGCGGGTGGTACTGACTGCTCATCAATGCTAGATTGATACCAATCAAACACGACAAGGAAAGTAATCATGTCAACACCACAACCACAAAGCACACCACGTCGGTATCAACTTTTCATTGACGGCCAATTCGTTGATGCCGAAACAGGCAAGACGTTCGTATCGCCCAACCCCGCGACCGGGCAAACCTTCGCGGAAGTCGCCGAAGCCGATCGAGCCGACGTCGACAAAGCCGTCGCGGCGGCGCGCAAAGCCTTTGAAGGCAAATGGTCAAAGATGAGCGCGCGAGATCGAGGCCGCTTGTTGTATAAGTTGTCACAATTGATTGAGCAGCACACGCCACAACTCGCCGAACTCGAAACCTCGGACAACGGTAAGCCAATCAAGGAGTCGACCTACATCGATCTGCCGGGTGTGGTTGAGAACTTTGAATACTTCGCGGGTTGGGCCACCAAGATCGAAGGTGAAACGATCCCCGTGCCTGGCCAGATGTTCAATTACACGCTGCGCGAGCCGGTCGGCGTCTGTGGTCAAATCATTCCCTGGAATTTTCCGCTGCTAATGGCGGCGTGGAAGCTCGCGCCCGCGCTGGCGGCCGGCAACACGGTCGTACTTAAGCCGGCTGAGCAGACGCCGGTCACCGCGCTCGAACTCGCGAAGCTGATTCAGGACGCAGGTTTTCCTGAAGGCGTGGTCAACGTCCTTCCCGGTTACGGCGAGACAGCCGGCGCCGCGCTCGCCTCACACAAAGGCATCGACAAAATCGCCTTCACTGGATCGACTGAGGTCGGCAAGCTGATCGCGAAGGCCGCCGCGGACAATCTGACCAAGGTCTCGCTCGAACTTGGCGGCAAAGCGCCAAACATTATTTTCGCGGATGCCGATCTGGATCAGGCGGTCAGTGGCGCGATGATGGGCATCTTCTTCAATCAGGGCCAGGTATGCTGTGCCGGTTCACGCCTGTTTGTCGAAGAAAAGGTCAAAGACGAATTCCTCGGTCGCTTTAAAGAGAAGGCCGAGAAGATAAAGGTCGGCGATCCCATGGACAAGGCGACCATGATGGGGCCGCAGGTTTCGGAAGAACAACTCGCCAGGATCAGATCATACGTTGGTATTGCCCGCGAAGAAGGCGCGACCGTATTTGCAGGTGGTGAATCGCCGCAGCTCGATCCGCAATTCCGCAACGGCTATTTCTTTCAACCGACGATCTTCAGTGAAGTGAAGAATTCCATGCGCGTGGC
>JBKPEE010000227.1:0-16666 GCA_046728235.1 Acidobacteriota bacterium
CCCCGGTCCGCTCCCGGTTCTGACACTTCCCGGTGCTTATCGAACCACCACGCCCAGGGGATCGCGAGCCAGCTCAAAAGGGTAACACCGGCCAACTTCTTGACGCTCGGCGGCGGCGGACCGAACGAGGCAGCGCCATAAGCCAACAACAGAAACAAGACGAACGCGACGAAGGCATATAAACCAATCTTGTCTTTGGGACGCGTTCGTCTTTGATAGGTCCAAACTGCGATCGCGAACAGCGCAAACTCGAGCCCCATCGTCAGCCAGCGATGGTTCCACAGACCCAATCCCACCAAACGGCTGCCGGCCGTTAGCGGTAGATCCGGTTGATGGACGATGAAATCCATTAACCAGTGACTTAATACACCTATCCAGATAACGATAGTTCCCGCGACGTACCGGGTCACGCCGAAGTAAATCGAGGCGTATAGAGTGGCCCAGCCAATCACGGCGATCAGTCCATGCGAGATCGGATACGAATCGAACTGCAGCCGGAGAAAAGGATTGCTATTCGGAACGATTGAGACGTGCTCCCAGCCGAGCAAAAGGAAAATCGGCCAAAGCAAATCAAGCAGGATCGGCGCAGCTATCAGCGCCGCCATGGAAGAACGAGGCGCGAAATCTTTCGACGCCAGGCCCACCGCATAGTGTCCAATGAACATTTATTGTTGGGAGTGTAGATCGGTCAGTGCAGCCGAGACAACCAGCCCTCGTCACCATCTATCGTTTCATTGATCCATTTGGCAAAGGCCGGGCTGGCTGATTTGCCCCTCCAGCTTTTCCTGAAACAGCGCAATTTGCCCGAGGAAGGATGAGCTTGATTAGCCAAACTTGTATGCCAATTTACAGTGACAGTCAACAAATTCGCGACAAACGATTTCAAACATGATTTGAAAAAATCTGATCATCTCGCTAAAGTAAAACGCACCAAAGCAAGTCAGTTAGTTTTTGATGGTGCGTTTGGCAGCGGGACTCTTCCCGCTTGCTTGCGAGGGGGACCGGGCACAACTCCGTCTTCGTCAGCAGGCAGACCCCGTTCCAGGAACGATGCCACAGATTTTTCGTCATAGCACCAACTATCTCGCGCGCACGACAATCTTTGGCGCAATTTTTATTTTGCTCGCGGCGCTTTGGGTCGGCGCAGAGATCTTGCGCTCAGGCTGGAACACCGGGCAGTACATTGAGCGCCAGCAGCCAATTCAATTCAGCCACAAGCATCACGTGGGCGACGACGGCATCGACTGCCGTTACTGTCACACCACGGTCGAGACATCGGCATCGGCGGGAATGCCGTCGACGGCCGTCTGTATGAATTGTCACAAACAGATTTGGGCAGACAGTCCTTATCTTGAGCCGGTGCGCGCAAGCTACAAGACCGGCAAGCCTTTGGAATGGATACGCGTACACGACCTGCCCGACTTTGCGTATTTCAATCATTCGATACACATCGCCAAGGGTGTCGGCTGCTCAACCTGTCATGGCCGGATCGATCAGATGCCGGTCGTTTCACAGGCGCAGTCGCTGCAGATGGAGTGGTGCCTGGATTGTCATCGCTCGCCACAAAATTATGTGCGACCGAAAGAAAAGGTTTTCGACATGGAGTGGCGTGCGGTTAACACTACGAAGGAACAGATTGCCGAAGGGCAACGACTGGTCAGCGAGTATCACATCCAGGTCGGCAGCCATAACAACGTGAGCGTGCTGACGAGCTGCTCGACTTGTCATAGGTGATGAGCTCCGACGATCGACACATCAATTTCAAGCTGTTGCGTGATCGCGTACTGGGCGGTAAGGACCAGCACACGCCAAAAGAATACTGGCGCTCGCTTGAAGAATTCGCCGACTCGCCAATATTTGCTGAGTTTGTCAGCCGCGAGTTTCCTCATGCTGCCGACGAGTGGAACGATCCCGTCGAGCGTCGCACGTTTTTGAAACTGATGGGGGCGTCGCTCGCGCTGGCCGGCTTGAGTGGCTGTGTGATTCAGCCTCCGGAGAAGGTAATTCCCTACGCAAAACAACCGGAAGAGGAGGTCCCCGGCAAGGGTCTGTTTTTCGCGACTGCGTATTCGCTAAGCGGCGTGGCCACGCCTTTGCTCGTGCGTAGTAATGAAGGACGTCCGACAAAGATCGAAGGCAATCCCGATCACCCCGCCAATCCCGGCTGCTCTTCGACAGACATATTCGCGCAAGCTTCAGTTCTGACGCTCTACGATCCCGATCGTTCACAGACGCCGCTCTATCGCGGCGAGACTCGCGCCTGGACCAGTTTTGTGGCGGACATTCGAAGTGCCATTGAGAAGGAAGGCGATGGCTTGAAAGCCACGAAGGGCGCGGGGCTTCGATTCCTGACTGAGACAATCACTTCACCATCGCTGGCAGCACAGCTCAAGCAAATCCTGACCGATTTTCCGGAAGCCAAGTGGCACCAATATGAACCCGTCAACCGCGATAACGCGCGCGCCGGGGCGGTCATGGCTTTGGGCCAGGATGCGCACACCACCTACGACTTCAGTAAGGCTGATCGCGTTTTGTCTCTGGGATCTGATTTTCTAAACGCCTGGCCCGGCAATCTGCGATATGCGCGCGACTATGCAGAAAAGCGGCGGGACCATGGCGAGGCCGGCGTGAATGTCGACACCGAGTCGCAGATGAGCCGGCTTTACGTGGTCGAAACCACGCCCACGATTACCGGAGCGAATGCCGACCACCGGTTCAGGGTCAAGCCGGGTGAAATGCGGCCGGTCGCTGAGGGTGTCGCCGGCGCTTCGATCGTACGCGCTTCCGGAGATATTGGCAGCTGGCTTCCGGCGGTGGCCAAGGATCTTCAGCTGCACAAGGGCGCTTCCATCGTAATTGCCGGAGATGAACAGGCGCCGGACATACACGCTCTGGCCCATGCAGCCAACAACGCGCTGGGGAACGTCGGCAAGACGGTTTTCTACGTTGATCCGCTGGAGGCGAACTCAGTCGATCAGACCCAATCGCTGCGCGAACTGGTGGGAGATATCGACGCCGGAAAGGTCGATCTGCTCATCATCATCGGCGGCAACCCTGCTTACAACACGCCGGTCGATCTCAGACTCGATCTGAATCGACTGAATAATAAAGTGAAGCTGCGCGCGCACCTGAGTCTCTACAACAACGAAACCTCTGAGATTTGTCATTGGCACATCAACGCCGCACATTATCTCGAGTCCTGGGGTGACGCGCGCGCCTACGATGGCACGGCCACGATCGTCCAGCCCTTGATCGCTCCGCTTTATGACGGCAAGACGGCCTATGAGCTGCTGGCACTGTTCAGCGACAATTATGATCAGAAGCCTTATGACGTAGTGAGACAGTTTTGGAGCGGGCAACAAGCCACACTCAAGGGGCAGCCGGGCGCTGCGGCGTCGCCACCGCCGGCAGAGAACGCGACCGGGACGGCGGCGAACCGGCCGCAACCTGCGACCAGCCCCACCGCGACTGCTTCGCCGGCGGCAAACGGTCCGACTGATTTCGAGTCGTGGTGGCGCAAGTGTCTGCACGACGGTTTCATTCCCAACACCGCCCTGAAGACAAAGCCCGCTTCGCTGAAGTCAGATTTGGCCAACTCGCTTTCGCAAACAAATGCAGGCGAGACGCCCGCGCTCCAGTCCACCTCAGCTGGCACCCTGGAACTGGTCTTTCGCCCGGATCCTTCAATTTATGACGGCCGCTTTGCGAATAACGGCTGGTTGCAGGAATTGCCGAAACCTTTAACGAAAGTCACCTGGGACAATGTCGCGCTCGTTAGTCCGAACACGGCCAAAAAGCTCGGCCTGTCGCCGCAGAATTATGAAGAGCGTGATCATGGCCGCGAGGCTTACGTCGATACGGTGAAGGTGACGCTGCGGAATCAATCGATAAATAAGACAGTGCCCGCCTGGATCTTGCCGGGCCAGCCTGATGATGTAATCACGATTCATCTGGGCTATGGACGAAAGCCCGCCGGGCGCGTCTGGGACACGATCACCGATCCCGATTCGCGTCTGCCTCAGGGGGGTTTCAACGCGTACGACGTTCGCTTCTCAGATCAACCGTGGTCGGCCACAGGTGTCTCGATCAGCAAGACGGCGGAACGCTTTCTGATCGCATCTACGCAGGCCCACTTTGCCATGACCGATCCCAGCGGGCAGAACCGTGATGTTCTGCGCGTGAGCTCAATCGATGAATATGAGCGCGAAAAAGAGGCGGCAGTCGAAAAACGCAAGGAGCAGGAGAAGGAGAACCACGACCTCTCGCTTTACCAGGATTTTGACTACCAGAACCAGGGCAACGGTTATGCCTGGGGCATGTCGATCGATTTGAATAGTTGTATCGGCTGCAACGCGTGCGTGATCGCCTGTCAGGCTGAGAACAACATTCCCGTGGTCGGCAAAGAGCAGGTCGCGCGCAGCCGCGAGATGCAATGGCTGCGTGTCGACGCTTATTTCAAAGGCGACCCTAACAAGCCTGAAGGTCCATATTTCCAGCCGGTGCCGTGCATGCATTGCGAGAATGCGCCCTGCGAGCCCGTATGTCCGGTGCACGCAACGGTCCACAGCGCCGAAGGGCTCAACGACATGGTTTACAACCGCTGTGTCGGCACGAAGTATTGTTCGAACAACTGTCCTTACAAGGTGCGCCGTTTCAACTTCTTCCTGTATCAGGACTGGGACACGCCGACCTACCAACTGATGCGCAATCCGGACGTGTCGGTGCGCAGTCGCGGCGTAATGGAGAAATGTACTTACTGCGTCCAGCGGATACAGGCCGCGAAGATTCAATCAGAAATTGAAGGTCGCCAGGTCCGCGATGGCGAGGTCGTCACCGCGTGCCAGTCGGTGTGCCCAACCGAGGCAATCGTCTTCGGTAACATCAACGATCCCAACAGCAAGGTGTCGAAGCTCAAAGCGCTGGAACGGGACTATTCATTGCTGGGAGAGCTGAACACGCGGCCGCGGACGACGTACTTGACGGCGCTGCGGAATCCGAATCCGGAGATTAAGGTATAGGTCCCATAGGACCAATGGGTGAACGGCCAGAAGATCTTCATACATCGATTCACGCGACGCATCCGGTCGTGGGGACTGAGCTGACGTTTGGTTCGGTCACCGACAAGATCAGCGCGATAGTCCTCAAGCGCAAAACGCCGATCACCTGGTTCATCGGCTTTGCGATTTCGTTTGCGCTCTTCCAGTTGATGATGCTGGCGATCACCAAGCTGGTCTTTGTCGGAATCGGTGAATGGGGCGTCAACATTCCCGTCGGATGGGGAATGGACATTCTGAATTTCGTCTGGTGGATCGGCATTGGGCACGCGGGAACTTTGATCTCGGCAATCCTGTTGTTGTTGCGACAGAAGTGGCGCACTTCAATCAATCGTTTTGCTGAGGCAATGACCTTGTTTGCGGTGGCCCAGGCCGGGATGTATCCAATCATGCACCTGGGCCGGCCCTGGCTGGCGTACTGGCTGTTTCCTTACCCGAACACCATGGGGATCTGGCCACAGTTCCGCAGCCCTTTGATGTGGGACGTGTTCGCGGTATCAACGTATGCGACAGTTTCGGCGGTATTCTGGTTCGTCGGCCTGATTCCGGATTTCGCGACGCTGCGCGACCGCGCCCGGAGCAAAACTTTCCAGATTATTTACGGCATGTTGGCGATGGGCTGGCGTGGATCAGCCCGGCACTGGCACCGCTATGAAACTGCTTATTTGCTGCTGGCGGGCCTGGCAACACCGCTGGTGCTTTCGGTGCACACGATCGTCAGCTTTGACTTCGCCGTCGGTATCGTTCCCGGCTGGCACGCGACCATATTTCCACCTTATTTCGTCGCCGGCGCCATCTATGCCGGTTTCGCCATGGTGTTGTTGCTGACCATTCCGCTGCGAAAGCTCTACGGCCTCGAGAGCTTCATCACCATGCGCCATATGAACAACATGGCAAAGGTGATGCTGGCAACGGGCCTAATCGTTTTCTACGGTTATTTGATCGAAGCGTTCTTCGGCTGGTACAGCGGCAATCAATATGAGCACTTTGCGATTTGGAACCGTATGCATGGTCCATACGCGCCATATTATTGGGCGCTGATTTTCTGTAACGGTTTCACGCCGCAGTTTCTCTGGTTCAGGAAGATTCGCTCGAACCTTTTACTGTTGTGGGTGATCTCGGTTGTGGTGAGCATCGGCATGTGGCTGGAGCGTTTCGTGATCGTCGTTACCAGTCTGCACCGGGATTTTCTGCCGTCGTCGTGGGGCATGTATCAACCATCGCAATGGGATTGGGCGATGTTCATCGGCACGATCGGATTTTTCTTTGCGCTGCTGTTCCTGTTCATTCGCTTCCTGCCGATGATTTCGATTTTTGAGATGCGCACGATTCTGCCTGAGGCGGAAGTGGAAGAGTGATGAAGTCAGTACCATCCGCGTTAGCGGATGGTATCAAGTGGAGGGTTACACATTAACCCACCTGCTGACGCGGGTGGTACTGACCTCGCGACAATTTAACTCATTGGAATGAAGGATAAGGCACATCCACATTTATACGGCGTGATGGCCCAGTTCGACACCCCGAGCGCGCTGGTCGAGGCGGCGCGCGAGACCTATGCGGCCGGCTACCGGCAGATTAACGGCTACTCGCCGTTCCCCATCGAAGAGCTCTCTGAGGCGATCGGTTTCAGAAGATCGGCGCTGCCTCTGATCGTTTTGATCGGCGGGATCGTTGGCGCAGTCGGCGGGTTCTTTATGCAGTACTGGATAGAAGTAATCAACTACCCAATCAATGTGGGCGGCAAGCCATTCAACAGTTGGCCGGCATTCATTCCGATCACGTTCGAGTGTACGGTGCTGGTCGCAGCATTTTCGGCGGTGCTTGGCATGCTGGCCCTCAACAAGCTACCGCAGCCTTATCATCCGGTTTTTAATGCGCCGAATTTCGCGCTCGCGACCCGCGACAGTTTCTTTTTAGTCATCGAATCGAAAGATCCCAAATTCGATCACGACGAAGCAGTGAGCTTTTTGCGAGGTTTGGAAGCCCGGGAAGTTATTGATGTTGAACTGTAGGGCATTAAGCAGAGGCACGCGTTTGGAGTCCCGCCTTCAGGCGGAATCGGCATCCATAACCGAATTCCGCGTAAACGCGGTACTCCAAACAAAGCGCCGTCGCCGCTTCGCTTTGACGGCGCACTCCAAATTTGCGCTCCTGCTGATACTGCTTACTGCTCATTGCTCACTGCTCACTGGTTGCCGAAGAGATATGCAGGATCAGCCGAAGTCGATCGCCTATCGCGAAAACTCTTTTTATAAGGATGGCACGGGATCGCGGCCGCTGGTCGAAGGGACGGTACCGCGCGGGTATCTGCGCGAAGATCGAGCATTCTTCCAGGGAAAGAAGGCGACCGCGCAAGCGACACCTGCTTCACCGCAAACTCCGACCGTCCAAGCGTCGGCAAATAACCAGGCCGGCCTGTATCCGGATGACGTGGAAACAATTCCGATGCAGCTCACGAAAGCCGATCTGGATCGTGGGCAGGAGCGCTATAACATCTACTGTTCCGTGTGTCACGGCATGACCGGTTACGGAGATGGCATGGTCGCCCGGCGCGGCTTTAACAAGCCTTTGCCGGCGAATTATCACCAGGATCGTTTGCGGCAGGCGCCGGCCGGTCATTTCTTTGACGTGATGACAAACGGCTGGGGAGCCATGCCTTCGTACGCTCAACAGGTTTCCGTCGAAGATCGCTGGCGTGTTGTCGCCTACATCCGGGCGTTGCAGTTAAGCCAGATGCAGAGTACGGCAAACTCGAGTTTGCCTAACAGTGGGGCGCCAAAATGAAGCCATTGGGATTCACACCACCAACTGAGCTCAGCCGCGTGTCAATGCGCGCGCTGATCTTCGGCGCCGTGTTTACTGTGCTGCTGCTCATCGGCGCGTTCTTTGGCAGCGCTCAGTTCTTCCACGCTTATCTGGTTGGCTTCATTTTCTGGATCGGGATCACCCTGGGCAGTTTGGCGCTTTTGATGTTACAGCACCTGACGGGTGGCGCCTGGGGTCTGGTCATCCGGCGAGTGCTGGAAGCGTCGACGCGCACGCTGCCACTGATGCTGATTCTGTTTATCCCAATTATCTTCGGGCTTAAACAGATTTATCCGTGGACCAATCCCCGGTTCATGAACGAGACGCAAGCCCTGCAACAGAAGGCGCACTATTTGAATCCGTCGTTCTTTGTCATGCGGGCGGCGATCTATTTCGCCTTCTGGTCATTGCTGGCATTGACGCTCAATTGGTTGTCGTTAGAACAGGACCGGACGGCGCAAACGAGAATTCGTAAGCAGTTGCAGATGATCAGCGGTCCGGGTCTTGCTTTCCTGATCATCTCAATCACCTTTGCAGCCATCGATTGGGTGATGTCGCTCGAACCGGGATGGTCATCGACGATCTTCGGCCTGATTTTTGTCGCCTCCTGGAGCCTGAGCGCGCTGGCCTTCACGATCATCGCGATGTCGTGGTTGTCGCAACGGCCGCCGATGGATCGGGTCGCCCATCCCCGGCACTTTCAAGATTGGGGCAATCTTTTGCTCACCCTCGTGATGCTCTGGACCTACTTCGCTTTCTCGCAATACCTGATTATCTGGTCAGGCAATCTGGTGGAAGAAACAACCTGGTACGTCGCGCGCAAACATGGCGGCTGGGGGGTGATTGCCCTGGCGATTGTGATTCTGCAATTCGCGTTTCCGTTTCTGGCGCTGTTGTCACGGGCCTCGAAACGAAGCTCGGAAAAGCTTGCAATACTCGCGGTACTGATCCTGGTGATGCGGGTTATCGATGTGATTTGGTTAATCGAGCCGGCGTTCAATCCAGAGCGATTTCATTTGAGTTGGATGGATATTGTAGCCCCAATCGGCATCGGCGGATTGTGGCTGGCGACCTTCGCCTGGCAATTGCAGAAGCGAGCTTTGCTCCCGCTTAACGATCCCCAGCTGGAGCAAGCGCTGGAAGTTACGCATGAACATTAACGGTTTGGAGCACCGCCTCAAGGCGACTCGTTTGATTGCCGCCTGAAGGCGGCACTCCGAAACTAAAACATGGCCGACAAACATCACATTACCGAAACGCCTGACACGTCGTACATCAAAAACATCGATGTGACGCACGAGGTAAGCGATGTCTACATCGGCGGCATCGCCAGGTTCGTCGTCGGGTTATTGATTCTGATCGTCGTTTCGTTTGTGTTGATGTGGGCTATGTTCCGCCTGCTGCAGTCGCGCTCGGTGGAAGCGGAAAAGCCTCGTTCACCAATGGCTCTGACTGAAAAGGAGCGTCTGCCGCCTGAGCCGCGCTTGCAGGGCGCGCCCGGGTTCGCAGAAGATCTGGAAAAAAGCTCGGCGGCGAAACCGGAGACTCGCCGAGAGATCTCTCCCGCGACTACGGCTAAAGCCCCGGCGCCCAAAGATCCATTGTGGGAGATCAGAGTGGCGCGCGATCAATGGGATGACGTGCTGAAGAACGGCCCCGTCGATCAGAATGGCCAACGTTACGGCATGCCGATCGAAACGGCGAAGCAGGAATTTTTAAAGCAGCTGGCAACGCAACAGCAGAAGGCAGAAGGCAGAAAGCAGTAAGCAGAAGGCAGAAGGCAGAATGCAGAAGGCAGCGGGCAGCAGGCAGCAGGCAGAGGCGCTGGTCAATTTGCGACGTAATCGCCGCACGATCTTTTTGCGCACAAGTGTTTTCTGCCTACTGCTTTCTGCCAACTGCCTACTGGTTTTTGCTCAGCCCGGCGTGCCGCAACCGAACTCTCCGCTGTATGGAGGCGGATTGAATTCCGGCCAGGCGGCGACCGGACTGCCTCCGGCATTAAAGAAGGTAGGCATTGATCAAAGGCTCAACGAACAGCTTCCGCTCGACGCGGTTTTCAAAGACGAGCAAGGTAACGAGGTCCGCCTCGGCCAGTTCTTCAACGGCAAGCCGGTAGTACTTTCGCTCGTCTATTACACCTGCCCGATGCTTTGCAACCAGGTTTTGAACGGCATGCTCGGATCCTTTCGCCAGATGTCATTCAACGCCGGCGAACAGTTTGAAGTCGTCACGGTGAGTTTCGATACGCACGAAACGCCACAACTCGCGGCTGCGAAAAAACAGACCTACATCGGCGGGTACAACCGCCCCAGCGGTGCTACGGGTTGGCATTTTTTGACCGGTGACGATGCGAATATTAAGCGGCTGACTGAGGCAGTCGGCTTTCGTTACACCTGGGATGAGCAGACAAAACAATTTGCGCACGCCAGCGGCATTATGGTCGCCACACCTGAGGGCAAGCTGGCCCGCTACTTTTACGGCATCGACTATCCGCCAAAGGACTTGCGTCTGGCGCTGGTGGAAGCGTCGGCAAACAAGATCGGGACGCCCGTCGACGCTTTGATGTTGTATTGCTATCACTACGACCCGTCGACCGGAAAATACGGAGTAGTGATTATGAATGTGATGAGGCTGGCAGGAGTCGTCACCATAATTCTAATTGCCGGGTTGTTGCTTTTATTGAGACGGATTAGTCGCAGACGAATGAGTTTGTCAGCAGCGGAAGCGGCCCGGCTATCCGGCGCGAGCAGCCCGCGCGGGGTGGTGGATGCGACCGGTCATAGCTCAAATCTGAGATCTGAGATCTGAGATCTGAAATCTGAAATCTGAAATCTGAGATCTGAAACTTAACATTTGATAATGCAATCGTGGATTCCATTTCCGGAAAGTGCTTCGACGCTGTCAGGCGAAGTTGATGCCCTGTACTTCTACCTTTGCGGCGTGACGCTCTTTTTCACGCTGTTGATCTACGGCGTGCTGATCTATTTCGTCATTCGCTACCGGCGACGCAATCCTTCCGAGATTCCCCGGCCCATCGAAGGCTCGACCAAGCTCGAGACCCTTTGGTCAGTCATTCCGCTGCTGATCGCCATGACCATCTTTGTGTGGGGAGCCAAGGTTTATTTCGCGCAATATCGTCCCGCGAACAACGCCCTCGAGGTTTACGTCGTGGGCAAACAGTGGATGTGGAAGTTTCAGCACGCCACCGGACAACGCGAGATCAATGAACTTCACGTGCCCGTCGGTCAGAGAGTGAAGCTCATCATGACCACGGAGGACGTCATCCATGATGTTTTCATTCCGGCTTTCCGCGTCAAGGTCGACGTGGTTCCGGGCAAATACACGACTGAATGGTTCGAAGCAACCAAGCCGGGCCGTTACAATTTCTTCTGCGCCGAATACTGCGGCATGAACCATTCCGGCATGCGCGGATATATCGAGGTCATGGAGCCGACTGAATATGAAAATTGGTTGAGCGGCAATGCCGGTCAGGCTTCACCCGCCGCCGCCGGCCGCGGACTCTATGAGTCACTGGGCTGTGTTTCATGTCATGGGGCAAATGCCGAGGGCGGCCGGGGGCCGGCGTTGATCGGCGTCTACGGCAGCAAGGTGGTGTTGAGCGGCGGGCAAAGCGTGGTGGCCGATGAAGGTTACGTCCGCGAATCGATCCTGAATCCGCAGGCGAAGATTGTGACGGGCTTTGGACCAATCATGCCCTCGTTCCAGGGCCAGATTAGTGAAGAGCAGTTATTGCAGGTGGTCGCTTACGTAAAATCTCTGTCGACCGCAAAACCTGAGACGCCGACAGCGAAGCCGCCGCCGGCCGCGGCACAGCCGAGCGCGAAACCAGGTGCGAAGCCGAGCGCGAGTCCGAAAAAGTGATTGCTTAGCGGCGGGCAACCGCCTGCCGGACGATCGTCGGGGGCCGCAGCCCGACTCTAAAACCAGGATTGATTTTCTAATTTCATGGAAGAATTCGAAATACCAAAACCACCGCGATCGAATTACCTCAACGCCGAGTACGGGTTGAAGTCGTGGCTGCTGACCAAAGATCACAAGCGCATCGCGCTGCTTTACCTCGGCTCGATCTCCTTCTTCTTTTTCATCGGCAGCCTCTATGCGATGGCCATTCGGCTGGAGCTGTTGACACCGCAGGGCGATCTCGTGCAATCGAGCACCTACAACAAGATGTTCACGCAGCACGGGATCATCATGGTGTTCTTCTTTCTGATCCCATCTATTCCGGCAACGCTGGGAAACTTTTTGATTCCGATGATGATCGGCGCGAAAGACCTCGCGTTTCCGCGGATAAACTTGTTGAGCTGGTATATCTACATGATCGGCGGCCTCATCACGATCTACGCGTTGCTGGCCGGCGGCGTCGATACCGGTTGGACGTTCTACGTTCCGTACAGCACCACGTTTTCGAATTCATATGTGATCGCGACCGGCGTGGGAATTTTCATCAACGGCTTCTCTTCAATCCTGACGGGACTGAATTTCATCGTCACGATTCACACCATGCGCGCGCCGGGGATGACCTGGTATCGCTTGCCGTTATTTGTCTGGGCGCATTATGCGACGTCGCTCATCATGATTCTGGGAACGCCGGTAGTCGCGATCACGATTCTACTGGTGGCTTTGGAGCGTTTAGCGCACATCGGAATCTTTGACCCGGCTGCCGGCGGCGATCCGGTTCTGTTCCAGCACCTCTTCTGGTTTTATTCGCATCCCGCCGTTTACATCATGGTGCTGCCCTCGATGGGTGTCGTCAGCGAACTGATCGCGAACTTCTCGCGCAAGAACATTTTCGGATACAAGTTCGTCGCTTATTCAAGTTTGGCGATTGCCGTGCTCGGCTTCCTGGTCTGGGGCCATCACCTGTTTGTCGCGAGTCAATCAGTGTATGCCGGGATGATCTTCTCGTTCCTGAGCTTCGCCGTGGCGATCCCGTCCGCGATAAAAGTGTTCAATTGGACGGCGACGCTCTTCAAAGGCTCGATCTCATACGACACGCCGATGCTTTACGGTTTGGGCTTCATCGGCTTGTTCACGATCGGCGGCATGACCGGATTGTTTTTGGCCTCGCTCGCGACCGACGTTCATCTGAGCGACACCTATTTTATCGTCGCGCACTTTCACTACATCATGGTGGGTGGCGCTTTGTTTGGTTACCTCGGCGGCTTGCATTACTGGTGGCCCAAGATTAGCGGCCGTATGTACCCGGAGGGTTGGGGACGATTCTCCGCGCTGGTTATCTTTGTCGGATTCAATCTGACTTTCTCGCCGCAGTTCATACTTGGTTACATGGGCATGCCGCGCCGGTATCATACCTATCCGGTGGAGCTCACTTCGTGGCAGGTGTTGCATGTGTTGTCGACGGCGGGAGCCTCTATTCTTGGCTTCGGTTTGATGATCCCTTTAATCTACCTGGTCTGGTCGATGCGTTACGGGCGAATTGCGGACGCGAATCCATGGAACCTGCCAGGCCTTGAATGGCAGACAGCTTCACCGCCGCCGACACAGAACTTTTTAACGACGCCAATCGTGACCCATGAAGCATATGAGTTTGCGGCGCCGGAACATAAGGAAGTGGTGGGCAGGTTTGAGCGTCAGCAACCGGCTGAGAGTTGAAAGCCGGGGCACATTGAAACTGCGCCCGGGTGAAGTGGAGGTGAGAGACGCCTTGCAAATTGAAAAGTGCAAAATGAAAATTTCGAATTGAACCCAACGGCTGATTACGTGGAACCAATTTGAAATTTGCACTTTGCAGTTTTCAGTTTTCAATTTCCATTTATGGCTGAAGGACTAGCGACAACTCACGAACACGCCACCCATCACGCGGCGTTGCAGCACCATTTTGAAAACATGGAGCAGCAACGCGAAGCCGGCACACTCGGTATGTGGGTGTTTCTGGTGACTGAAGTCATGTTCTTTGGCGGCATGTTTCTCGCTTACACGCTTTACCGGTATGAATATCCACCGGCCTTCGTCAGCGCCAGCAATCACCTGGACATAAAGCTGGGCGCGATCAATACGGCGGTTCTGATTGTGAGCAGCTTTACGATGGCCATGGCGGTCTTCAGCACTCAGGTAGGCCGTCAACGCAGCACGATCATTTGCCTGATACTGACGATGATCCTGGGCGCGACTTTCCTCGGGATCAAAGCAGTCGAGTACTACGATAAATACGAAGACCACCTGATTCCCGGCCGGCTTATACCCGGGCGGCCGTTTGCGCCTGAAGTTGCCCAATCCGGAGATACCGATCCGCATAAGCTGCATTTGATCGAGGGCGCCAACGTTCACAACGTAGAACTCTTTTTCTGGATCTACTTCGCGATGACCGGAATGCACGCGTTGCACATGATCATTGGCCTGGGAATTATGACGGTGATACTGATCCTGGCCTGGCGCGGCAGATTCAGTCCCGAGTATCACGCGCCTGTGGAGATCTCCGGACTGTATTGGCACTTCGTTGATATTATCTGGATCTTTTTGTTTCCGTTGCTTTATTTACTGGGAAGACACCTGGAACATCATGGAGGCTGATGTCTGACGTCTGATTTCTGCTTTTATGAGTGAGCACATAGTTCAGCCACGAATTTACATCACCATCTTCCTGGCCTTAATGGCGGGAACCGCACTCACTGTGATCGCGGCGTTCGTCGATTTCCCTGGACCTCTCAACGCAGTTGTGGCCCTGACCATTGCCTGCATCAAGGCTACGCTGGTCGTACTCTTCTTTATGCACGTGCGTTACAGCGGGCGGCTGGTATGGCTGGTAATCACCTCGGCGCTTTTGTGGCTGGCGATCTTGTTCGCGATCACCTTTAGCGATTACTGGACGCGCAGCTGGCTCCCGCCGCTCTCATCCTGACTTTCCGAGTTGGGAATCGATTGGATGGCAAGGACGATCCACGAAAAAGAGCAGGTTCGTGATTTCGGGGATCGTTCAATTGACCGAAGCGAGAGACTCCTTCAGACACTGTTGGTGGAAATGTAAACTGTCGCGTTCCGACTTCGCCCAAAACTAGCGGTTGATTACTCAGCCAAATACAATCGCTTCTCGCGCACATTGATTACTCGCTGGCAACTCTCGCATCTGAGTTGCAGCGTCGCGTCTGAGGTTCTGATAGTCGCTCCGCAATTTGGGCACGGTTCTTTCACCTCTGCGGTCACGAACAGATCGCGAATCATAAACATGGGGATGATGAGACCGGCCACTAGCAAAGGAATCCCGAAAATCAGGCCAATGCTGGTTCCCTGGCCGACCGTGAGGCTGATAATTAAGCCGGCCACAAAAAGAATTAATCCCACCGCAACACTAAAGGAAAAACCATAAGCGCTATCAAAGGTCCGGCGCGGTTTGGCCACCTGTGTGGTTTGTTCTGCCATGTGAAATCCTCCCCCTGATCTATCTGCACTAATTACTCTTCTGAATCAGCTCTTGTCAAACCATGATATGTCCGTAGGCTGTCTCTGTAGGCGATGGAATGGAGTCAGTACCGGGAGCGGTAGCGACCGGGTAACTGACCATCGGCCTAAAATCCTGGCGGCACCCGGTCGCTACCGCTCCCGGTACTGACTTCTTACCGCGCGTCGCGCTTCTGATACAAACGCTTTCCTGCTAAACTTTCCGTTTTCATTTAAGAAGGAACTATCAGCTATGTCTACAAACAACGAAACTGCGTTTGAAAATTTCCTGAATCAACAAAACGAAGAGGCGTGGGGCGCCGCCATGGCGACGCTGCTGCGTTCAATTCACGAAGTGGATCGCCAGGCGACCCAGATATGGTTTGCCTTTTATCCTTTGTCATTGTTCCGGGCGCTCCACGAGTCAAGTGACCGCGAGAAGCTGGTCCAACAACTGCTGTTGCAGGGCGATTACGATCTGAAGGACCAGATCGACACGTCGCACCGGTTTCTCTATGGCCACCGCTTTTGGCCCCAGGTTAAGCTGGCGGTCGAGGCTCACGCTGACTCCCCGGCTACGGCCGCTTCTCTGGCTGATCAGATCGTCTCAGTGGCGCGCGGCGCCGCACAGCAAGCCAAAACCGATGAATCACTTCTGGTCGGCATCACGGCAGTTGCTTTCATGACGGTGCAGCAGACGGGGATCGGCGCCTTCAAGGCGGCCGCCGGTGTTGTCAGCATCGACAAGAAACACGCGCGCCAGTCACCTGAGCAGGTTTTGCGTGGGCGCGCAAAGGATGATCGTCCCGGCCTGTTCAGTTTCCTGCGGACAGTCAACCATGAGTGGACCGTGACCTGGGATGAGAACGACGATGGCGCAAAATACAGACTGCGCCAGGGTCAGGATCTTGCGTGGGGTGCGGCCGATGATCAGTCGCGCGACTGGAAAGCCATGGATCCGCGTCGAATTGAAGGACCAATTCCTGTCGAGTGTCGTTCAGCTTCCTGCGGTACTTGTTGGGTGGGCGTGCTCGGCGGGGCCGAGAAACTTTCCGACGTGGCCGCGCGCGAAGGCAAAAAGATCAAAGAGTTCGGCTATATCGACACCGCCGAACCGAAACCACTTATTCGCCTCGCGTGTCAGGCGCAGGCGCAGGGCGCCGTGTCAATTGTTATTCCGCCGTGGAATGGACAGTACGGCAAGTATCTAAAGTCACTGAAAGAAACCGGCGCGCAGGCAATGGTCACCCCTCAAGAAACCAGCAACGTGGCTGAACGAGATACGATTCAGTGACTCGATTTGCGCGGGCTTTTGGAGTGCGGCGACTTGTCGCCGCTTTTAAAGCGCTGACAAGTCAGCGCACTCCAAAAAAAGGCGGCGCGCGCAA
>JBKPEE010000228.1:0-16625 GCA_046728235.1 Acidobacteriota bacterium
CTCTGCTGCCGCCAGCCGAATCTGGTCTGGTACACGCCGCTCGCGCCACTGAGCCAGCGGAAAGTGGGCTATACCCTGAAGGCCAGCTACTCGGGACATGAAGTCGGCGATAGCTGGGAACGCGAGGGCGAGAACAGCGCGTTCTATGGCAGCTTTGCTTTCTAGCTTTTAGGATCAACCACAATAATCTGATCATGGGCGGGTTGAGGCTCGCCCATTTTTATTCTTACGAAGGGATGTCTTTTCGAAGTGCTCACGCTGAAAGGATCTCTCATGGTGCAAGATTGGCCACTTAAATCCATTCCTTAAAGCAGTCCTCTTATTTATTATCGTTGTCCTGGCCGGAGGTCGCAGATGCGCAGGACCCTAAGCCTAATTGCGTGTGTCGTTTTCGCCGGTAGCTTAATGGACGCACTTTGGCCTTCTGCCTCTCGGAATAAACACCCGCACATTTCGTCTCTCACGCAGGCCGCGAGCGCACGAGTTTCGCCCGACACAACTGCCTGGACCTTGTATGACCGCGATCCGAATCATCTTTGGAACCGCCTCTATCGCGCCCTTTACCGGCGCGAGTCTCCTGACGGTAAAGAACATGGCTACGACGAAGTCGATCCCCTGTTGTGGGCAGGAACGAAAGATCTTTTAGTGGATCCGGGCTATCGGCAGGCCATCGAAGTGCTGGATGAGTTTCTCACGTCGCACGGCGAGCGAGCCATCAACGATCCGCTCAAGCGCGCGATCCTGCAGCGAGATCTTTGGGCCGTCTTTGATTGGACGATGCGAACGCAGCGAGAGTCGCCCCAGATATTGAATCTGCAAAACAAACTGTTCGAAGTTATTCGCAGACTCGCGCTGCGGCCGGAAGAAATCACCAGGCTGCCGGATTTTTACCAGGCGGCGATCAAATCAAAATCATTTCCGGCCTGGTATGATCCAGACAAACGTACTCAAGCCTTTCTGCCTCCTGATCTGTTCGACAGACAGGGTCCGTGGGTAATGCTCAGCGCGCGGGGCGGGGGGCCAATCGCGATTGGACACGTTTCTTTTTTTTCCGCCAGGTCGTTGTTTCTAATCTTCATGCGACTGCCGGCAGGACACGCAGCCGCGCTTGAGTATCTCAAGTCACTGGATTCCATTCGTAAACCCTGGCTGCCGGATGCGAATGGTCCGGGAGGAGTAATGCCCAACCCGGAAGTGCCTCAGTTTCCTCCCGGGACGGAGTTGGCGTTGGTCCGGAAAGCAATGCTGATCGACACGGCGGGCAATTTGCAGCCATCAAACATCGTTGAAGACATTCAGATTCGGGTCCATCGAACAATTCCGGCTGAGATCCAACCGGTGCACGATATCGACCGGAACGCCGCTCGCACAGCTCTTGATGGGTTTGAATTCAAATTCAGCCGCGCGAAACTGTTCGCGGGCGAAAACGGAGGACTGCGCGCAGTGCAGGCTGGAGAGAAGGAGTTTGCGCTCTTTGCATCCCACGATTTCGAGTTTGAGCAAAGAGAGCCTCTCGCAGGGTGCGCCTCTTGTCACTTTCGCCCCGGCGTTCATTCAATGTTGAGCCGCGGACGCCTCGAACCCGGGGGCACCGAACGGGTTGAGGTCGTGCCGTCCTGGAATCTGAATTACGAGGCGGAGGCAACCAAAAGATGGAAAGCAACGCAATACAACTGGGGATTGCTCCAGGGACTGTGGCGATCGGGCGCGGAGAATTAGGTAGTGCCATAATTTCTGTTTCGGAGTACCGCCTTCAGGCGGAACGCATAAATTGGTCTCTTTCCCCCTAAAGGCGGTACTCCAAACTGGGGCACTACTGAGAATTAGGTTGGTTGTCTTTTAAGTCGCGCTGTTGTCATAATCGCGCCCAATCATGATCCGACCCTTTCGCGAGGTTCATCCGCAAATACACGAAACTGCCTTCATTGCTGATAGCGCTCAGGTAATCGGCGACGTGCACATTGGAGCCCAGGCGTCCGTCTGGTTTGGCACCGTGGTGCGCGGCGACATGTTCTACATTCGCATCGGCGATCGGACGAACGTGCAGGACAATTGCGTGCTGCATACCCGTACGGGAGAAAAACCGACGATCCTCGAAGAAGAAGTGACTATCGGCCACAGCGTGACGCTGCATGGCTGCTACATCGAACGGAAAAGCCTGATCGGAATCGGAGCGATTGTGCTTGATGACGTGCGGGTGGGTGCGCAATCACTGGTAGCGGCCGGCTCACTGGTTTCACCGGGCACGATCATTCCGCCGCGCAGCCTGGTGATGGGCATGCCGGCGCGTGTGAGGCGGCCGCTGACTGACGAAGAAGTAGCGGGACTGGATCGGTACTGGCAGAACTATGTTGAGTATTCAGCGATGTATCTGCGGGATGGTCGGTGAGCGGTGTCAAGCAAATGAGAGCATCTCTTGCCTGGGGTGCGATCCTGACCGTTCTTTCATCCAGTCGAATATGTTGTCAATGTCTAGCAGGTCCTTCGACAATATTGGACGCGCACCCTTGCCAAGCAACTCTTGATTGCCGCGACTGATCCCTTCATCAGCCCGAACAAATAACTGGCACCATCCGGCCATCAGCGCTTCGACCGCTCCTGCCCACGTTCCGCCTTTTTCATAATCGCTGGCCACGATCACCGAAAAATCCGAAGCCCCATAGATGATCCGGTTGCGGCCCATCGCCGCGCCGATCGAAAACCCGTGATTAGGCAGGTAAGGAGTCAAGAGAACCAACCGGCCGTCAGCGATAAAGCTGCGCACCTCTTGCTGTCGAATAGTCCTGGCCAAGCTGTCGGCCATAACGCCGACAGCACAACCACCGGTGTCCAGCGCTCCCTGCATCGCAATGCGGTCAGTGCCACGCGCGCCGCCCGAAACTACTGCGACCGAACAGCGCGCGCATATCTGTCCGAGCTTAGAGGCGAAATCCGCTCCGTCGCCAGCAAGATTTCGCGAGCCGACAATACCGATTGCCGGAGAATCGAAAATTGATTTATCTCCGGCTCCAAACAAAACGGGCGGCGCCTGATGCTTCAACGACTTCTTAAACCGGGCCGGATATGAATCATCAACGCGCGTTACGCACCAGATGCCACTGGCTGACAATTGTTCGAGTTCCAGCGCAATTGCAACCCCCCGATCCAACAATGCGCTGATCCTGTCTGCTTCAGTCCCTCCAATCAGCAAACGCCGTGATAGCTCGACGGATGCCATTCCCAGTAGCGACCCCGGGTGCCCCAACTCCGACTCATGAATCTTTCGCGCCAGAGCGTTCCATTCCTTTGGCGTCAGCGGTGACAGTTCCGCGCCCCCATCGCTAAAGCCCAGCCGCGAACACAACATTATGATGGCGGCGGCATCCTCAGTCATTGGTTCACGGACGTCTATCATGAATCACCTGCAGTTGCTCGCGCTAAAGCGAAAGGGAATACCGGCCCACTGCCGCCAATTCGAAGCAATATTCCAACAACCGACAATGTCCAACCCGAATCGATCACATCATCGGTCAAAAGCACCGGTGCCTTAAGGATATCACGCTCGACCGAAAACGCTCCCAGCAGATTCCGCACTTGTTGCGTGCTGTTCTCCATCATTTTCTGTGGTTCAGTGTCTCGCGTTTTTCTGACTGCTGCGACGAACGGAAGATTGAGCGTTGCGGCCAGCCTCTCGGCAAAATCCGAGACCAACGTTGGTTGACGATTCGAGGGCACACACGTCACCCATTGTGGAAAGGGTTCCGGTCGCCACCGATCGAGAATCAGTCGGGCTGCCGCCTGAACCAATTCATCATTGAAGTATCTTGTCTGGTACTTGCCGGCCTGCACGCTCTGTCCCCACCCCGCGTCGCCGTAAATAGAGAGCGCGCGGCCCTGTTCGAGATGCAATTCAGCGGGAATTCTCGTGCTCGGTCTTCCCTGCGTAGTAACAGTGACTGCCACCGGCATAATTCTCTGAACTTCATCAAGGGCCGCAGTTGGCCATTGCTTTCGCGCGTCGAATGAAACATCATCGCCGCGCAGAAATTGAACAGCTTGGTATACTCGACTGGGCGGAATCCCCTGTCTTTGCGTAGCTCCCGCGCAATTCAAGCATTTTCCACACGACGACGGCCATGGATCATCGAGGGCCCGCGCCAGGAACTCCATGAGGCAGCCGCTGTAATCAACATAACGCTTAATCTCCTCCAGCTCATCGCGCCGATGCTTCGTTACCTGTTCGGAATGCATCTGGTCAGGATGCCAGGCGTTCGGCGTGCGAATGTACTTCGTGCCGTCGCGGATAACGGCGCCATCAACTTCCATCAACTTCAAAGCTTTATCGATTACGCCGCGTCGATAGTTCATCTGCGACATCAGTTCGTTGACAGTCGTGCCGGACGTTTGCTCGACCGCCCGTAGCACTCTTGACATGACTTCCGCGGGCGGAAATGCGGAACGAATGAAATAGTCCTGAATCTCGTCATCTTCACGGCCGCTCAAGAGAACCCCGTAAGCTTCATCTACGGCGCGGCCTGCGCGCCCAACCTGTTGGTAGTAGGCGATAACCGAACCCGGTCGCTGAAAGTGGATCACGAAGCCAAGATCTGGTTTGTCGAAACCCATTCCGAGAGCGACGGTTGCCACCAGCGTCTTACATTCATTTGCGATTAACAATCGTTCCGCTTCCAGACGCTCATCACTCTCGAGGTCTGCGTGATACTCTCGGGCCAAAACTCCGTTCTGTCGCAGCCAGCTGGCGACGCGTCGCGTATCTGGAATAGTCAAACAATAGATAATTCCGCTGCCGGGCAGTTTCGGCAGAAATTGCGCCAGCCAGGCAAGTCGCTCACTCTGATCACTTAGTTTGATATTGAACAGCTTGAGTGATGCCCGGGTCAGCGGGCCGCGTTGTGTGTGCAAATCCGGAATTTGCGCAACAATATCTTGCACCACCCGGTTGTTCGCGGTGGCCGTCGTACCGATGACCGGCACCTGCGGCGGAAGCATTTGCAAGACTCTAACAATTCGGCGATAGTCCGGACGAAAATCATGTCCCCAATCGGATATGCAATGAGCCTCGTCCACGATAAACAATCCAATCCGGTGCTGGATTTGCGAAAGAACCGTTCTGCGAAAAGTAGGATTGGCCAGACGTTCTGGCGCGATCAGAAGAATATCGCATTCATTCTGAGCCAGTGCTGACAGCGCTTCGCCCCAATCCTTCCGGTTCTCGTTGTTAATCGTGAACGGTCGTAAGCCGATGTTCCGGGCCGCTTCGATCTGATTGCGCATCAGCGCGAGCAGCGGACTGATCAATAACGCCGGCCCGGCGCTCTCGTCGCGCAGGATTTTGGTCGCGATAAAGTAAACGATGCTCTTGCCCCATCCGGTGCGCTGAACTACGAGCACGCGCTGCTTGAGCACGGCAGCCGCGTGAATCGCTTCCCACTGTCCTTCGCGAAAGGATTTATCCGAGCCGAGCATCCGGCGCAGGAGCATCTCGGCTTCGAGTTTGTTCATGAGGATTTGAATGGTTAGGATGACATCATGGGAATCACGCCCGCTTTTCCTGCGGCGGTTGTTGTGGCGGACTTATCGGCATCAACTCACTCTTATATCCGCAGCCTTCCGCGTCTGAGCAATAGCGTGTCGTTCCTTTTTTGGTAGTCTTTTCCAGCAGGAACGGCTTGCCACATTGCGGGCATTTCTCGGCGATGGGCTTGTCCCAAAAGACGGTTTCGCACTTCGGATAATTTGCACAGCCGTAGAAGACTTTTCCGCGGCGCGACTTCTTGACCACCAGTTCGCCGCCGCAGCCGGGGCGCGGGCACTTGACGCCGATCGTTTCCTGCTTGATGTATTTGCACTTCGGATAATTCGAGCAGGAAATGAATTCGCCGAACCGGCCATAGCGCTTCACCAGTTGCGCGCCGTCCACGGGACACTTTTCATCCAGAAGTTGGGGCGGCGCCGTGAGTTTGCCGCTCTTGGAGATCTTGCGGATGTTCTTGCATTCGGGATAGCCGGAACAGCCATAGAATGGGCCAAAGCGTCCGCGCTTGAGTTGCATTGGCTTGCCGCAAAGTTCGCAGGCCTCGATCTCTTCTTCGCCGTCGCCGGATGCAGTCGCGAGATCGGTCGGCGCTGAGGGTTCGGCGTCGCGCGTTGCGCCGCAGTTGTTGCACTTGAGGTATTTTCCAAAGCGCCCGAGTTTCTGGACCATGCCCGGGGTGTTGCACTTCAGGCAGACTTCGTCGGTGGGGGTCTCTTTTTCCTTGATGTCCTTGGCGTACTTCTGGAACTTTGCCAGATCATCCTTGAACTTTGTATAGAACTCAGTCAACGCGTCAGTCCATTTGAGCTTGCCTTCCTCGATTTCATCCAGCTCTTCTTCCATCCGCGCCGTGTAGGTTTCATTGAAGAGGTCGTCAAAGCCACCTTCAATCAAAACATCGTTGACTGTCTTGCCCAGCGCCGTGGGATGAAAACGGCTTTCCTTCTTCTCGACGTATTCGCGATCCTGAATCACGGTCATGATGGCCGCGTAGGTTGACGGTCGGCCAATGCCCTTTTCCTCCAGGGCCTTGACCAGCGTCGCTTCCGTGTAACGCGGCGGCGGCTCCGTGAAATGCTGTTCCGGATCGATCTTATTGAGCGACAGCGTCTCGCCATTCTTTACCAGCGGCAAGCTGCGCTCGTCCTCGTCCTCTTCAGCTTTTTCGTCGCGACCTTCCTGATAAACCTTCAGGAACCCATCGAACTTCTGCACCGATCCGGTCGCGCGAAAGACAAAGCGACCGGCCCGTATGTCGATCGTGGTTTGATCAAAAACGGCCGCCATCATCTGCGAGGCGACAAACCTTTGCCAGATAAGGCGGTAAAGTTTTTGCTCTTCCGGTTTCAAATATTTCGCGAGTGAATCGGGCGTCCGCGTCACATCGGTTGGCCTGATGGCCTCGTGCGCGTCCTGGGCGCCTTTCTTCGATCGGTAGTGAACGGCTTTGTCAGGTAAGTAATTCGCTCCGTACTGTTGCTGGATAAACCCTCGCAGGTCACCCAGCGCCGCTTCGCTGACGCGAGTTGAATCGGTGCGCATGTAAGTAATCAGACCGACTGAACCTTCGCTGCCAATCTCGACGCCTTCGTAGAGATGTTGCGCGATCATCATCGTGCGCTTCACCGGAAAGCCGAGTTTACGCGAGGCTTCCTGCTGCAATTTTGAAGTGATGAATGGCGGGACCGGATTGCGTTTGCGTTCTTTGGTCGCGACCTCGTCAACGATGAAGGTCTGCTGTTTGGCCTCGGCGACGATCTCGTTGGCTTGCGCGTCGTTGCCGATCAGAATCTCGCTCTTTTTTAGATCCTGGTCGAAACCGCTGGTCTTGACCGTCTGGTCGCCAACCTTCAGCAGGCGGGCATCAAACGCCGGCGGCTGATTGCCGGTGAGATTGGCGCCAATCGTCCAATATTCAGTCTTAGCAAAAGCTTCAATTTCTCGCTCGCGTTCAACGACCATCCGCAGCGCCACCGATTGCACGCGACCCGCGCTCAAACGGCCGCCAATCGTGCGGCATAACAGCGGCGAAACTTTATAGCCGACCAGACGATCCAGCACGCGCCGCGCCTGCTGCGCGTCGACCAGGTGCTCGTCGATCTGTTTAGGATGCTCAAACGCTTCCTGGACCGCGCGCTTGGTGATCTCATTGAACATGACGCGGTAGGCGGGCTTCGCGGGTTTTTTGGGTACGATCTCTTCCGCCAGATGCTGGCAGATTGCTTCGCCTTCGCGATCGGGGTCAGCCGCCAGGAAGATTGCATCCACTTCTTTCGCCGTCTTCTTTAAATCGGCGACGATCTTCTTGTTGTTCCGTTTCTTTGAATCGGGAATGATCTCGTATTCCGGCTCGAAATTATTTTGGATGTCGACGCCGAGACCCTTCGAGGGCAGATCCTTGATATGACCAATCGAGGCCTTCACGACAAAGTCCTTGCCGAGATATTTATTGATTGTTTTCGCCTTGGCGGGCGATTCGACGACTACGAGATTCTTTGCCATTGCGTTAATTCCCGGTCAGCCACAGATGATGGTTTGATGACCAGAGGTTGCTTCAAAACCGTTTGCTAAGGGTTTTTAGGGCGGCCTTGAAAATAACACTAAGTGTGGCCGAAACGTCAAACGCGCGCAAAAAACCGCCGAATTACGGACGTTTTCGCGGCCAGCCGCGCGGAGTTGCATCATAATTTGCGCACAAAGCATTTCCCCGGCAACGCGCGAATCAGCTCCCGCATTTCCAGCGTCAGCAGCGCGCTGGTCAATTGCGTGATCGAGAGCCGGGTGATTTCGGCGAGCGTGTCGATCTGTTGCGGCGTGTCCGTCGTTAGTATTTTGAAGATCGCCCGCTCGTGTGCGGTCAAATCAGCAGGGGTGAGCTGGAGTTGATCCACCAGCTCGCCTTTATTCTTTTTTCTGCTGGGCGGGGGCAAAAGTTGCGCCGCAATCTCTGCCGGCAGTTCACTAGCGACATCCTGCCACTGTTGGACCAGCTTGGCGCCCGCGCCTTTGATCAGATAGTTCGTCCCAAACGAATTTCGCGAGGTGATGTTGCCCGGCACCGCGAACACCTCGCGGTTTTGTTCCATCGCGAGGCGCGCGGTGATCAGAGATCCTGAATTCTCAGCGGCCTCGACGACCACAACTCCCAGACTCAGTCCGCTGATCACGCGGTTGCGATAGGGAAAGTTCTCGGATACGGGCGGTGTTCCCAGCGGAAACTGAGTTACCAGCGCGCCCTTCCGCTTTAAGATGTCGTCCGCCAGTTTTTTGTGATCGCGCGGATAGATTTGATCGAGGCCGGTGCCCATCACACCGACGGTGCGGCCGCCAGCTTCCAAAGCGCCACGATGCGCGGCTGCGTCAATGCCGCGTGCCAATCCGGAAATGATCGTCACCCCGCGCTGGGCCAACTCGCGTGACAGCATCAGCGCTGCATTCTGACCATAAGTCGAGCAACGACGCGAACCGACGATGGCGATCGTGGGGCGCTCGAGACATTCGGCCCACGCGCCTTTTACATAAAGGGTCACCGGCGGGTCGTAGGTTTCGCGTAACAACGCCGGGTAAACACCGTCATCAAGCACCAGAATATCGCCGCCGAGCTTCCGCACCTTTTCAATTTCCGCTTCGGCCCTGGTTTGCAGTTCGCGGCCGGCAATGCTTTCGATTGTTTCCGGCGCCAGGCGCAGCAGCGCAAGTTCACGCCGCGGCGCGTCGAAAATCGATTCCGCCGATCCAAAATGCTCGAGCAGCCGCGCGGTAACCCTTGGTCCAATGCCCGGGGTCATGTTGAGAGCGATCCAGTCTTTCATCAGTCACATCGAATTCTGCTCGTATTGCCTGGCAGGATTGATGAGCCGCAGCAATTAGCATTAGACGTTAACGCCGTCAAGCAAAACCGTTTGCCACTTATTTATCAAAGTCTCAGAGCTACCTTGCTGGCACCAATCTGACCCGATCACTTTTTTCTACGGGCAGGTGGTTGCGCTGTGGGGGCGTCCGAAAGTACTCTGTACGCCCTTGACTGAGAGATCTGCAGATGGAGGCGCATCTGTTCTGGTGAATGGCGCGGTCTTCAAAACCGTTAGTGAGACTGCGAGAGCAGGCTCAGGTAGGTTCGATTCCTACACGCCTCCGCCAACTTCAGAGAAAGACGTTTGGCGATCTCGCTTGGCACGCCAAAATCCGGCTACGTATGCCCCAGTTTGGAGTACCGCCTTTAGGCGGAAAGAGACCGATTTAAACATTCCGCTGAAGGCGGTTCCGAAACGGAAATTTGGGCACTACCCCCGGCTACCGTTACTTGACCGCCCCGTTTTGATTGATTAATATCAAGGATTCGAACGAACGTCCGAACGGATCATACGTAGGCGGGTCGCGCGCCAGCGCGTATGCGAACATTCGATGATCAACTTTCAAACTTCGCCCGAACAATACAAACACTGGAAGCTTTCAATTGACGGCGCCGTCGCCAGGCTGGCAATGGACGTGCAGGATGACGAGACGCTCGGCGAGGGTTACAAGCTGAAGCTGAATTCCTATGACCTGGGCGTCGATATCGAGCTGGCGGACGCGATTCAGCGGATTCGTTTTGAGCATCCTGAAGTGCGCGCAGTGGTGATTACCAGTTTGAAGCCGCGGATCTTCTGCGCCGGCGCCAACATTTATATGCTCGGCACTTCAACCCACGCATTCAAGGTGAACTTCTGCAAATTCACCAACGAGACTCGCTGTGCGATTGAAGATGATTCCCGGCGCTCCGGGCGTCGTTACATTGCCGCCCTGAATGGCACCGCCTCGGGCGGCGGATACGAACTGGCGATTGCGTGCGACGAGATCTATCTGGTCGATGACGGTAACTCTGCGGTCTCGCTTCCCGAAGTACCGTTGCTCGGCGTCTTGCCGGGCACCGGCGGGTTGACGCGACTGGTTGACAAGCGAAAGGTCCGTCGCGATCGCGCGGACGTGTTTTCAACTCTAGCGGAAGGTTTGAAAGGCAAGCGCGCCAAAGAGTGGGGATTGATCGACGACAGCTTTCCGACCAGTAGGTTTCAGGAGGCAGTCGAAAAGCGGGTGGGCGAAGTAACGCAAACTGAAAGTTTGGCGTACCAGGGAATCAAGCTGAATCCTCTCCAGGTGACATCAACTGAAGACTCACGCGAATACAAATACATCTCGCTCAAGCTTCACCGCGACAAGCGCTGCGTTGATCTCACGGTGCGCGGCCCGCTTGCGGGATTGCCTGACTCAACTGAGGAGATTCAAAAGCTGGCGGATAACTACTGGCCCTTGCGCGCTTTTCGCGAGCTTGATGACGCATTGCTGCACCTGCGGGTTAACGAGCCGGAAATTGGTTTGGTCTGTTTACGAACTGAGGGCGACATCGACAATGTCCTGGCCGTCGACAGAGCCCTCGCCATGAATCGGGATCACTGGCTGGTGCGCGAGATTATTTTGCAGATGGCCCGCACGCTGCGTCGACTGGATCTGACCGCCAAGAGTTTCTTTGCGATCGTGGAACCCGGCAGTTGTTTCGCTGGTAATCTACTGGAACTCGCTCTCTCTGCGGATCGTGTTTACATGCTGAACAATCCCGATGAAACAGTCGAGCTGGCGGTGAGTGACCTCAACGCCGGCGCCTTGCCGATGAGCAATGGCTTAACCCGGCTGCAATCACGTTTTCTGTCCGAACCGCAAAGAGCGGGCGAGGTACTGGCCCATAGTGATCGATTTGATACCGAGTCAGCGGAAGCCGCCGGGTTGGTTACCTTTGCACCGGACGATCTGGATTGGGATGACGAGATTCGCCTGGCGATTGAAGAGCGCACTTCGCTTTCGCCTGATGCCTTGACCGGCATGGAGGCGTCGCTGCGTTTTGCGGGACCGGAAACAATGGATACAAAGATCTACGGTCGCCTGACTGCCTGGCAGAACTGGATCTTTCAAAGGCCTAACGCCGTGGGACCGAACGGGGCCTTGACAAACTACGGTAAGCCGACGAAGGCGGAGTTTGATTACAAAAGAACTTGAGCCATGACTGGAGCGCAGGCCACGACTGGAGCGCAAGCGTCTCGCTTGCATGAGCGCGCCGCGCGAACTCGAAAAGCAACCGGGACGGTTGCGCTCCAGTCGGGTTGCGCTCCAATGGAAGATGAATGAATACTTATGAATTTGTACGATCGCATTCCCAACAACGTAAATCTGTCCGAAGACAAACGCCTGCAGCGCGCGCTGGAAAAATGGTTGCCGAACTTTCTGGCGTGGTGGCACGACATGGGTCCGGAAGGTTTTCAGGAGAAGGATGTCTGGCTGCGCACGGCCGTCGATGTCGGCAGCGAAGGCTGGGCTCATTTCGATTACGTCAAGATGCCTGAGTATCGCTGGGGGATCTTTCTTGAGCCCGCGCAAGCTGACGCCAAGGTTGGCTTTGGCGATAACTATGGCGCGCCGGCTTATCAGGAAGTGCCCGGCGAGTTTCGTAATGCTTTGCGTCGCATCATCGTCACCCAGGGCGACACTGAACCTGCGTCAGTCGAGCAGCAAAGAAGACTCGGGCACACGTGCCCTTCGCTTTATGACCTGCGAAATCTATTTCAAGTGAACGTCGAAGAAGGTCGCCATCTTTGGGCCATGGTCTATCTGCTGCACGGATATTTTGGCCGTGATGGGCGCGATGAAGCAGATGCTTTACTCGAACGCCGCAGCGGCAATCCCGACAAACCGCGCATTCTGGAAGCTTTCAATCAGCCCTGCGACGACTGGCTCAACTTCTACGCTTTTACCATGTTTACGGATCGCGACGGCAAGTATCAGTTGTCGGCGCTGGCTGAATCAGGCTTCGAGCCGCTGGCGCGCACCTGCCGCTTTATGCTCACCGAGGAAGCGCATCACATGTTTGTGGGCGACACTGGCTTAAGCCGGGTCGTCAAACGCACCGCGCAATTGATGAAAGAAAATCCCAGTGAAGAGGTGCGCGGGCGCGGCGGAATTCCGCTGGATATAATTCAGAAGTACATCAACTTCTGGTTTAGTTATTCGCTGGATCTCTTTGGCGGCGAGATTAGCTCGAACTCGGCGGACTTTTTCGCCGCCGGATTAAAAGGAAGATTCAAAGAGCAGGAGCAATACACGGATCACGTCGCGACTGAAGGTTCGTTCATCATGTTGGTGGTCGATAACGGAAAGCTCGTCCCGCGCGAAGTGCCCTTGCGAAATGCGCTGAACGAAATTCTGCGCGGCGAATATGTCAAAGACTGTGAGAAAGGCCTCGCCCGCTGGAACAAGGTGCTGGCCGACGAAGGTGTGCCCCAACGATTGTATCTGCCGAATGTGCGTTTCCATCGCCATGTGGGCGAGTACGCCGGCCATAATTTCGATCTCGACGGCAACTTGATCACGAAAGCGGAGTTCGACGCGAAGAAATCGGAATGGCTGCCCACGATCGAAGATCGCGAATACGTACGCAGCCTGATGAAGCCGGTTACTGAACCTGGGAAGATCGCGAATTGGATCGCGCCGCCGGCGACCGGGATTAAAGGCAAGCCGTTCGAGTTTGAATATGTGCGATTGTGAGATTTGGTCAATGAGTCAATCTGCCCATCAATCAAAGCGCGACCAAAAGCTCGAGCACATCCTGCGCACCTCTGCGCACATCTTTGCCGAGAAGAGCTATCACTCCACCTCGATGCGCGACATTTCGCGCGCCACCGGCGTCAGTCTGGCCGGTCTTTATCATTACTGCAAATCCAAAGAGGAGCTGTTGTTTTTGATCCAGGACCACTGTTTCGGGCGGGTAGTCGATCGTCTCGAAGAGCGGATTAAGGGAGTTTCCGATCCGCTCGAAAAGCTCCGCATGCTAATCGACAATCACCTCTGTTTCTTTGCCGCGAATATGGCTGAGATGAAGGTGCTGTCTCATGAGGCCGAATCGCTCGCGGGTGATCTGCATGCTCACGTAGCGACGAAGAAGAAACGGTATGCAAAGCTGGCGCGCAGGATTTTGCGGGAGATTCAGGAAGGCGAACCAGGCAAAACCCACGTCGATCTGACCGTGGCGACCTATGCGCTGTTTGGCATGATGAACTGGATCTACAACTGGTACGACAGCTCAGGCAAGTTGTCGGTGAATCAACTCGTCGATAATATTACGCGGTTATTTTTGCAAGGCTTTCTTTCGTCTGCAGGTGGGCAGACCGTCATCGCGCGATCGCGAATTACCGAAGACGTGAATGTCTGGCGCACCGCTTAGGATGGTGTTTCAGAGCCCGGAGCGATGGCGACGGGATCAATTGACACCCAGTACGTACTTAATCCGGTCGCATCCACCACCCCGCGCGGGCTGCCCGCGCGGGGACCGCGGTCCGCACCCGGTTCTGACACGTTTTATCTGATGACAAATACTCTGGTTGATTACCACGTCGAGGATGGCGTCGCGTTTTTGACGCTCAACGATCCACCCGCGAATACCTATTCGTATGACATGATGCAGCAGTTGGACGCGCGCATCCTGGCAGCGCGAATGGATGACGGTGTGCAGGTGATCATAATTACCGGCAGCGGCGAGAAATTCTTTTGCGCCGGCGCAAACATCCAGATGCTGACCCGTGTCACACCAGAGTTCAAGTACTATTTCTGTTTGCACGCGAACGAGACGCTTAACCGGCTCGAGCAAACACCAAAACTGGTGATCGCCGCAATCAATGGTCATTGTGTCGGTGGTGGATTGGAAGTGGCGATGGCCGCCGACCTGCGCATCGCGCGACGGAATGCCGGCAAGATGGGACTGCCGGAAGTCAGTCTGGGTGTGTTGCCAGGCACCGGTGGTACGCAAAGACTTTCGCGGATGGTCGGCAAATCAAAAGCGATCGAGTTGATGGCTGCAGGTGAATTGTTTGATTTCGAAAAAGGCGAAGCGCTAGGTCTGATTAATCGCATTATCGATGCCCAGGACGCCGCCGATTTCGTGCGGCAGGCGAAAGAGTATGCGCGCCAGTTCACCACGCCGAATAAAGCTGCGCGTGCGGTTGGCCGCATCAAACGCGCCGTGCAAACGGGCGCGGAGATTCCTTTCGAATCTGCCCTGGCGCTTGAACGTGAACTGCAACAGGAATTGTTTCAGTCCGCAGACGCGAAAGAAGGGCTGGACGCGTATGTCAGTAAGCGGAAGGCGAGCTTTAGCGGCAAATGAGGTCAGAACCGCCTGCGGTAGCGGGCGGGCCGTGATTCGCGCTTAAGTTTAGTTGACGTCGCAAATCGTTACGTAGACGGCTTGCCGATTAACATGAGGGCCCGCCCGCTACCGCAGGCGGTTCTGACGTTATGTCTGAAGAACTAATAAAAATCGCCGAAGACAGCGGCATTGTCACCATCACGCTGAACCGGCCGGAAAGACTGAATGCGCTGGTGGGCCACATGCGGCGTGATCTCGCGGAAGCTCTCGAAGAAGCCGGCAGCGATCCGCATATTCGCGTCATTGTCATCACTGGCGAAGGCCGCGCCTTTTGCGCCGGCGGTGACGTGCACTTCATGGCAGAACTGGTTGAGCGTCGCGATTCAGAAGAATTCGCGCGCTTACTGGGCGCCGCTCGGCGAGTTATTCTAACCATTCGGCAGATGACTAAACCGGTAATCGCCTCAATTGCAGGCGCGTGCGCCGGCGCCGGATTCAATCTGGCCCTGGCTTGCGATCTGCGCGTTGCATCGGCGGCGGCAACCTTCAGCCAATCATTCGTCAAGCTGGGGTTTCATCCTGATTGGGGCGGGACCTACTTCCTGCCGCGCATGGTGCCGGCCAACATTGCGTGCGAACTTTTCTTTCTCGGTGATGCGATTGACGCGGAAAAAGCTTTACAGCTTGGCTTGATCAATCGGGTCGTGGCGCCGGATCAACTTGCAGCAGAGACACGTAAGCTGGCGGAACGTTTGCGCGATTCGCCCGCAGTTTCAATCGCGGCCGCGAAGCACGCGGTCTATGCGGGCGAACATGATTCGTTAGAGCAAATGCTGCAATACGAAGTAGACGCGCAACTGCGCTGCTTCGAATCGGAGGACGGCCGCGAAGGCGTGCGCGCGTTCCTCGAGAAGCGACCGCCCCGATTTACGGGAAGATAATTTGGAGTGCGCCGGCAGAGCGCAGCGACGACGGCGCTTTGGATCTTCGGCTATATTAAGGTATTGATGAATCCAAAGCGGTTTCGCGCTACGCTTGCGACCGCACTCCAAATTTATTCATGAAGCTGGAGAAACGCTTAGCACTCATCACCGGCGGTGGCCGCGGCATTGGCCGGGCGATCGCGCTTTTGTTTGCGCGTGAAGGAGCATCGATTGTGGTCGCCGCCCGTACGCGTGAGCAGATTGATAACGTGGCGCGGGAAGTCCATCAGATCGGAGTTGATTCATTAGCAGTCGAATGTGACGTGGCCAATGCCGAAAGCGTACTCAAGGCTTTTGCCCAAGTCAGAAACAGCCTGGGTCGGGGGCCCGACATTCTGGTGAACAACGCCGGCATCGCCGAGTCCGCGCTGTTTATCAAGAGCGACGAGTGGATGTGGGAGCGCCACGTCAATACAAATATTGGCGGCACGTTTCGTTGCACTCATGCGGCGTTGCCCGAAATGATTGAACGAGGCTGGGGCCGCGTCATCAACATTGCTTCAATTGCCGGCAAAACAGGTGCGCCCTACATCTCGGCTTATGCCGCGTCGAAGCATGGCGTCCTGGGACTGACGCGATCAGTCGCGCTGGAGGTAGCCGCGCAGGGGATCACCGTCAATGCAATTTGTCCGGGTTATGTTGATAGTGACATGACTTCGCGAAACGTCGAGAACATCGTGAGCAAGACAGGTAAGTCCGCGAGCGAGACGCTGGAAGTGCTCAAGCAGATGAACCCGCAGCATCGACTGGTGACTCCCGAGGAAGTTGCGGCGGTGGCTCTGCTGCTGGCGGCGGAAGACGGTCGTGGTATCAACGGGCAGGCGATAAATGTCGACGGGGGGATGGTGCTTTTCTGAAGGGCCGTCAGTTGTCCGTCGTCAGTTGTCAGTTGTTTTGCATAGAGAGACCCACTGACAACTGACAACTGACTACTGAC
>JBKPEE010000229.1:0-18724 GCA_046728235.1 Acidobacteriota bacterium
CACCCGAGCAATCTCGATCGCGCCGCGGCCTACATTCGTGCCCGGCTGGCCGAAACCGGCGGCCGGTTGAGCGAACAACCCTTCACCATCTCGGGTAACACCTATCGCAACGTGATCTGTTCGTTCGGCCCGCCGTCGAACGAACGCATCATCGTGGGCGCGCACTACGACTCGTATCGCGAATACGCGGCCGCCGATGACAATGCCAGCGGTGTCGCCGGGCTGATTGAACTGGCGCGGTTGTTGTCGCGCACCAATGTGCCGCTGCAAGTCGATTTGGTGGCTTATACGCTGGAGGAGCCGCCGTACTTCGGCACTGCGCACATGGGCAGCGTGGTGCACGCGCAATCGTTGCGCGAAGCTGGGGTTAAAGTGAAGGCTATGTTTTCCCTGGAGATGATCGGCTATTTCAGCGACGCGCCCGATTCGCAGAGTTTCCCGGTGTCGTTGTTACGCGCCTTCTATCCATCACAGGGAAACTTCATTGCGGTGGTCGGCAGTCTGGGCGAGAGTGGCATGGTGCGTCGCGTCAAGCGCGCGATGATCGGAGCATCATCGCTGCCCGTCTATTCCATCAACGCTCCGCGATTTGTTCCCGGCGTAGATTTCTCAGATCACCTCAGCTACTGGAAAGCGGGCTATGACGCATTGATGATCACCGACACGGCTTTTTATCGGAATCACAACTATCACACCGCGGGAGATACGGCCGAGAAGCTCGATTACCGCCGAATGGCGATGGTGGTGGCGGGAGTTTACGGCGCGGTAATCGATCTGAGCAGATAGCGACCAGAGTCAAGTCTGTCTGCGACAGCTGCGAGTTGCTCGTCCGTGGACACGCTTATCGGTTGGGCGCACCCCTACGCCGGGCGTGCATCTCATCACGCAACTGCTGAAACTGTTTCCATTGATCGGGTGTGAGCACTTGTTGCAGGCGCTGATCTGTCTGTTGACGAATGTCATTTACCCGCGGCTCTGATTCCTGGCGCAGGTTCTGCAACTGTTGTCGCGTATCGCCGAAAATTTGTTGGACCTTCGTCTTTTGATCCGCGTTCAGTTGCAAACGTGTCGCTAGTTGTGCAAAGCGATCCGCGGGAGCACGCCGGGCGCGCACCCAGTGATATGCGTTCACCGTCATAATTCCAGACGTCAGCCCTAACAGGAAAATAACCAGGGCAAAGCCGCGCGCTTGCCACTTGTTTCGTGAAGCGTTGTCCATCTCACTTGCCCTCGTCATCGTCGGCATAGATCGCGTTGAGGACTTGATCGTTTGTCAATTGGTTATCGTCCTGATCCTGCTCCAGCACCACGGTTTCGGCGGAATAGGGCACGAGCGCCGCCGTCTGCTGATCAGCCGTGTCGGTCGCCGGCACCACAAAAGTGAGCACCGCGAGCGCGGCGGTAGTTGCGGCCATCGAGGCGACGATCGCCCCGGTCGCATTCCATAAACGCCGAAAGCTCCAACCAGCGCCCCCGGCTTGCTGCTCACGCCAGGCGGCAAGCACCCGCGTTTGGAAAAACGGATTGGCTTGCAGCACGCTTTCGGCCGCCGCGCCAGTGCGTTCTTTCATCAGCACCGAGGAAATTCGAGCCGCCTGAAAAGCGCGCTCGCATTCCCCACAGACGGCCGCATGATCGCGAATTGCTCGCGACTCTGCATCTGAGAGATCGGCGAGTGGCGTGTTATCGAGAATGTCTGTAATGTGACTTGTGTTCATTGGTTCTTCGCCTTTGCCCTGCGGCTTAGTTCCTTTTGCCGATGAGCTTCTCCAGCGCCTCGCGCGCTTTTTTGCGGGCACGAAACGCGCGCACTTTAACTTTCGATTCCGACCAGCCGGTTACTTCCGCAACTTCATTCACCGAAGCTCCCTCACCGTCAATCATCGTCAGGGCCAATCGATCATCGGGCGACAGCGTTTCCAACAATCGTTCTGCCAGATCCACTGCGATCACCTTCTGCTCTGCGTTGAGCGGCTGGGCCCTCGATGAGTCAGACACCTGCTCAAGCCAGTCGGTTTCATCATCAGTCAAATCAGCCGCCAACAGCTCCGGCCGCCGGCTGGCGCTGCGAAGCATATTGAGGCAGGTGTTCGTGGCGATTCGCGTCAGCCAGCCTTCCATCGATCCGCGCCCGGCAAAACTTTTCAGTTGGGCAAAGGCCTTCAGGAAGGTTTCCTGCGCCGCCTCTTCCGCATGACCGCGGTCGCGAAAAAATCGGTGCGCCACATGGAACACCCGGGGGCTGTAGCGGCGAACAATTTCCGCAAACGCACTCTCGTCTTCCGCGCCGGCTTGCCGCGCCAGTTCGAGATCGGAGGCTTGTTCGTAACCGTTCGCCAGAAGCGCTTCCTTTGGAGTGCGCCGGCAGAGCGCAGCGGCGACGGCGCTTTCGATGAAGTCTCATTCATCGCAACTCTGCCGGTCACGACAACCAATTGGAAGCGTGTAAATCATGCCGAACCAAAGCGCGGTCGTCGCTGCGCTCGGCCGGGGCACTCCAAATGGCTAGTCGTCTTGACGCGGTCCAGCCTCGCCGCGGCGTCCGCCACGATGAGTCTTGAACTGCGCTTTCATCTGATCCAATTGGGCTTTCTGCTCAGGCGTCAACACAGACAGCATCTGCTGACGGAGTTGAAATCTTGCTCCCATCAGCTTGGCCTGCAGGCCTGCCATCTCCGTTAATTTCTGAGTAGCCAGCGCTTCATTGAACGTACCGCCTTCACTCGCCTGGCGCAACTCCTGCCGCTTGGCCTTTACCTGGTCCAGCAGCGGTTTATTGGTCGCGGCAAAGCTTTCGCGGATCTGTTTGATCTTCGCTTTTTGATCGTCGGTCAGATTCAGATGCGCAAACATCCCGGCTCCGCGCATACCGCGGCCCATCCAGGCGCCTCGCTGTCCTTCCCGATGTGTCTTTACCGACTGCGCGACAGCAATCGAGCCAACTACCAGAACAACAGCTGAGAGAGAGGCTATTGCCAGTAACTTAACCTTTCCTGGTTTGTTCATTCCCATACTCCTTGTTCTAAATGTGAGGCCGTAGCCTCTCAATGGGCCAGACACCGGAAAGGCGCCTCCCGTTACAAAAGGGTGAGCAGCGCGACACGCAGCGTCATGCCCGAGCGCGAATGCGCGCGAGGCGATCGTTGTATGGAGTGCGCTGACTTGTCAGCGCTTTCGAAAGCGGCGACTAGTCGCCGCACTCCGAAAGAACTCGCCCGCCGCGCCAGACCTTTGTAACGAGATTCAGATTCCCGGTGTCTAGTCGATTAGCGCCGGAATTTTGGGTTTTTTGCCGGCGCATTTTAACGAATCACAGGAAGAACTAATGGCAACTGAATTTGTTAGACAACAACCGATTATTACCGGCTTCAGCGGGGACAGAATTATTGGCGGGGTAAAGACAGCCGCGCGCAAACTCCTCAACCGGAAGAAGCACTTGTTCATTGGCGCCACGGGTCTCGCGGTACTCGCCGCGGCTGCTTTCTATTTTTGGGGCGGTAATGCCACCGCGGCGCAATATCTGACTGCCAAAGTGGAGCGGGGCAATCTGCGGAACACCGTCACGGCAACCGGCACCTTGCAGGCAGTGACCACCGTCCAGGTAGGCAGCCAGGCTTCGGGAACGATCTCGGCCCTTTATGCTGATTACAACTCAGCGGTGAAAAAAGGACAGGTGATTGCACAACTCGATCCGGCGGTATCGAAGGCCCAGGTCGAACAGGCCAAAGCGAACCTGCAACAGGCCCAGGCAAGTCTGCAGCAGGCGAAAGCCGCAGTCGCAAATTCCCGCGCCGGCGTCAGCGATGCCCAGGCGCGCGCGCAGGCCGCCTCTTCGACAGCCCAGAACAATCAAGCCGGCGTGGCCGGAGCGCAGGCCAATCTTGCAGTACTGAAAGCACAGCAGGACGACGCCTTGAGCTACCTGAAGCAACAGGAAGCATTAGTAAAGAGCGGCATCGTGGCGCAACGCGATCTTGATGTTGCCCAAACGGCCTACAAGACGGCCCAGGCAAAGTACGATCAAGGAGTGGCGCAGCTGAATCAGGCAATATTGAGCCAGCAGATGGCCGCCGGTTCAGGGATCGCGCAATCGCAGGCGCAGGTCCAGCAATCGCAGGCGCAGGTCGGCCAGTCACAAGCACAAGTCCAGGCAGCCGAAGCGCAGGTGCAGCAGGCAGCAGCCGCGTTGCAGTTGGCAGAAGTCAATCTCGCGCACACTACGATCACTTCGCCCATTGACGGCATCGTCGTCTCGCGCGACGTGAACGTGGGCCAAACGGTTGCCGCCAGTCTGTCAGCGCCGACGCTGTTTACGATCGCGAACGATCTGACCAAGATGCAGGTGATCGCGAACATCGATCAGGCCGATATCGGACTGGTTGAGAATGCCAAGTCCGTCAAGTTCAGTGTCGATGCATTTCCGGGAAAGGACTTTGACGGGAAGATCGAACAGATGCGGCTGAATCCGCAGAATGTCCAGAATGTCGTCACCTATAACGTGGTTATCGACGTCGATAACCCCGACCAGAAACTAAAGCCGGGAATGACGGCGAACCTGACGATCACGATCGACGAACGCAACAACGTGCTCAAGGTGCCGAACGCGGCGCTCAGATTTATGCCGCAGGATGCGAGTACTCAAAGAAGCGGCAGCGGCAACGGAAACTGGCAAGGTCGCCGGCAAGCCAGCGGCAATAGTGGCAGTGATTCCACCGCTCCGGGTAAGGGTAGCGATGGACAATTCGCGCCGTCGACCGCGCCCGTGCTCGCCGGTCAAACTCGAATCGTTTGGGTGCTGGGCCAGAATGGCAAGCCTCAACGGCGGCGCATCAAGATCGGTTTGACTGACGGGTCCGCTACGGAAGTGGTCGAAGGCAATCTGGTCGAAGGTGAAATGGCAATCACCGGACAGACCGGAACCGCCGCCAAGTCGAGTACGAGTCAGACTTCTGCAGCGCCGGGGTTTGGCGGAGCGCCCCGAACCGGTGGGCCAGCCGGAGGCGGACGAGGGCGGTAACCTGGCATGAGTTTGCGACTTTGCAGCCTGGCGTGAACTTGCCTCGCGCAAAGTCGCAAAGGATCTAAAGAATCAATGAGGTAAGACGGAGCGACTTGGTAAGTCGATAAAAAAGTTATGCAGGCACTTCAGCAAATAACGAACGCTAATCCGGCCGTGATCGGCTCGATCCCGATTCCCGAGCTACGACCCGTGATTCAGCTCGAGAACATTCACAAGACCTACACCATGGGCGACGTGCAGGTACACGCGTTACGCGGTGTTTCGCTCCGGATTCGTGAAGGCGAGTTCGTGGCGATCATGGGCGCTTCCGGCTCAGGCAAGTCGACCACGATGAACATTATTGGCTGCCTCGATCGCCCGACAAAGGGAACCTACATCCTGGACGGCGAAGATGTGTCGACTTTGTCGAAAGACGAACGCGCCGACATTCGATCGCGCAAGATTGGGTTTGTATTTCAGGGGTTCAATTTGCTTTCGCGCACGTCGGCTCTGGAAAATGTTGAGTTGCCCATGCTGTACGCGGGCGTCAGCAGTTCGCAAAGGCACGCCCGCGCGATGGAAAGCCTGACTGCGGTGGGCCTCGGTGGTCGCGAACAGAACCACCCGAATCAATTGTCAGGTGGTCAGCAGCAGCGCGTTGCCGTTGCCCGGGCGCTGGTGAATGACCCGGCCTTAATTCTGGCCGACGAACCTACGGGAAATCTCGATTCGCGAACTTCGATCGAGGTGATGGAGATCTTTCAACGCTTGAATCGTGAGCGCGGCATTACGCTGGTGCTGGTAACCCACGAGTCCGACATCGCGCAGTACGCGCAGCGTGTGGTCGTCTTTAAGGATGGCAAGATTCGGAAAGATTACGCGGTCGAGGATCAGCGCGACGCGGCCGAGGAGCTGAAGAGTTTGCCGCCGTTGGAAGATGATGAAGAATAATCCGGCATCAGTCCCATATGTCGCATTTGTCCCATGCGACACATGTGACAAAGGGGACAAATAGGACTTATGGATCTCTTAAACATTATTCGGGTGGCTTTTCGCGCGCTCCAGCGCAACAAGATGCGCGCCGCGCTAACGATGCTCGGCATCATTATCGGCGTTTCGGCAGTGGTGGCGATGGTTAGCATCGGGCAAGGAGCGCAAGCGACCGTGCAAGCTCAAATCGACAGCATCGGCACCAACCTTCTCTTTGTCAGCGCCGGCGCGCAGAACGTCGGGGGCGTGCGCAGCGGCACCGGTGACAACGGCACGAACACCTTGACCGTTGACGATCTCGATGCCATCAAACGCGAAGTCCCGAGCGTGTCGATGGTGACACCGGCGGTGAATGCTCGCGGCCAGCTGGTGGCCGGCAACATGAATTGGAACACTTCGATTCAAGGTGTCAGTGAAGAGTACCCTGATATTCGAAAGTGGGCGGTACAAAGCGGAACGTTCCTTACGGATTCCGATGTGCGCACGGCCGCGCGCGTGCTGGTCATAGGGCAAACGATCGCAGACAACCTGTTTGCCGGCACCGATCCAGTCGGCCAAACCATTCGCGTGCAGAACCTTCCGTTTCGCGTGGTCGGCGTGATGGCCCGCAAGGGACAGGACCCCCAGGGCCGGGATCAGGACGACATCGCCTTCTCGCCTTACACCACGGTGCAGAAGAAAATTCTCGGCAGCCCGCGTTTGCAGATTGCCTATGTCTCGGCTGTTTCCCCTGACGCGACCTACACCGCGCAACAACAGATAACCGATCTGCTGCGGCAACGGCACAAGCTCGGGGCCAACGAGCCGGACGATTTCACGGTGCGGAATATGAGCGATATCGCCCAGGCTGCGAATGAAACCAACAGCACGATGACGATGCTGCTGGCTTGTATCGCCGGGGTGTCGCTGCTGGTGGGCGGCATTGGCATCATGAACATCATGCTCGTCTCAGTTACCGAACGCACTCGCGAGATCGGCATTCGCATGGCGATTGGAGCGCGTTCGTCCGCAGTTCGCAGTCAATTCCTGATCGAATCAGTCGTTTTGAGCCTGACCGGCGGGTTGTTTGGCATCCTTCTGGGGATCGTGGTGTCGTTTGCCATTCCGAAAATGCTGGGATGGCCAACGCTCATCTCGACGATGGCGATCATTGGGTCGGTGATCTTCTCGGTGGCGGTAGGGATCTTTTTTGGTTATTACCCGGCGCGCAAAGCAGCGGCGCTGGATCCTATCGACGCGCTGCGGTACGAGTGAAGGGCAGCAAAAGATTCTTCAGTTGCGAACTGGGAACGGAATACGAGCACGATCCACGAAAACACACGAACTAACACGAACCACTGGAGCGCAACCGTCCCGGTTGCCGAACATGCAAGCGAGGACGCTTGCGCTCCAGTCGAGGTTCGTGTTTGCTAACTCATCAAACTAGGCTAATCTCATGCCTTCATGATCGAAAGCGAACAGCTCGACGCTTCGCAGGCAAACAGGAGAAGCTCCGGCATCTGGAGCAGTCGTGTTTCACGTTATGGCCCACTGGTCGCCTGGGCCATTCTGATTTTCATCGGCTCAGGCAATCTTCTGTCGGCGGAGCACACCTCAATTCTATTGCCCATTATAAAGTGGTTGTTTCCGTCAGCCAGTCCTGAATTCCTGTTAGTCGTCCATTTCCTGATCCGTAAGGCAGGCCATCTGACTGAATATGCCATCCTGGCAACCCTCGGCGCGCGCGCGTTTCGACATTCATCGCATCAGGCGCTGCGGCGCAATTGGTTTTGGCTCACGCTGTCATTAGCGATTGCGTACGCTCTGTCGGACGAATTCCATCAGAGTTTTGTCCCCTCGCGCACGGCGTCGATTTACGACTGCCTGATCGACACGGCAGGAGCTTTCATAGCGTTGCTTGTGCTCCGGCTAAAGACTCCAAAGCCCCGTAAATTGCGGGTCGGGAGCCCAACAAGGCGGGATCGCGACCGGATCAGAGTGCGATCCACGACCTACTAAATCACATTTACAAACGCTAAGACTGTTTTCTTCCCGATTTTCGGGTAGGACCCTAATTTCTGTTTCGGAGTACCGCCTTCAGGCGGAATGTCTAAATTGATCTCCTTCCGCCTAAAGGCGGTACTCCAAACTGGGGCACTACCGATTTTCGGGTGATTTCGTGGATCGCATTTGAATTCGACGCGAAGTCTGGACCCTGAGAAACCGCGAGTTTCCTCGTGCTGGACTCCTGTGTCTGCCGCATCGATCTTGAACACGGAACCTCTTTTGACCGTATAATACTGCGGCCGCGAAACGGCTTATAAAAGGAGATCAAACTATATGGGAATTCTCGACCGGCTCAGCCCGAGCGCACAGTTCATCGAAGTCATCGAGTGGCTTGACGATTCGAGCGACACGATGCTTTATCGCTTTCCGGTTCGCGATCAGGAGATCAAGAACGGCGCGCAATTGATCGTGCGCGAGTCGCAGGCGGCCGTATTTGTTCACGAAGGACAGATCGCCGACGTATTCGGCCCCGGCCGTTACAGCGTCGAGGGCGGCAACACGCCGATTCTTTCAAAACTGGGCGCCTGGAAGTACGGATTCAACTCGCCGTTTAAATCTGAGGTTTATTTCGTCAACACCAAACAGTTCACCGATTTGAAGTGGGGCACATCGAATCCGGTGATGATGCGCGACGCAGACTTCGGCATGGTGCGTTTGCGGGCGTTTGGAATTTATACGATGCGGGTGGCGGATCCGCGCGAACTCATCAAGCAAATCGCCGGCACCAATGCGCGCTTCGTTACTGAAGATATTGAGGGGCAGTTGCGCCGCACGTTGGTCAGCGGATTTTCCGACGCCTTGGCCGAATCGAAGATCGCGGCGCTCGACCTGGCTTCCAATTACGACGAGTTGAGCCGGTTCGCCAAACAGAAACTGCAGGATGAGTTCAAGTCTCTGGGTCTCGAGCTGACAAAGTTCGTCGTCGAAAATATTTCGCTGCCCGAAGAAGTCGAAGCCGCAATGGACAAGCGCACGCAGATGGGTGTGCTGGGCGATCTGGGCCGCTACACGCAGTTCGAAGCGGCGCAGGCGATGCGTGATGCCGCGCAGAATCCGGGCGGCGGCGCTGGCCTGGGCGCGGGACTCGGCGCCGGCTTTGCGGTCGGCAACGCCATGGCCGGAGCGATGAGCGATGCTATGCGTCAGCGCCCTTCCGGTGGAAATGAATCGGTGTCCGCGCCTTCGACCCAAAAATGCGTCAAGTGCGGTGCGTCGCTGCAGGCAGGCGCGAAGTTCTGCAGTGAGTGCGGCGCATCTCAGGTGCCCGCCAAATGCCCAAATTGTCAGAAAGAAGTGCCGCCGGGCGCGAAATTCTGCAATGAATGCGGGACCAAAGTGGGCTGACGATCAGACGGAAAATTCAAAGGAGGTCAGAACCGCCTGCGGTAGCGGGCGGGCACATTGTTGTTGGAGCTAATGCCCGGTCGCTACCGCTCCCGGTTCTGACAACCCCCCGAGCTGCGAGGCTCTGACGCCGGGAGGAACTCGAATCAAGACGAGACGAAAATCCAATTTTTCCGTGTTCATCATGTGAATCCTGTCCATTATTCATCTTCCGACATAGCAAGCCGGGCGCTAACGTCCGGCTTTTTGTTTGTGGCAACGCGCAGTGTTATCCTTGGCCACCCCAGCTAACCGAGCGATGCTAGCCAACTTCCAAACTCCTCGGCGAGTAGTCATTACAGGTATGGGTTGCGTGACGCCGATTGGCATCGGCCGCGAGGCGTTCTGGCGTGGTCTGCAAAACGGCGACAGCGGCGTGCGGCGCATTGAGTCGTTTGATGTTACCAACTCGCCCGTGAAGATAGCCGCGCAGGTGCGCGACTTTGACTGGCAAGCGCAACTCGGAGTTAAAGATCGCAAACATGTTCCGCGGACCGTTCCGCTGGCACTGGCGGCGGCGCGTGAGGCATTAGCCGACGCGGGCATTGCCACTGACGGGCTCAATTTGGAAGTTCGACAACAGATCGGCGTCGAGCTCGGGACCGGTGGCGGCGGCCTCCCGTTTGTCGAGGACCATTACGCGATCTGGTACAACGGCGGCTCGCATTCAAAAGCAAGCGTCTACATCATTCCGGCCGCGACGCATGGAACTCTGTCCAGTGAATTGTCGATGGCTTTCGGTTTGCGCGGCTTGTCACACGTGGTTTCCACGGGCTGTACGAGTTCGACCGACGCCATTGCTTACGCCGCCCAACATATCGCCCTGGGCCGCCAGGAAATTATGATTAGCGGCGGTGTGGATGCGCCGCTGGCGCCGGGAATTCTTGCCGGTTTCAACTTGCTGACCGTATTAACCACCGAATGGAATGAAGAGCCTGAGCGAGCATCGCGGCCCTTCACCCGCAATCGATCGGGCATGGTGCTGGGTGAAGGCGCCTGGATCTATGTGCTGGAGGAATTCGAACGAGCAAAAAAACGCGGCGCGCACATCTATGCGGAGATCACGGGTTATGGTTCCACGTGTGACGCTTATCACCGCGTGCGTTTGCAGGAAGGCGGCGACGAACCAGCCCGCGCGATGACTCTGGCCATGGAAGATGCCGGTATTGATGCCAGCCAACTTGATTATATAAATCTCCACGGCACGTCGACCGTGCTTAATGATCGAATTGAAACCAACGCGCTGAAACTGGCGCTCAACAGCAACTCAGCCTGCGTGCCGATGTCGGCAACTAAATCGCAGGTGGGCCATCCCCAGGGAGCGAGCGGCGCTGCCGGTCTCGGGGCAGCGCTTTGTGCCATCCGCACCGGAGTTATTCCGCCCACCATAAATCTCGATGAGCCCGATCCGGATTGCGATCTGGATTATGTTCCGCTTGATGCCCGCGAAGCGGACGTGCGCCTGGCGCTTTGTAACTGTATCGGATTCGGATCGAAGAACAGCGCGCTCGTGATTCAGAAGGTTTAAGCCGCAACCCACCGCGACTGGAGCGCAACCGTCCCGGTTGCTCTTTTCAGTTCGCGCTGCGCGCTCATTGCAAGCGAGACGCTTGCGCTCCAGTTCGGTCCAGTTCGTCTACCTGCCTTGTGCTTTTTTGCCTTTTTGTGGCTGAACTTATCGCGAAGCCCAACGCCATGGCGGCCCGTCAAACTCGCCCATGCCGGCGATCTTTGTCTCGCCAAACTGCTTTTCCAATCTCACGCAATTACAGTTAGCTTGCTTCTCAAGGACCGATATAAGTTTCGCCGCGTGAGTCACAACCAGGACTTGTGACCGCGCCGCAGCACCTGCAATCAACCGACCAAGTGCCGGCAGCAAATCAGGATGAAGACTGGTTTCGGGCTCGTTCAAGACCAGCAGGCCCGGTGGGCGCGGTGTCAGAAGCGCCGCAATCCATAGCAGGTAGCGAAGCGTGCCATCAGAAAGCTCAGCGGCTTTCAGTGGTCGCAAGAGCCCGTGCTGATGCATGGCGATTTCAAAGCGTCCTTCAATATTGAGCACGCCGATAGTCGATCGCGGGAAGGCATCATCGACGGCCCGGGCGAGCGCGGGCGCATCGCCAATTTCGCGAATCGTCTGAATCGCGGCGGCCATATCCGCGCCGTCGTTGCTGAGAATCGGAGTATGCGTGCCGATTTGCGGCAGCCGCGACGGCGCTTCGATGTCGGTGCGAAAGTGATCATAGAAGCGCCATGACCGGATCTGTTCGCGCAGCGTAAACATTTCCGGGGCGTTACGCGGATCTGCGAACTGACTCATCATGCTGTCAAACGATGACAGGTCATGACTCAGGATGTCCCATTCGCCGTCACTTCGCCTGGTTCTTACCACCCAGGTTTTTCTTTCCACCAGCAACGACGCAGGACGCAGAATTGGACCAGCCCAGATGCACTCGGTTTTTATTTCCGGATCGAGCGCAAATGCTGACGTCACGGTGTCCTTTGATGGCAGACCCAGGTCAATGGCATAACCGAATTCATCTCCGGCAAAACCGAGCCGCAGACTAACGCGCTCGTGGCGGACCGTGCCTTCTACTTTATGCTCGCCTCGTTTGACGGATCGTCCGATCTTTTCGGGCCCAGCCCATAGCGTCGACTGCAATCCGCCTTCACGGGCGAGCGAGGGAATGACGCCGCCCTGGGCGGTTTCTGCCAGCAATCTGAGCGCGCGGTAAACACTCGATTTTCCACTGCCGTTGGGTCCGGTAATCAGGTTCAAACGCTGCAGCGGAATGCTCAGGTTACGTAGCGAGCGATAGTTGGAAATGGCGAGCGTTCTTAGCATCGGGCCAAAGTCAACCGGCGAAAGCCCGGTGTGAATGAGAAACGTTACTCAGCCTTTGAGGCAGGCTCGCTTGCATAATGGCGGGACAATTGTAACATCGCTGATGCGGGGCTTCGGCCTAATCTCCATGACCATGTTCGCCAGGTTTCGACAACGTAGCCTTGAGCCGGAAAACCTCGACAAAGGAACTTATACGCCGGAAGAATACGAAGGCTGTCTGGTTGAACTAAGGCGAATTAACGAGTGGCTGGGCGATGCGAATGCGTTGCGTGAGTCGCTCCTGAAAGAAGTTGCGCAGCAGGATTTGCGATCGTTTTCGGTCCTGGACGTGGGTGCCGGCTCAGGGGAACTGCTGCGTGTGACCGCACATTGGGCCGGAGAAAACAATCGGAAAGCATGGCTGGTTGGGCTGGAGTTAAATGCGAGATCGGCGCGCGCAATTCGTGATGAGTCAAGCGATTATCCGGAAATCTGTTCCGTGCGCGCGAACGGTTTTCAACTTCCGTTCCGTGACCGGGCTTTCGATTTTGCGATTCAGTCCTTGACGCTGCATCATTTCGACGACGCGGGCGCGATGAGGATCCTGCGCGAAATGGCCCGCGTGGCGGCGCGCGGGATTTTTGTGATCGATTTACATCGCAACCCGGTCGCCTATTTTTTCTACACCACGGTTGCGCATCTGTTCCTTCATAATCGTTTGATTCACGAGGACGGCGCGCTTTCAATTTTGAAAAGTTGGAAAGCCGAGGAGTTGCAGACGCTCGCTACCGAAGCGGGATTGACGCAGGTTAAGGTGGAAAAACATTTTCCCTCGCGATTGGTGTTGAGCGCGAATATGAGTGCGGAGTCCCGCCTTTAGGCCAAAAGCGTTAAGCAACTCGCCGCCTAAAGGCGGTACTCCAAACAATCATGGACACCTATGACGTAATCATCGCGGGTGGCGGCCCGGCGGGCGCCAGCGCCGCGGTCCATCTTGCGACTGCGGGCGCGCGCGTCCTGCTCGTCGAACAAAAAAAGTTTCCCCGGCCAAAGTTGTGTGGTGAGTTCATCTCTCCAGAGTGTGCTCTGCACTTCGAGCGTCTGGGGGTGAGCGACCAGATGCGCGCAGCACATCCCGCGGCATTAACCGCCACAGTTTTTTATGCGCGCAGTGGCAGAAATGCGCGTGTGCCGAGTTCCTGGTTCGGGGCCTCAGGCGTGGCGCTGGGCCTAAGCCGCGCGGAAATGGACGAGCGCCTTTTGCGCCGTGCCTGTAACGCTGGAGCGGACGTGTTTGAAGGCGCACAGGTGGCCAATCTGGTAATAGAAAATCACACCGTCTGCGGAGTTGTCGTGAAGCAAGGTACCACCGAGACGATCTTTAAAGCCGTGGTGACCGTCGACGCGACGGGCCGCAGCCGCGCGCTGACGCGCCGCCTCGGTCCTGCGGCGAGAGGCCTGCGCCGCGAACGCGCGCCGATGGTGGCTTTTAAAGCTCATCTCGAACACACGCAGATCGAACCTGCGGCCTGCGAGATCTATTTTTACCAGGGCGGATATGGTGGGTTGAGCAGCATCGAAAACGGACTGAGTAATCTTTGTTTCATCGCCTCGACACAGGATGTGCGCGCGTCCGGAGCCGACGCCGGCCGCGTGATGCGCGAAGTCGTCTGTCAGAACCAGCGCGCAGCTTTCACCCTCAAAGACGCGAAGGTCAAGGCGCCATGGCTCGCCGTGTCACTGGAAGGTTTCGGTAGAAGTTCGGTGGCGCCGCTAAACGGCGTCGTGGCAATCGGTGATGCCGCGTCTTTTATCGATCCGTTCACGGGCAGCGGCATGTTAATGGCGCTTGAAAGCGGCGAACTTGTAGCTGACTCGATTAAGGCTTTTCTTAACCAGGGGCGGAATCTCGAGAGTCTGAGGAAGGGTTATGCGAATCGATATCACCAGACGTTCAGTTCACGCCTCAGACTCTCGTCACTGCTGCGCCGGGCTGCCTTCGTGCCTGGCCTGGCAGTGAGCGCGATTGCACTGTTCGGCGCCAGCGATTACCCGCGCCGCCGTCTGGCCCAGGCGACACGTGGATCGCGAGCTGAAACTTATTCTGCGCCCGTACGTGTAAAGTAAGGCGTGTGAATGGCCCCGGCGCCCGCGCGTGAAATCACCCCCAAGGCGCGGTGCCGACTCAGGCAGGCCGCGCATTGCTAATTGTTCTTGCCTCGCGAAGGGATTTAGGGTACAAAACTGCTCGTCTCCGGTTCCTTTGGTCTAGAGTGTGCCATCAATCAACGGCCGAGATGCAAAACTATCGAAGTTTTCATCATTACTCGCCCCTCGCCCTCGGCCAATCAATCGCTCCGTCGTAATCATTTAGGTGGCGTTGCCCGTCGTAATTTCGTGATGTCATCAAGTCAGAACTGACCCGAGAAGGAGAGTACGAAGATGTCCTGGTCCCTTAATCGTTGGTACAGAACCTCGCTTCGAATTCTGCTGGTTTGCCTCGCGATCGCAAGTTGCTTGAGCGCGGCAATGTCACAGGCGCAATCCAATGCGGCTGATTTGCAGGGCACCGTCCGCGATGCGAACGGCGCGGTGGTGGCGAACGCGACCATTACTGTGCGTAACACCGCTACCAACGTGGCGCGGGAAACGACCACGAATGATGATGGGTTCTATAAGATCGTGAGCCTGCCGCCCGGCAATTACGAGCTGAGCGTTAAAGCGAGCAATTACAAAACTGCTGTCATTCCGTCGGTGAAACTCACCGTCGGTCAAACGATAAATCAGGACGTGCCATTGGAAGTGGGCGACCTGACGGCGACCGTGACCGTGACTTCTGTTTCTCCGAATATCGTAGAGACGACTAACACGAATGTGGCGACGATTATCGATCGCGAGCGAATTGAGAATCTTCCCATCAACGAACGAAACTACCTCTCATTCGCGCTCACCAGTTCGACCGTCAATCGTGATGCCGGCCGCCCGATTGGACCAGCACCGACTACGGGTCTGAACTTTGGCGGTCAGCGTGGCCGCTCAAATCTGGTGCAGGTCGACGGCGCGGATAATACCGACAACTCGGTAAACGCGTCGCGATCGACTGTCAGCCAGGAAGCGGTGCAGGAGTTTCAGGTTGTCAGCAATTCATTCGCGCCTGAGTTCGGCCGTTCCGCCGGCGGGGTGGTGAACGTGGTTACTAAGAGCGGCACAAACGATCTCCACGGAGACTTGTTTGGTTTTTTGCGGCATCGGAGCTTTCAGGCTCGCAATGCTTTTGCGCCCATCGCCGAACCGCCGTTCACGCGAACCCAATACGGTGGGACACTCGGCGGGACATTTGATAAGGATCGGACCTTCTTCTTCGGTTCGTTCGAGCAAAGACAGCGGCATGAATCCGGCTTTTTCACCAGCGATGTTCGTCAGGGACTGACCAGCAGCGTGACCATTGGCGCGCCGTTTCTGCCTTTCACGCAAACCTTCGGCAATATCACCGGCCGCCAGAGCGCCTACGTAAGTGGATTGCTGACCACCGCAGGACAGCTCATTGCGTCGGGCGTCCCGGCGAACGTTGCCCAGGGACAGGCCCTCGCCGGCGCGGCAATTCAATATGCTGCGCTGGCTTCCAGCGGTGGCGTGACCGCGCTGACGGGAACTAATCCGTTGCTGAGCGTGGGCGGTGCAATTCCCGCGGGCCAACAGATCGGACCTCGTTTCTTTATATCTGGCGCCCCGGTCCCCTCCACCACTACCAATGCGGCCGGTCAATTCGTCGCGTTTCGCCCGCTGCTGGCACTCCAGTCAGTGTTTCCGGTGACGGAGAAGACCACCTTCAACTCGGTCCGCATCGATCACCTGATCACCAAGGACCATCATCTGACGGTGCGGTTCGGTTACAACCCCAGCACCATTACGGGTATTCAGGTTGAATCACAGAACCAGTCGCTGGGTCAGAACGATTTCTCGCGCACCGGAATTCAGAAAGTAAAAGACTATTCTTTCGTGGCGACACTGGCTTCTACCTTATCGAATCGCATGGTCAACGAGTTGAGATTCAACTTCGGCGAGCGACGCGCGCTTTTCAAATCGCAGAATCCTGATGCGGTGGCTTTCAATATTTCCGGCACGGCTTTCATCGGCCGCGAACTTTTCTCGCCGGTGGTGCGCACTGAAACGCGTTATGAATGGACTGACTCGCTCAACATCGTGGCCGGCACGCACACCTTCAAGTTCGGCGGCGACTACGCCTCGGTCAAAATTCCTTCAGCTGTCTTCGAATTGAACTTTGCCGGCCTTTTTAACTTTGGCGGATTGTCGGCGACGACCCTGGCTGCTTTTCCCACGGTCGGCACGCTGTCGCCGCCGGACTTCACCGCCGTGCAACAGTACGGTTTGGGCGTGCCCTCAAACTTCATTCAGGGCTATGGCAATCCCGTAAGCCGGATTCATAACAAGCCGATTGCCTGGTTCGCGCAGGACTCGTGGAAAATCAGACGCAATCTCACCTTGAATTACGGCGTGCGTTACGACGTTGAGTTGACTCAAACAGTACCGCCTGTGCCTTCGTTCATCGATCCACTTTCCGGAATTACGCTGAGTCAATCGGATCTGCTGGCCGCACAGGACGCCGTGAACGTGCAGCAGGGCTTCCCGCGCGATAAGAATAATTTCGCGCCGCGGTTTGGGTTCGCGTGGGACATCAAGGGCGATGCGAAAACAGTACTGCGGGGCGCGATCGGAATCTTTTATGATCATCCGCTGCTGGCGATTGCCTTCAACTCTGACATTGGCGACGCGGCCCAACAACAGCAGGGCGTCTTTATTACGGGCAGTCCTTCCCCGACGGTCTTGTTGAATGCGACCCAGGTTTTCCAGGGCACCGTGTGTTCAGGGACGGCGTCGGGTGCGGCCAATCCGTTTTGCCTGGCAGTCGGCCTGCCTGCCTCGTTTGTGACTCCCGGCGTTGCCGCCGGCGCTCAATATCAGTTTGGTCGCCAGCGCTTCAACGATCAGACGTTCCCGGGGTTTGGACCGGTGCTCCCCTTCACGCTGCCCGTAACCAAGAATTTCGAATACGCGTATGCCAACCAGGCGAACCTCACCATCGAACGGCAGCTGACAAAGGACATGGCCATCTCCGGCAGCTATCTGTTTGTCGGCGCACATCACCTGCCGCATCCGCTCGATATCAATGCGCCGCGCACTGAACTGCAAATCGCGAACTTTGCGCGTTACGCGAATCGGAATCCGACCGGCACGACTGAAGCGCTGCTGGTCAGCGGGACATGTCCCGGGCCGACCTGCTTCTTCCCGACCAACCTGCCGGCAGGTGCCCCCTTCGCTAATCCGCTGCTGGCTGGCGATACGCTGGTAAATATCATTCCCGGCATGATCGTGCTGTCGCCCACTCGTGGCCGAATTGTCTCGCCGGCGATCGCGAATTTCTTCCGGCCGAACGCGCCGAATTATTTCCTGGCCCAGTCCGCCAGCGGAGGCCTGGTTACCAAGGCGGTGCTTGATGCGCAGCTGGCCGGCTCGTTGCGAAGTCCGGGAGTGATCTCTCCTTTCGGTTCGATCAACGCGCAGGTATCGGACGGCAATTCGGTCTACCATGCGATGAATCTCGATCTCAAGAAACGCTTGTCGCACAACTTCCAGTTCCTCGCTTCTTATACCTGGTCGCATGCCATCGACGATTCTTCGGATCTCCAGACACTGCTGCTGCCGCAGGACAACCGTAATACGCGGCCTGAACGCAGCGATGCGCTGTTCGATCAGCGGCATCGTTTCGTTTTCAGCGGTGTGCTGGCTTCGCCCGTCGCCTGGCGTAATGGCGACGGTTGGCACAGGTTCCTGGCGGATTTTACGGTCGCGCCGATTTTTGAAGTCTCTTCCGGCCGGCCGTTCAATATCCTCAGCAACCAGGACACGAACAACGACCAGTCAAACCAGACTGATCGACCCTCGGTTTCCGGTAATGGATTGTTATGCGTGCCCGGCACGGCCGGTTGCACGCCGCTGATCACAAACGGCCAGTTTTCAACCGGCGATCTGGCGCGCAACATGGGACTGACCCACAGGTACATGTCGCTTGATGCGCGGCTAATGCGGGCGATTCATTTTGGCGAGCGCTTTCGGCTGGACATCATCGCGGAAGGATTCAACCTCTTCAACCGCTTCAACGAGGCCGCTGCATCACCGTTCATCGACAACGTTAACGCATTTCACCAGCAGGCGGGCAACGGTCGTTTCTACAGTCAGCCTACCGCCGCTTTCGATCCGCGGCAGTTTCAGTTTGGGTTGAAATTGAACTGGTAGTGTCAGCAATCGCCAGACCCGGCCCGGCGAAACAATCAGGAAAACAAAGCGGCCAGCGCGAATGCGTTCGCCGCTTTTCATTCGTATGAGAACCGGCAGTTCAAAAATCAAACTACGGTTGAAAGAGCTAGTTAATTTTGGGAGCGCGGGCGCCCTCGCCCGCACCG
>JBKPEE010000230.1:0-8035 GCA_046728235.1 Acidobacteriota bacterium
GCCAATCGTCTGAAAGATAAGACGCCTGCGACCCCCGATCAACTGCTCACTGTTCCGCCTGCGGAATTTTACGATCCCGAGAGGCGCGACGATTTGCGTCAGGTCGAAAAGAACACCTACGCCGCTTACAAACGAATGTTGGCAGCAGCGATTGCCGACCCGGCTTTGAAGCTGGCTCATACCTCGCCGACCGATCTCGCACCGGATGAGAAATACTTCAAGATCGTGTCAGCTTTTCGCTCGAAGGAATATCAGGAAGAACTGCGGCGCAAATCGCCGAATGCCGGCAGCGCCGGACTGGCTATGAATAGCCCGCACTTTACCGGACGGGCGCTGGACCTGTACGTGGGTGGCGATCCAGTAGATACCAAAGACGCCAACCGCACGATCCAGGTTAATACTCCTGCCTACAAGTGGTTGGTGCAAAATGCCGAGCGCTTCGGCTTTCGTCCGTACTTCTACGAACCCTGGCACTGGGAGTATGTGAAGTAAACGTGATCCGCGTATCGTGCGCGTGATCGCATTATTCGTGTCCCCAACATCGCGGTCTCCGACCGCGTTAATTCTTCGTCATCTTCAAGCCGGTTACAAACACTTCCGTGTTATGAGCTGAGCGCAATCCATAAATGCCGTCTGTGCTCTTGAGTTTGCCTGCGGTGACCAGCGCAGACTTATCAGCGTTCCAAACCTCTTTGTTATTAATCGAGCACGTGACTTTGTCGCCTTTCACGGACATCGAAATGTCCTGCTCGACCGGTTGGCCCACGGCGGCGGCCTTATTCACCGCTGCATCAGGAGTTCCGCGGCCGTTCATTTGAAATGGCGCCGGCCCCATGCCGCGTACGATGTATTTCCCATCGCCATAAGCCGCGCAATAGAGATAGCTCTGCTGATCTGTGCCGAGATCGTTGCCGGCGATCACGATGCCATAAGGATGCGGATGGGTGTTGAGGTTCATGAATTTGGCCTCACGAAAATGAGCCGTGACCGTGTAATCGCCCGAGGCTTTGTTCGCCGCGTTCCAATAGGTCACCGCCGGCCCGGTGATGACGTGAAAGGCGTCGCCTTCCCTGGCGAATTTTGCGTTGTTCAGTGTCATACCCTGCGAAGCTTCACGCGCATCAATCTTTCCGGTCCAGCCGGGGACCGTGACTCCGCCGCCGGCAACCGCCCGTGACGAATCCTCCTGAGGGTTTTGCGAGAAGACCGTGGGAATGAAGATGAGCGTGATAAGAAGCAAAGGAAGCAGATAGCGTCGCATCGTTCGTACGTCCTCCTCAAAAATTATTTGTCAGCCAGATGATAACGGGAACCAGGCACGGAAGAAAGCGCCGATGGCGCCAGATGTAAAGCATTTTGGAGTGCGCCGACTTGTCGGCGCTTTATTCGAGAGGAATAAAAGCGGCGTCAAGCCGCCGCACCCCAAAGTCCTGGCTTTTGTGTGTAATTAGCCGACCGCTAGTTCTCACCCCCGATCGCCGCTCTCTCAATCGCGGATTCAGTCTCCGGCATCTGCTCTCGCACCGTCTCAGTCTGCAGGCGATTCTGAAACGCCGCACGAACAAATGACGCAAACAACGGGTGCGGCATCAGTGGTTTCGATTTGAATTCGGGATGAAATTGGCAGCCAAGGAACCATGGATGCTCGTCGCGAGAAAGCTCGATAATCTCGACGAACCTGTCATCGGTTGAGATGCCGCTGAAGCGGAGACCCGCTTTCTCAAGTGTCTCGCGAAAGACGGGGTTGAATTCGTAACGATGACGATGGCGCTCGCTAATCTCGCTCGCTCCGCCGTAAATGTCGCGCGCCAGTGACCCTTCGGACAAACGACAGATCCACGCGCCCAGGCGCATCGTTCCGCCCATCTCTTCCACATTCACCAGGTCACGCAGCTTGAAAATGATGGGATGTGGCGTCTCGAGATTGAATTCAGTCGAGTCGGCGTCTTTCAAGTCGCACGCATTGCGCGCGAATTCAATGCATGCGGTCTGCATGCCGAGGCAAATGCCGAAGTAAGGCGTACGCGTTTTGCGCGCATAGGAAATGGCGCGAATCATGCCTTCGACGCCGCGCTTGCCGAAACCTCCCGGCACCAGGATCGCGTCAAAGTCACGCAGGCGCGCTTCGAAATTCGAATCGTCCATCAACTCTTCAGATTCGATCCATTTGATGTTTACCCGCAGGTTATTGGCAACGCCGCCGTGCGTCAGCGCTTCGCGCAGAGACTTGTAAGAATCTTCCAGCTCGACATACTTGCCCACAATCGCGATCGCGGTCTCGCCCGCAGAAGGCTCGCGAATCGTATCGACCAGTTTGCGCCAGGCAGCCAGATCAGCTGCCGCCGCCGTTTCGCTCAAGTGCAGCGACGAAACAATCAGCTCATCCAGGCCCTGATCGTGAAATGCCAACGGCACGTCATAGATGGTATCGACGTCCTGAGCGGTAACCACCGCCGATTCCTTGACGTTGCAGAAAAGCGCAATCTTCGAACGCAGATCATGCGACAGCGGCCGGTCGGATCGGCACAGAAGAATGTCGGGCTGGATACCAATTTCGCGCAGCTCGCGCACCGAGTGCTGCGTCGGTTTGGTCTTCAACTCGCCGGAAGCCGCGATGAAGGGCACCAGCGTGACGTGAATGAACAGGGCATTTTCCCTTCCCTCTTCGTTGCCCATCTGGCGAATCGCTTCGAGGAAGGGCAGCGACTCGATGTCGCCGACGGTGCCGCCGATTTCCACGATCACGACGTCAGCCTCGCCGTCGACTGTGACCTTGCGAATGGCGTCCTTGATTTCATTGGTGACGTGCGGAATTACCTGGATAGTCTTGCCCAGATAGTCGCCGCGGCGTTCTTTGTCGATCACTTCGCGATAGATACGTCCCGAAGTCCAGTTGTTCGCCTGCGAAAGATGCGCGTGCGTGAAGCGCTCGTAATGACCCAGATCGAGATCCGTCTCCGCCCCATCGTCAGTGACGAAAACCTCGCCGTGCTGAAACGGAGACATCGTGCCCGGATCAACATTGAGGTAAGGATCGAGTTTGATCAGCGTCACGCGCAGCCCGCGCGACTCAAGCAAGGCGCCAATCGAAGATGCGGCCAGGCCTTTGCCCAGGCTGGAAACCACGCCGCCGGTTACGAAAATGTATTTAGGCATATCAGTTTCTCCATTATGAAGTCAGTACCGGGAGCGGTAGCGACCGGGTGATCGTGTAAACATTGACGTTGCGGAAAGATTAACCCGGTCGCTACCGCTCCCGGTACTGACTTCATTTCGCCCCTGCCTCAGGCGGATCATCAGGTTCTTCCCTATCGTCATAGATTCCGCGCCGAAGATCCTGCTGCACCTCGACCGCTTTCTTCGCCGAAGGATCGAGCACTTGTTGCAAACCCATCGCCGCAGCGTTCAGCAAGCCAGGACCTTCCCGCCGTCGCTTCTGAAATTCTTCCTCGCTCGCGACGTTGTATGGCTTCGTAAGTTGGTTCAAGCCGAACAGTGCGCCGAGTATCAGCAGGGCGATGACTCCGATTCCGATTAGATCGCTGGTGCTAATTAGGACCGCCATTTTTCTTATCTTTCACCACGTGCGTCCAAATATAATCGTTACCACTCTTTATTACTGTGCTAGCGATCTCCGCGATGATTTTCCGCATGCTCAACCCGCCGCCAGACCGATCTGTTCAGCAACGATCGCCCGCACTCGCTCCAAATCATCTTCCGTGTCCACCCCAATCGAGCGCGATGCCGCCTCCACAACTCTGATCTTTACGCCGCGGTCGAGCGCGCGCATTTGCTCGAGCGATTCTTCGCGTTCGCGCTCAGACTGTGGCCAACGCGTGAACTCGAGCAGGAACTGACGCCGGTAGGCGTAAAGCCCGGTGTGTTTCTTAAAATGAAAAAGCAGCGCCGGTTCGCCCCGCAACGCTGCTTCGATAGAGCCGTATTTCTCCACGGCCTGTTTAGCAAACGGAATCGGCCGGCGCGAAAACATTGTCGCGTAGCCTTCATTATCGAAGACGACCTTCACTACTGATGGGTTCACAACGTCGGCGGGATTCTCAATCGACTCATATGTCGTACTCATCTGCGACGCCAGGTCATTCGCTAGTGCGTTCACCGCGCGATCAATCGTCGCCGGATCAATCAGAGGCTCATCTCCCTGAACGTTTACAATTATTTCAGCGTGCAGGTTGTGCGCGACTTCAGCGATGCGATCGGTGCCGGTTTTGTGATCCGCACGGGTCATCACCACGTCGAATCCAGCTGCATCGGCGGCGGCGGCAATGCGCGTATCGTCGGTTGCTACAATCGTGCGCGACACAGTTCGGGCCGCACGGGCGCGTTCGGCAACCCAAACGACCAGGGGCTTTCCGGCAATCGGCAACAGAGGTTTCCCCGGAAGACGCGTCGCATGGTAACGAGTCGGGATAACTGCAACCGCAATTTGTTGGGATTTTGAGCCCGTGGGAATCACGGGATTACACGATAGCAACTTTCTGGTGGGACGGCAAGGTTTTGAGGAGGAGGTTCTGTTCAGTTTGCATCTTTCATTCACACCGCGGCTTTAGCCCGGTGTCCAAGCCCACACGAAGTCAAAGGAAACCGTTTAAACGGTTTTCGTTTTCCAGCGAAAGAAATGCCGCCGCGCTAAAGCGGCGGCGAGAATGAGAATTGTTCTCAAACTGACCGCCAGCCTTGACTCGAGCGCAAACGTCACCGCTTTCTTCTGGTTCCGGCTGCAACAATCGAGGACGGTTGCGCTTCCAGTAGTCACCCGCAGTGAAGTCAGTACCATCTGCGTGAGCGGATGGGACCAAGACGCACTTTGCGACGCCCTTGGTCCCATTTGCTGACGCAAATGGTACTGACTCCGTTAACACTCACGATTCGGTGAACTCATGGCGTCAGTCTTGCGATCTTTGCGATCCTCACTCCGATTTCAGATCAGCGAAGTCATTCTTGATCTCGAGCATGCGCTTTTCCGCAACCTCTCTGTTACTTGGGTCCAACATCCACTCAAGGACCGCATCGAATACATCTTCAATCTCGGCTACCCCAGAAAACGCCCTAACCTTCATCTCCGCATTACATATTAAGCAGCGAGCATAAAAATCAAAACTGGACACACGAACAATACTTCCGCAGTGTTCCGACTAGACGTTTACCTTGGAAATGTTTAATTTGCTCAATAATGTTAACCCATGGATCTGGCTGATGGTGTCGCAATTCAACTCCCCAATCACTTCTTATCAATCACGAAAGTCGGCACCATGCCGCCGCCGGCAGTCACGTTCGCCAATTCACTCGAAGACAGACGCGTAAAGGCCGCGCCGACTTTGCCATTGAAGAGCAAGGGGTCAAGATCGACCAGCTGCTCGACAAATTGAACTGTATCGTTCGGTGTGAGGAACGGAAAGATCTCGCGCGCCGTCGGCACGCGTTCCTGCACCAGGTAATCGCCGTTGGCCATCGCGTTGTGAATAGCTTCGTCCCACCCGATCTCATCCGTGTTCCAGCCGATGTAAATCCCATGGCCGCCGTAATCATCATTGGGTTTGAGCACAAGACGCTGCCGGTGCTGATCGATGAACTCCAGGAGATCGATCTCGTCGCCGAAGTAATCGCTGTTGCCGGCGCGCACGCGCCGGGTCCAGGGAACATGACCCAGGATCATCTCCTGTTCTGCCGGAGTAAACAGCCCTTTGTAGCGTGCATCTGTGAGCACCGCGAACAGCGCCTTTTTGTGGATTGTCTTTGACCGAAAGCTGTTGACCATGCATACCCCGCGCGCGCGGTAGGCGTCGAGCAGCGCCGGCTGCTCTTTCATGATCGGCAGGTATTCGTTCACCAGCAGCCGCTTGTAAACAATATCGATTTCAAAATCGCCGGCGCGCAATCGGTTCGATCTGAATTCCAGTTCATCCGGCGAGGCAATAATCGATGGATAACCCTGTGCTGCGAAATACTCGCGAAAGAGCTCGAATTCTTTTTGCGTGGGCATTCCTTTGAGATCGACGATCGCGATCTGAGGCGGCCGCTCTGGTTTACGTCCCAGAAACTCTTCGTAACAGTCGATAAGGACCTTGAGCATCAAGGGCCGACCCTCGAACCGCCTGACATGATAGCGTTCCGCGAACCGCTTCATCACCGGCAGCTGCGCGAAGATTTCGAAAGCAGCGTCGGCATAAGCGATGCCCGCCGGACTCTCGCCATTCAGCTCAACAAAGCTGTACGCCTCATCAGTCAGAAATGAATCGAGCCGCGCTGTAGGAGAGACAGCGCGATAACCGGGATCGATGCGTGCTAATTCTCGTTCAATTGGCGTTAATCCAAGCTCATCAAGCAGAGATTCGTCTGCGACCGCCGCGTCCTTGACCTTCTCAATCGCGCTCCAGACGGTTTCGCAAACGCGCACGACCTGCGCAAAATCATCTTCGGTAATGAAGTGCGGACGCAGGTACGGCGACAAGCGGCGTCCGCCGAAGATTAACTTCGCGCGATCCAGGCCTTCATCGAGAAGGACCAGCGACTTTTCCGACAGTTCGCGATCGTTCAGAAGTTCGTGATAGTGGGTTACAGCTTGATTGAGCATCTACTAAAAACTCGTCCCAGAGCGGGCCAAGTCGGGCAGGAGCCCGACTCTAAACATCGCAATGGTTCATCACGGCTTTCGTGGAACATTTAAGCTCAGCTTGATGACCACGCCATCTTTAATCAAATCATCAGCCTTACCTGGATAGGTGAGATTGAAATCTTTTCGATTGATGGCGAATTCGGCGCTGACCGAAACGCTGGTTGGCGCAACCTGAATTGTTGCCGGAAAACTGAGCGACTTCTTAACGCCATGAAAATCGAAATTCCCTGTGATTGAATGGGTGGCGCCATTTGCCGTGCTGGGCTCAATCCTGGTAGAAACGAAATTAGCCTTCGGAAATTTACCCACATCGAAGAAGTCCGGAGTCTGCAAGTGCTTGGTCAGATCGGGCTCGTCGGTAACGACGGACGCGGTATCAATCGCGATCGAAACAACGCTTTGCACTGGATCGCTGTTCAGCAAATCGATCGTGCCGCTGAATTGCCTGAACGATCCGTTATGGCTACGCGTCACCTTGGCAGCCACGAAATCGATCCTTGAGTTATCGGGCGAGAGCGTCAGCGTCTCACTGCCTTGCTTGGGCATGTTCGCTTCCGGCGCAGCGTTGCCGACTGACGCTTTGGGTTTGTTCGCGGCTGGGTCCGCGCAAGCCGAAAACAGCAGCGCGAACAAAGATATGGCGACCGCCAGCGTATGGATTCGCATCGGGATTCCCCTTCTCATGTCTGGGTTTTTCGCGAGGCAGATTAGCATAGATTCATTGATTATTCGCCAATGACCTGCTAATTGTGGACTGACCGAGAAGCTCTTCGATTTACCATGCGCCACCAGTCGCCACTCTGCTTAGCAACGATAGCTCTGGCACTATCGTTCGGCTTCGTCTCAGCGACGATTGCGCAGAACGCTCAGAAAGAAAGATCGCCCGATGACGTCATCCGCGTTTACACCGATATCGTGCAGACAGATGTCATGGTCTTTGACAAGCAGGGCCATTTCGTCAACGGCTTGACGCGAGACGATTTCGACTTGCGGGTGGATGGTAAATCGCGGCCGATTGAGTTCTTTGAAAGAGTTAACGCGGGCTCGGCCAGCGAGGAAGCCCAATTAGCCGCCGCGCGCGGCATGCAAACGCCGGTTGGCAAGACGCCGGCGATCGATTTGGACGGCGGACGGACGATACTTTTTTACATTGATGATCTTCATCTCTCGCCCGGTGACCTCGTTTATTTGCGGAAGAACCTGTCTAAGTTTATCGCCGATGAATTGGGACAGAATGACGAAGTTGTGATTACTTCAGCCAGCGGGCAGATCGGTTTCCTTCAGCAACTCACCGACAATCATGCTGTATTGCGCGCCGCACTAGATCGGCTCAAGGCCATTCCCTATTCGATTCGCGATCCGGGCCATCCGCCAATGCCTGAGTATCACGCGCTGCTCATC
>JBKPEE010000231.1:0-9327 GCA_046728235.1 Acidobacteriota bacterium
GAAGCGCACCTCTGACAGATCTTCCTTGAGCACAATCGGTTCCGCAGTTGCAAAACGGTCCATCTGCAGCACCAGATGAAGCTTGCGCTGTTCATCATCACCAAGTAACGCGTTGGTCTTTGGTTGACGCTCGATGCCGGAAGATTCGAGACGGTTCAAGTCAACACGAGCACAAATACTATTGGGATTGGGCTGTCCTCGCGGACGGCAGATACGGCGCAGGCGCGTCTGCATATCGAGCAGCCGGCTAAACTTCCCAGTGTTGGGACATATCATCCGCGATCGTCAGTCACGAAAGAGCGCGACGCTTATGTAGTTCGTCTTCAGCCGAGGACTGGTTGGATCGAATTAACCGATCGCTAACGCTGGCCTCGGGAGCCTTTGCTGCAAAAGTCGGCGAAGCCGACGAATGATAGTAGCCCACCGATTTATCGGTGGGATCGGAGATCCAGGTATTGGTGAGTCCGTGGGCGGACGGCTGAGTTGAAGTTCTCGTGAAAATCGTGTTGGTTTCAGTCGTCCGCTTCACGGACTTCCAATCAAATCGCGTGTCCACCCAGCGCTAAAGCGCTGGGCTATTTTCATTCAGTCCGCTTCGCGGACAACAGAAAAGAACTTTGGCAGCAAAGCGTCTCAGGAGCCCTTTAATTCCTGCGCCATCTTCCAGAGCTTACATACGGTTCTCCAATTGCGATCGGTCATCGGCACGCCGAGCAACCGTTCAGCCCTGGCCGCCAGCTTTGAGCGACCTACGCCGTCAGGCGCGTACAAATAGAAAACACTGTCGACAAGTCGAAATCGTTCGCTTTCGCTCTTCAGACCTTCAAGCGCTCTTAGATCGGGATTCTCAGGCACGGCGGCAAGGAAGCCCGCGTGCAAAGCTGCCGAGTCCTCTCCCGCTTCCGGAAACGGGTTCTGCTGAATAACGGTTTCCAGGCCTTCCAACTCTAACGCTAAGACGTGGGCGTCAAATCCGCGGCGCTTCCTAATCTCCGCTCTCAGATTGTGCGTCAGCCGTGAAAGGTCTTTGCGATTCCACACAAACACTGCATTGCCGCTCTGGATGTAGGTTTTGATCTGGCGCGCACCGAATTCGTCGAGCATCGCGGCCAGCTCCTTCATGGACAAGGCATGCTTGCCACCGACATTGATCCCTCGCAACAGAGCAATACAGATCTTCATCGAATTGTTGTCCTGTTGGTCACGAGCGTCGGCTCGTTACCCTGTTTCGCTCGTGACGGACCATGCGCGCCGTCTCAGCGATGTCCACTCCCTGGACAAAACGCAGCCGGTGTTCAGCAGCCAGGAGCCGCGCGTCGCGGGAATCGATTGGCGGTTGCAACCAGAGCACTCGAGCATGAAGCGGGAGCACGTGTTTCATGACTATGGCATGAACCTCCTCCGCGGGCCGATAAACCACAACCGCGTCGACGTGATCGGGCGGTGAATCTCTCTTTCGAAACACTAGGAAATTCTTCTCAGAGGAATCCTTTGGTGCATAAACGGTTACGAATTCGTCAGCGGGTCGCTCGCGCGCCAGCTCTGCGTTCGAGTACCGATCCGGAGCATAGCCAAGGACCTGGAATTCCGACTCGAGCAGGGCGCGCGGAACTCCGGTGTGCGGCCAGTCTATCAAGAGGACACTCCTCACCTGGCTCAGGATTTCGAGGGCGTCGCGGCCGTCGGGCGAGTTACTGTTCATTGTCAAGAACCGTTCGCAAGCGCCGTCAGGCGCTCAATGATTATAGAAACCAATCGTCCCTTCAAACTCGCGCAAATCGATCAATTAGCTTCAACCTCGATAACGTGCGCGATACTCAGATAATGTTCCTTATTGGAACCGATCGAATGATGGTTGACGAGGAACACATCGTCTCCTACGGTGATGATGCTGTCGTAGCTCTCAGGAGCATTTGGAGCTTTCAATTGAATGCTGATAACGCCGGCCGAAAGGTCAACTTTTACCGTGATCGATTTTCCCTTGAGATTCTCGAGAACACTTTTCATATTCATGCTCAGATCCCTCCCATCCGTTGCCGACGTGAATCGTTTTGGGCTTTACTATACGATAGTCCGGGTCAATCGAGCGCACGAATATCCCGCACCGAGGCTTTGCCTCAAAATTCAGATCTAGCTCTCTGGTCAGGAGTGTTCGTGTTGCTTCGTGTGATTTCGTGGATTCTCCTTGTTTCACCAACGAAGAGAAACGATCCGCGAAATCACACGAAGCAACACGAAACTCATTACCACGCTTAATCGACTTTTGAGGCAAAGCCCATATGACACGTGATGGATCGTCGCGGCTATAGATCATCAATTGTGCTTCACAAACATCCCCTTTTGGCCGGTGAGAGAGTTGTAAAGCGTCTCGATAAAGGCATCGGTGTTGATGAAGCTGCCGGAAAACTTTTCCCAGGGAGCGAGAATCTTTGCCTGCTTCATCTGCTCCAAAGTCTGGTGCCGATCGATAGCTGTCTGCACAACAGCCGAAGTCTCTTTCAACATCTTTACGAACGCCCGCACGTCGTCGAGGTTCGAAAGCGCGCCATGTCCCGGGATTACCTTTACGTCGGGCGGAAGCATGGCGATGGTTTTCTCCATTGCACTGATCATGCCCTGAACGCTGCCGCCGCTGGCCACATCAATAAAAGGAAAACCATACCGCACAAAATCGTCACCCATGTGCACAACATTATTCTTCGGAAAGAAAATGACGGCATCGCCGTCGGTATGCCCGGCCGGAAAATGGAGCGCGCGGATGTCCTCGCCGTTGAGGTGCACGGTGACATCGTTTTCGAAGGTGATGATCGGCAGCGCCGCCGTGGAGGCCGGTTTGTTTTCCATCTTTATTGCGCCGCCGTTGCCGGAAGTGCCGCCGCTTTGCAAACGCTTGCGCACGTTGTCCTGGGCAATCACGGTCGAACCCGCATTGCTGAACGGCTCGTTTCCGCCGGTATGATCTCCGTGATAGTGCGTGTTGATAATAAAGCGCACTCGTTTGTCGGTGATGCCTTTGAGCGCTGCCTGAATCTTTTCGGCCAGCGGCGCAAACTGATCGTCAACGATCACGATGCCGTCTTCGCCGACCGAAGCGGCAATGTTCCCGCCGGCGCCCTCGAGCATGTAGATGTTGCCTGAGACCTTTGTGACCTTGATCTCTCCTTTCGAGAAATCCTGCTGCGCGAAGACAGCCGTCCCGAATAGAAACACTCCGATTGCCGCCCAGGCCTTCGCTGAGTGATCCGGATTCATTTGGCTGAACATTCCCCTCTCCTCAGAGCACCCGAGGACGCGTGCGTACCGACTGTCATCTAACACCGAACAAAATGTCCACCGTTAGTTGGTCCAGCCGTTCATAAGGCAATTGTCTCTTTGCCAGCTCGGCACGATCCAGCTTTAGCGATTTGATCTGATCCGCTTTTTCGCGCGTGTAACCGCCCTCGGGCTTTCCGTTATCTGCAGATGCAGAGCGAATTTCTGACAGCAGCGACTGGATCTCGGCATCTTCATTGAATTGCCGAGCCTTGTCTTTAAGAATCAGGTAATTTCGCATGCAGCCCGCGGCGAACTCCCAAACGCCCGCTTCGTCTTCGCTGCGATAAGAGTGCGCGTCGAAGTGGCGCGGGCCGTCGTAGGATTCCTCGAGCAACTTAACCAGAAAAAACAGGTTCTTCATTGATTCCGAGCCAAAGCGCAGGTCCTGATCGAAGCGCGGCCCTTTCTGATCGTTGAGATCGATGTGAAAGAGCTTACCGGCTTCGATTGCCTGCGCCACCACGTGATAAAAGTTGAGACCGGACATCTGTTCGTGCCCCACCTCGGGATTCACCCCCACCATCTCCGGATGATCGAGCGTCGCAATGAAACCAAGCATCGCTCCGGTGGTCGGCAGATAGATATCGCCGCGCGGTTCGTTCGGTTTCGCTTCCAACGCGAACCTGTAGTCGTAACCCTGATCGATTGAATACTCACAAAGAAAGTTGAGCGCTTCACGATTCCACTTCAGCGCCTCACGCGGATCTTTCGCCGCATCAACCTCTGCGCCTTCGCGCCCACCCCAGAAGACGTAGATGTGCGCGCCCAACTCTGCGCCCAGGTCCATCGAGCGCATCGTCTTTTGCAGCGCATAGAGCCGCACGCCGGCGTCGCTGGAAGTAAAAGCCCCGTCTTTGAAAACCGGATCGTAGAACAGATTGGTGGTGGCCATCGGCACCTTCATGCCGTGATCGTCGAGAGCTTGTTTGAATTCCCGAACGATGCGATCGCGATCCTGCGGCGTCGCGTCAATCGGAACCAGATCGTTGTCATGAAGATTGACGCCATAAGCGCCCAGACGGCTCAGCTCTTTGACGATCTTGATCGGACTGATACTTGCCCGCGTGGCATCACCAAAGGGATCGCGGCCGCGATTGCCGACGGTCCAGAGTCCGAAAGTGAATTTGTGTTCAGGTCGTGGTGTGTAAGTGTCGGTTGTCATATTTAGCGCTTCCTTTTCACCGGGGAACGGGCCATCTCAGTCGCCGCCAACAGCAATGCGCCGACGCCTTTGGGATCGTTAGTGACCACCTTTTCACTCAAATAGTATTCATAACTGCCGTCGCGGTAAGGGTTGCCTCCCAGCCCCGCAACACTGACAGTGCCATTAAAGTCAACCATGCCGTCGGGCCTGATTTGAATAAACTGCTTCAGCATTCCGCCGTAGCCTTTTTCGGCGACGCGGAAATATGAAGCCGGAAGATAATTTTCACGGGCACCTTTCGCCAGGGCGTAAACAAACATCGCGGCGGCCGACGATTCGAAATAATTGCCTTTGACTCCTGCTCGATCTACAACCTGATACCAGAGGCCGGTCGAATCGTCCTGGTATTTCGCGACCGCGTTAGCCAGTCGCTTTAGGATCGCGATCAGGGCATTCCTTTGCGGATGATTTGGTGGAAAGTAATCGAGTGTTTCGACAAGGGCCATCGCGTACCAGCCCATCGCGCGTCCCCAAAAATTAGGCGAGTGCCCGGTCGCGGGATCAGCCCAGCGTTGCTTTCTTGATTCATCCCAGCCGTGATAAAGCAATCCTGTTTTGGGATCGCGAGTATGACGCTCAATCAAAATAAATTGTTTGGCGATATCATCAAAGTCCGTGTCTTCATGAATGATCCGGGCATACTCGGCATAGAAGGGCCCGGCCATGTAGAGTCCATCCAGCCACATTTCAAAAGGATAGATTTGCTTGTGCCAAAAGCCGCCCTCAGAAGTGCGCGGCTGCTTTCGCAATTGGTCGCGCAGCAAGTCAGCCGCCTTTCGATACTTCTCCTGTTTTGTCTCTTTGTAAAGAAACAGCAACATGCGCCCGAGCAGAATATTGTCCAACTGGTATTCTTCCGTCTTGTATGTCCGGATCGCCCCATCGTCGGTGACATAACGATCCATAGTCTGCTGAATGTAATCGTAGTACCGCCGATCGCGTGTCTGTTTCCAAACCTCTTCCATTCCTCTCAGAACCACGCCCTGCTCATAAGTCCACCTTGCGGGGCGGCCGGGCGCAGCGCCGGGATAGTCTTTCCAGATCGTAATGACTGTGTCGGCAACACTCTGGAATAACGGTCGATCCTTGGTGATCGCCGCGGCTGTTGACAGGACCATTACCGCGATTAACAAAAGTTTTTTTGGAGTGCGCTGACTTGTTAGCGCTTTTGAAAGCGGCGACGAGTCGCCGCACTCCAAATTCACGGGTCCCGTTCTGGTGATCCTCTTCATCCGATTCATAATGATCATCAACGCGAAAGGCTCACCTCAATCGGCGTTGACAGTCCTTCGGCGAACTCATCGACATATTTTTTCCAGCTAGCGGCAGAGGTGATGCTCCCGGCGCGATCCCAGGCAAAACCAGCCCAATAAGAAACAGTTTTTGCTGCACCTGGTTTCAGCACCAGGAGATTGTTCCGCTCGTCTTCGGCCGGCGCCGCCAGGACCGCCGGGTCCACAATCGCAGCTACTCCCTGCATGCCCTGGTTCTTTTCCATCGGCTCCCAGATGGCCAGCCAGCCACGGCCGGCGTTAAATTCCTTCTGTTCATCCTTCACCTTTTTCAAACCAACTGCTACCGCGATTTGACCGGCAGGTTGCACCGTGTACAAGTTTTGGAAATGGTCGAGCTGACTGCCGGCATCCAAAGAGATGCGCAGGACCTGCGAAACGTTCAAGCCGCCGGCATTGAAGGGCTCGTAAACCAGTTCGAACATCACCCGAATCGGGCCGTTGGCGAGCACGCGTGAATCTACAAAGTTCGTCGGCGCGTAAAGTTTATTGTTTGACCAGATGCCGCTGCCGCCGCAGCCACGGGTCGCGCCGGCCGAATAATCGTCCATCCCTTCACCGTTATCGGCGTGATAGTTATCGACCATGTACCAGTCGTTGATGACCAGCTTCGGGGTGCGTTTCGACCAGATGTCGATGGCGCTGCTGGTCAACGGCTCGCCTTTCCAGGTGATGAGCGCCTTGCCGTACGTGCGATGCGCGATGAGATCGTTCTCCCAGGCGAAATCGTCAAACCGTTCCCGCACAAAACGGCCATAAGCCTTGAAATCGGATTTGGCGTACTCGTGTTTGGCGCCGATGGTCAGGGTGAAGGTTTTGGTTTCATGCGGCCCAAAGTCAGCCTGAAAGATCACGATGTCGGGTTTGTGATAGTCGTCATAATCCGTATCGACGGCCTGCGAAAGTAACTCCTTGCCTGCTGAATCCTGAACATGAATCTTGGTCAGATCCTTTTCGCCGAGCGGCGCCAGATCGCTGGCACTAATTTCAATGGTTTGACTGGGCCGGGCAAGGTTCAACTTGTTTACGGCCTTAACTGTCACCCGGCTTCCCTGCGCTCGCGTGACATTGACCGCACCGAGGATCAGAAAGGCAATCAGCACGGGCAAACAAAAACGAAGGAGCTTTATCATGTAAATCATTACCTGGCGGCAGAGAATCGATAGATCGTCGTCGTATGATACCGGGCACCCTTGCGCAACAACGTCGTGGGAAACGCCGGCTTGTTCGGCGAATCAGGATAATGCTGAGTTTCCAGACAAAAGCCGTAGCGTTGTTGATAGACCTTGCCATCCTTCCCCGTCAAGGTTCCGTCAAGAAAATTTCCGCTATAAAACTGGATCCCCGGTTCGGTGGTCCAGACTTCCATCACGCGCCCGCTGGTCGAATCCGCCGCGCGCGCCACCCGACGCAAAACGCCCATCCTGCCGTTCAGCACAAAATTATGATCATAGCCTTTGCCGAACTTCAGCTGCTCGTAGTCCTGATTTATGCGCGCGCCAATCGCAGTCGGGCGCGTGAAGTCAAACGGCGTCCCGTGAACGTTGCGCAGTTCGCCGGTCGGAATTGAACCCGCATCGGTCGGCGTGAAACGGGCGGCATTGATCCACAATCGATGATTCAGAATGTCTCCCTTGCCCTGCCCCGCCAGATTGAAATACGAGTGATGCGTCAGGTTAACGACTGTGTCTTTGTCGGTCGTAGCCGAATAATCAATCTTCAAGTCGTTCGTGTTCGTCAGTGTGTAGACGACCTTAACCGAAAGATTTCCCGGATAGCCTTCTTCGCCGTCTTTGCTCAGATAGGTCAGCACGAGCGCGGCGCCGTTCGGGAGTTTCAGCGGCTTCGCATTCCAAACAACTTTATCGAACCCCTTGATGCCGCCGTGCAGATGGTTTTCCCCATTGTTAGTAGCCAGCTGGTATTCCACGCCGTGCAGCGTGAAGCGACCTTTGCCGATGCGATTTCCGTAGCGGCCGATAATCGCCCCAAAGTACGCCGTGGCTTTCAAATAACCATCGAGATTGTCAAAGCCGAGAACGACATCGTCGAACTTCCCATTGCGGTCCGGAACCTTAAGCGAGGTGACCGTGCCTCCGTAGTTGGTAATCCTGACTTCGGCTCCGCGGCTATTCGTTAACGTGTAGATATCGACGTTTTGTCCATCCGCGGTCTTTCCAAAACTCTCTTTGGTAACTTTTGCCTGGCCCTGCGCGTCAAAGTTGAGCAGCAGCAGCATTGCGCTGCACATCATCGCCAGACAAAGAACTTTGATTGGTTTCATTTAAATGCCTCCATCTCCGGCAAGCTTCAGATATCCAAAAGCATTTGCGCCCGGCGATGATCCTGAGATGATCGCCGGCTTAAAACCGGTCTGCTCACGATAACGCGCCGCGATGTGGGAAACTGCCTCGCACGCGCCGCGACGTCCTAAAACTGCAACCGTGCCGCCGCTTCCGCCACCGGTAATCTTCGCGCCGTAGAGATCGTCACCGGCCGCTTCTCTCACGAGCGCAACCAGGGCGTCGGTTCCCGCTGAATCCAAGCCGCAGCTTGAGTAACTCTCGTGCGACTCATACATCAGTTGTCCCAATTTCCGGGGTTCGTTCCCGGCTTTCCAGTCTTTCAGAATTGCAGCGAAGCTGTTAACGCGAGCGTGTTCGTAAATCGGATGGCGCGTCGCCGCGAGCACTGGATATTCGACGGCCCTGTCAACTGACGTAGCGGTATCAGTGATTCCGTCATACCTGTCCAGAAAATCCCTGCCTGACATCCGCTCGGGAATGCGCCGCGCATATTCTCGCTCAAAATCTTCCGAAGCAATGTTGGCAAGGTACCCGTTCCACAACGGATCATCAATAACCAAATGTCCGGCGTCAGTTTTGTTTGACGAAAGTCCGGCGAGTTCCGCGATGATGCGATAACCCATAAAAGCCGCCGTGCGCACCGTTCGATAATCAGCTCCGCCGACAAAATGACGGATGCCTGAATCGATACCCCAAATCTCCAGATCTTCGGGCAACCGGATGGTGCCCTTCAGTTCTGCGGGCTGACACAGCAATTCAAGCAACTGATTAGCTTCACCACAGGCGGCAGTCATCTGATCCATGACGCCACAAGGTGCGCCTACTACCAGGTTTTCAACCTTCTGACAAAGCAACGCGAGTTCCGGCGCCGGTAGTTTCAGTTCGCAAGCTGCCGCCAGCGCTTGCATTGAAGCGACCTCGAGCGCCGCAGAAGAACTGACGCCTTTGCCTTCCGGCACGGCAGACTTGATCAGGACGCTCGCTGCTTCATTGAACGATGCGTGCCGTTCCCGACTCAAGACCGAGTACGCGCCGGCGACATAAGCCGCCCAATGATTCTCCGGTTCATCTCTGAAGCGCGCACGCAGGGCTGCATAATCAGGTTCCAGCAACTCTTCGAGATTGATTTCGAACAAGCGGGGCGCACCGTCGGACTCTTCCGGCACACTGGCAATGCGTAGTCTCCTGCCGCTACAGGGCTGAATGGCGT